>NZ_JBIAQI010000029.1:0-144618 GCF_042888905.1 Streptosporangium sp. NPDC002721
GGGGCATCGCGATCCATCCCGGTTCATGTTCGTCGGCACCGTTCTGGCGGCATCAAGAACCAAATGCCCGAGCCGATCTTGCTGAGATCACCTCATTGTCGGAATTCTGGCGCTGGCGCTTGTCACGGTCACCGGATGCGCCGCCGGGGAGCCCGCCGGGGACGCCGGTGGCTCCGGCCCGGAGAAGGTCAGGATCAACGTCGGCACGATCCCGGTCCTCGACACGGCCCCGCTGCAGATCGCGGTGGAGAAGGGGCTGTTCAAGAAGCAGGGGCTCGATGTCACGCTGAGCACCCTCGCGGGCGGCGCGGAGGCCATTCCCAAGCTCAAGGGCGGCAGCCTGGACGTCAGCTTCGGCAACTACGTCTCCTTCTTCGGCGCCCACGCCAAGGGCGTCATCGACCTCAAGATCGTTTCTGACGGTTTCCAGAGCGCCCCCAGGACGCATACGATCATGGTCGCCAAGGACAGCCCGATCCAGGGCGTGGCCGACCTCAAGGGCAGGACCATCGCGGTCAACACCAAGCGCAACATCGCGACGATGCTGGCCCAGGTGGCCGCCAAGACGCACGGCATCGAGTTCGACGAGGACAAGAGCTTCGTGGAGTTCCCCTTCCCGGAGATGGAGGGCGTGCTGAAGGCCGGCACGGCCGACGCCGTCGTGGTCGTGGAGCCGTTCGGCACCTTCATCGGCCGGTCCATCGGCGCCCGGCTCCTCTGGGACCTCTCCCAGGGCCCGACCGCGGACTTCCCGATCGCCGGCTACGCGGTGACCTCGGAGTTCGCCAAGGCGAACCCCAGGACCGTGGCGGCGTTCCAGCAGGCGATGGCGGAGGCCAAGGCGCTCGCGGCCGACCGGGCGAACGTGGTCGCGGTCCTGCCGAAGTACACCAAGATCACCGCGGACGCGGCGGCCGACCTCGCCATCGGAGGCTTCCCCACCACGCTGGACGCCACCAGGCTCCAGCGGGTCACCGACACCATGCGCGAGTCCGGTCTCCTCGACGAGACGCTCGACGTGCGGGACCTCATCGTCGCCGGCACATGAACGCAACCCGTGTCATCCGGGGGGTGATCGGGGTCTGCGCGGCGACGGTCCTGGCCGAGACGGTCATCCGGCTGGGGATCGTCGACCCGGAGGTCGTCCCGCCGGTCTCCGTCGTGCTGCTCAGGTCCGTCACGCTGGCGGGGGACCCCCTCTTCCTCGCCGGTGTGGCGGACACGGTCCTGGCCTGGCTGGCCGGTCTGGCCCTGGCCGTCGTCGTGGCGGTCACCGCGGGCGTGGTGCTCGGATCGGTGCCGTGGCTGAGCACGCCGAGCCGGGTCGTGGTGGAGTTCCTCCGCCCGATCCCCTCGGTGGCGCTGATCCCGCTGGCGATCCTGCTGTTCGGGGCGGAGACCGAGATGAAGGTCTCCCTGATCCTCTACGCGGCCTCCTGGCCGATCCTGCTCAACATGCTCTACGCGCTCCGGGACGTGGACCCCGTGGCGAAGGACGCGCTGCGTAGTTTCGGCTTCGGTCCCCTGGCCGTGCTCTGGCGGGTCTCGCTCCCCAGCGCGGCGCCGTTCGTGGCGACCGGGGTGCGTGTCTCCGCGGGCATCGCGCTGGTCGTGGTCGTGAGCGCCGAACTGCTGAGCGGCGGCGCGAGCGGTCTCGGCGTCTTCCTCATCAGCGCGGGCAGTTCCGGAGGCAACACCGACGTGATACTGGCCGGCGCGGTCTGGGCGGGAGCGCTCGGCCTCGCCGTCAACACGCTGCTGGTCCGGGTGGAGCGCAGGGTCTTCCGCTGGCACTTCGCGCGCACCGAGGGGACGGCACGATGAGCCGGGCCGGTACGGCGGCACGCGGCGCCATCACCGGGGCGGTGTCCCGGTTCTGGCTCGCGGCCGTGCTGGCCGCGGTCTGGGAGGTGGCCACCCGGGTCATCCGGGAGAGCTACTTCCCGCCGCCGTCGGAGATCGCCGTGACGATGTACGAGCTGTGGTTCTCCGGTCCGGCGAACCGGCTGTTCCTCACCGAGGACGCGCTGGAGGACTTCGGGCACAGTTTGTTCAACCTCTTCGGAGGGTGGGCGCTCGCCTGTCTCGCCGGGGTCGCCGTCGGCATCGCGCTGGGCCTGTCCCGCACGCTGGCCGACTACGTGGAGCCCATGGTCCACTTCGGACGGGCGGTTCCACCGCCCACCCTGATCTCCTTCTACGTGGTGACGTTCCAGCTCGGGACGTCCATGCAGGTGGCGACCATCGTCTCCGGAGTCGTCTGGCCGGTGCTGCTCAACACCATCGACGGTGTCCGTACGGTGGAACGGCTCCATCTGGACACTGCCGAGGTCTTCGGGGTGCGGGGGATCCGGAGGCTGCTGTGGATCATCATCCCCGCCGCGGCTCCCAAGATCGTGGCCGGGCTCCGGATCAGCCTGGGCCTCGCCCTGATCCTGATGGTCCTGTCCGAGCTCATCGGGAGCACCGTGGGCATCGGCTCGCTTCTCGTCGGCGCCCAGCGCAGCTTCGAACTGCCTCAGATGTGGGCGGGGATCGTGATCCTGGGCGTGCTGGGATACCTGCTCAACGCCGTCTTCGTGATGGTGGAGAGGCGGGCGCTCAGGTGGCACCTGAACGCGCGGAGCGAGACATGAACCCCCGACGGACAGCGAGGACGCCATGCGGGTACTGATCATCGGAGGTGGCATCGGGGGGCTCACCACCGCGCTGAGCCTTCACGCCGCGGGTATCGACTGCGTGGTCGCCGAGTCGGCCGTGCGGTTGCGCCCGCTGGGGGTGGGCATCAACCTGCAACCCCACGCGGTCCGGGAGCTGACCGAGCTCGGCCTGGGGGACGAGCTCGCGAGGACCGGCGTCCCGACAAGCTCAATGAACTTCACGGACAGGTTCGGCGGGACGATCCTGTCGCTGCCGCGCGGAAGGTCCGCGGGATACGACTGGCCCCAGTACTCCGTGCACCGCGGTGAGCTGCAGATGCTGCTTCTCGCCGCGGTGCGTGAACGGCTCGGCGCCGGTGCCGTCAGGACCGGGCTGCGGCTGGAGGACTTCGAGCAGGACGAGACCGGGCCCGCCGGACCCACCCTCGTCACGGCGTCGCTGCGCGACGCGCGGACCGGTGAGCAGTTGAGGGAGACGGCCGACGTCCTCGTGGGCGCGGACGGCATCCACTCCGCGGTGCGTGCCCGGCTGCATCCCGGCGACGGGCCGCTGATGTGGAACGGGATCCGGATGTGGCGGGGAACGGCCGAGGGGGATCCCTTCCTCGACGGCACCACGATGATCGTCGCGGGTTCCAACCGGTCGGCCAAGTTCGTGGTCTACCCCATCTCGCGGGCGCGGGCCCGGGGACGAGTGCTGATCAACTGGGTCGCCGAGGTGGTGACGGCCGAAGCCGGCTCCGTCCCGGCGGCCGACTGGTCCAGGCCGGGCCGCCTGGAGGACGTGCTCCCGCATTTCGACGGCTGGAGGCTGCCCTACCTGGACGTGCCCGCGCTCATCTCCGGTTCGGAACGGATCCTGGAGTACCCCATGGTGGACAAGGACCCGCTCCCCTGGTGGGGGTCGGGCCGGGTCACCCTGCTGGGAGACGCCGCGCACCCGATGTACCCGGTGGGCGCCAACGGCGGCTCGCAGGCCGTGCTGGACGCGCGGGTCCTGGCCAGGGAGCTGGCCGGTGCGCCCGATCCCGCCGCGGGGCTGGCCGCGTACGAGAAGGAGCGCAGGACCGTCACCACGGGGCTCGTGCTCGCCCATCGTGAGCTGCCCATGGAGAAGACCATCGCGCTGGTCGCCGAGCGGGCGCCCGGCGGGTTCGACGACATCGCCGACGTGCTCACGGTGGAGGAACTGACGGACATGGCCGCCGCCCAGCGGGGGATCACCGACGTGGACGTGAGCGCCCTCAACGCCCGTTCCTCATGGAATGTTCGCCGTCCCGGCGCGTAGGAGGTCCCGGTGACGGGCGGCCCGGCCCGGAGGCGTGGGCGCGGGCGCGGTTCGCGGGCGGGCGAAACGGCGGGCGAGGAAACGGCGGGCGAAACGGCGGCGGCCGGTGACGTGAGGTTCACGCCACCGGCCGCCGGCCGTCATACAGGCCCGTCACACAGGCCCGTCACACAGGCCCGTCACACAGGCAGGGCCTCCACGATGGAGGCGCCCTGGGGCAGTTCCACCTGCCGGCTCAGCCGGAAGTCGGAGGCCTCCAGCAGCGCGGCGTATTCGGAGGTGCTGCGCTCCATGCCGTCCCCGAAAAGGGCGAGCATGCGCATGTCGATGTCCTTGCTGATGTGCGGCCGGTCGTCTTCGGGCACGACGGCCTCCACCAGTAGCACCCGGCCGTCGTCGGAAATGGCCTTGCGGACATTGCGCAGAATCTGCACCGAGTCCTCGTCGGACCAGTTATGGATGACGCTGCTCAACAGATAGGCGTCGCCGCCCTCGGGCACCGAGGCGAAGAAGTCGCCGGAGACGAATTTGCATCGGTCTTCAAGAGCGGCCTCCGCGAAGAATCGCCTGGCGTCGTCCACCACCTGTTCCTGGTCGAAAAGAATGCCCGAGACATTTGAATACCTGTTCAAAACGGAGGCCAGGATGTGGCCCTTGCCGCCGGCCACGTCCACCAGTGTGCGCACGCCGGAGAAGTCGTAGCGCTCGGCCACCGCTTCCGCGAAGGGCTTGGCCCGGACCACCATGTAGTCGTTGAACAGCGCCCCGGCCACGGGGTTGGCCTTGAGGTAGCCGTACAGCGGACCGTGCCGCTCGGCGAACCCCGACCTGCCGGTGCGGGCGGTCTGCGGGACCTTGCCCATGCCGTACCAGAAGCCCTCCTCGGAGATCATCCGTACCGCGGGGCGGAGCGAGCCCGGCACGTCGTCGCGGAGGGTGGCTCCGGCCTCGGTCAGCTCGTACACGCCGGGCCGTACCGTCGCGACGATGCCCATGGAGGCGAGTTCGCGCAGCACCCTGCCGAGCGCGGGCGCGTCGGCGTCGCAGCGCCGCGCGAGCTCGTCGACGTCCAGGGGCCCGTCGCTCAGGTGGTCGGCGCAGCCGAGCTCGGCCATCGTCGCGAGGGCGGCGAAGCGGGAGACGCCGCCGATCGCGTCCCAGACCGGTGCCTGTGAGTTGCTCATGGAGATCCTCTCTGTGCGGCGTGCGGATCCGTGAGGGGGACCGGCACGCCCGGGTCGGGCGTCCACGCCGGAGCGTCGGCGCGCCCGGGCGGGGACGCGCCGGGCTCCGGCGGGTGTTTTTCACGGCACCGGGAGCCGGGCCCGTCGGCAGGCCCGCCGCGGTCCGGGACCGTGACGGGGCCGTGGACCGTGACCGGGCCGTGGTCAGGAGCCGGGGAGGGCCGGGCTCAGGGGGCAGAGGCCGACGGGCTGCGCATGCCGCGTACCAGGCGGCCGACCTCGGCGCGCAGGTGCACGAAGTCGGGGTGCTCGCGGGTGGTGATCTGGTCGCGCGGCCCCGGCAGGTCCACGCGCAGGTCGCCCACGATCCCGGCGGGGGCCTTGGACAGGACCACGACGCGGTCACCGACGTAGACGCTCTCGTCGATGTCGTGGGTGATCAGCACGATGGTCATGTTGTGCATGCCGCGGACCCGCAGGGTCAGGTCCTCCAGGTCCTCGCGGGTCTGGGCGTCGACGGAGCCGAACGGCTCGTCCATCAGCAGCAGGGCCGGGCGGTAGGCCAGCGCGCGGGCGATGGACACCCGCTGCTGCATGCCGCCGGACAGCTGCCACGGATACTTGGCCGCGGCTCCCTGCAGCCCGACCTCCTCCAGCGCCTCCAGCGCCGCCTGCCTGCGCCGCTGCTTGTCCAGGCCCCTGCGCCGCAGCGGGAGCGAGACGTTGTCGGCCACCGACATCCAGGGGAACAGGGAGCGGCTGTAGTCCTGGAACACCACGGCCAGGTTGTCGGGCGTCTGCTCGACCCGGGTGCCGTTGAGCGTGACCTGGCCGCCGCTGGGCCGGATCAGCCCCGCGATGGAGCGCAGCAGGGTGGACTTGCCGCACCCGGAGGGGCCGACGACGCACACCAGCTCGCCCTGGGCGACCCTCAGATTGATGCCGCCCAGCGCGGTGTGCGCGCCCGGCCCGCTGCCGTAGGTATGGGACAGGTTCGTGATTTCGAGCACAGCAGGTCCTCAGGTCGTCTGCTTGGCGGATCGGTGCCAGGACAGGACACGACGCTCGGCCGCCAGGAACGCCGAGTTGAGCGCGTATCCCAGGACGCCGAGCACCACGATGGACGCCCACAGGGCGGGGAAGTCGTACGACCTCTGGGCGTCCAGGAGCTGGAAGCCGATCCCGTCGGTGCTGCCGATCAGCTCGGAGAGCACCATGAGGATGAGCGCCAGCGACAGGCTGACCCGGAGCCCCGCGAAGATCTTCGGCATGGCCGAGGGCAGGATGACCCGGAACAGCCGCTCGCCGCCCGTCAGCCCGAAGACACGCGCGGTGTCCAGGTGCTGGCGGTCGACGTGCCTGGCGCCCTCGCAGGCGTTGATCAGGACCGGCCAGACGATGCCGAACGCGATGAAGTTGATCTGCATCCGGGGACCGATGGCGAACAGCGCGAGGAACAGCGCCAGCAGCATGGGCGGGGGAATGGCGCGGGCGAACTGCACCAGCGGGTCGACGAGGCGGAAGAGCAGCGGGGAGCGGCCCAGGGCGATCCCGAGGGTGATCCCGACGACCCCGGCCAGCACCCATCCGGCCAGCAGCCGGCCGATGCTCGCGGGGATGTTCTCCAGCGCCGCGTCGGTGAGCCAGAGCCGCTCGGCGGGACCGGTCAGCCACAGCGTGTACGCGCTGGCCGCGATCTGCGACGGAGGCGGGAAGCCCAGCGCCTCCAGGTAGCGGGTGAGCAGCTCCCACAGCGCCACGACGGCCACGACCGGCCACAGCCGGCCGGCGACGCGCATCGCGCCGCTCATCACACCACCTCCGTACGGGCGGTGTGCCAGCGGAAGAGTCGCCGCTCCGCGGACACGAACAGGCCGTTGGTGACGAGGCCGATGACGCCGGCCCACATGGCCGCGGCGATGACGTACTCCGTCGCGTCCACGCCGCCCGCGCTCTCCAGGACGTAGCTGCCGATGCCGTCGGCGCCGCCGCCGAGCAGCTCCGTGCTGATCGCCACGATGAGCGCGATCGCCGACGCCAGCCGGACACCGGTGGCGATGAAGGGCGCGGTGCTGGGCAGGGAGACCCGCCACAGCACGGCCGGTTTCCCGAACCCGAAGCTGCGGAGCGTCTCCTTGGCCAGGGGGTCGACGTCCTTGAGGCCGTACATCGTGTTGATCAGGATGGGCCAGGTCGCCGCGTAGACGACCAGGGTGACCTTCATGTCGAACCTGTCGGAGAACACGGCGAGCGCCAGCGGGATCAGCGCGATCGACGGGATCGGGCGCAGGAACTCCACGATCGGCCGCAGCGCGCTCTCCACGCGGGGCAGGGTGCCGAGCAGGAACCCCAGGGGCACCGCGATCACGACCGTGATCAGCAGCCCGGTCGCCCACGCGCCGAGGGTCGAGACCACGTCGGAGAGGAACTCCCCGTCCACCACGAGAGCGGCCGCCCGGGCGAGCACCGTGGAGATCAGCGGGAACGCGAGCGGGTCGATCAGCCCGGTCCGGCCCGCGGCCTCCAGGACGCAGAACAGCCCCGCGACGCCGAGAGCGCCGCAGAGCAGTCTGCTGTCGAGCGGGTTGCGCTTGGTCACCCGAGGTTTCCGGGGAGGATGGTCTTGGCCTGGATCGGGCTCGTGAGGTAACCCTGCTCCAGCATGAGGTCGGCGACCCGCTGCAGGCGGGTCTCGTCAAGGCTGGTGGGGAAGGACCCGAGCGTGATGACGGCCGCGGTCGCCGCGTCGATCTGGGTGTAGTCCGGCAGGATCTCCTCGACGGCCTTGCGGTCGGTGGCGGCGATCTGCTGGGCCTTGGCGATCGCGCGCTGGAAGGCGGCGACCGTCTTGGGGTTCTCGGCGGCGAACTTCTCGGTGACGGCCACGCCCGCGATGGGGAAGTCCGCGGTGGAGTCGACCATCGTGTCGGCGAGCTTCTGGGCGCCGATCTTCTTCTGCACCGCGGTCAGGGCCGGCTCCGTCATCCAGGCGGCGTCGACGGTCTTGTTGGCCAGCTGGCCCCCCATCTCGGGGAAGGGGAACTCGACGAACTCGACGTCCTTCTCGGTGAGGCCGTGCGTCTTGAGCACCGTCGTCACCGCCAGGGTGCCGATGTTCTGCTTGCTGTTGACCGCGATCTTCTTGCCCTTGAGGTCGGCGGGCGTCTTGATCCCGGAGTCCTTCGGCACCATGAGGTTGAACGAGTTCGGGGCGGCCTGGTAGAGGTCGGAGATGATCTTCATCTTCTGGCCCTTGGAGACCGCGAGGAAGGTCGAGACGTAGTTCGTCTGCGTGGCGTCGAAGGTGCCGCCCATGAGACCCAGCTGGGCCTGCGCGCCGCCGGGCACCGGCTCGATCTTGACGGTGAGCCCTTCCTCCTTGAAGAAGCCCCTCTTGTTGGCGATGTAGAGTGCCGCCGAGTCGGGGATCGGCAGGGCCCCCATCACGAGACTGGTCTTCTCCAGGCCGCCCGCGTTCGCGGCGGCGGTGTCACCGGGCTTGTCAGAGCTTCCGCAGGCGCTCAGCGCGAGGGCGGCGGCCACTCCCGCGACGACGGCCCGGCTCGCAAGTTTGAACCTCATGGGTCTCCTTAGCTGCGTTTGACCGCCCCTGGCCGGAACTCGCGTAACTCATCGGGCGACATGGAGGAGGTCCCGGGAGGCATGTTGGTCAAGGGGGGTATGCCGACCGCGGACAGAGTAGCGGAGTAGATCGGTCAAATTACAAATATTGCCCCTTTCGCCCCTAAGCCACAAAACGGTCACGAGACTCCCGGTTGTCACGCCCGTATCAATCGTTAGATGGGCGGGCTTACCGGTCGCTGGGAAAGAAGTCAATAAATCTGTTTCGCAACTTTGTGGAAGTTTGCGGTTACAGGACGGAGAGTCATCGCCCGGTTGCGGATGCTGTGTGCCTGTTAAGTGAAGAATGCGAGTTATGTGCTGTTGGCCGAACTCATCCGGCTGTGCTCCAATAACCCCTACCCCATGGATGCGTCGGCGTCACTCGCACATCATTGCGTGACGCGATCCCCTCCAAGCAGACGATCCGAGGAGAGGCAGCGGAGGCCAGTGAGGACAGCGTCAATCCCCAGCGAACGCGAATCCGGGCTGGCACCTGCCCTGGGATTCGACAGCCAGGGGGGACAGCCGCAGCGCGGCCCGGGTCAGGACCTTGACGGTCGCGACTCCGAGAAGTCCGCGAGGAACGGCGCCAGGCTCGCGCTCAAGAACTGGCGAGTGAGATCGCGACTGATCGCGCTCATCGTCATCCCCACCGTCGCCGCGATCGTGCTGGGCGGCCTGCGGGTCACCGGCTCGATCAGCAGCGCCACCGAGTACGAGCGGGTGCGCACCACCGCCGAACTCACCGCCGGTCTCAGCGACCTCGTCAACGAGCTGCAGTACGAACGAGACCTGTCGGCCCGGTACGTGGCGGCGGGCCGGCAGGCCGGCAGCAGGGCGAGCCTGCAGAAGCAGTACGAGTCCGTCGACCAGGTCGTCGCGCGGGTGAAGCCCCTCGTCGACGAGGCCAGGGCCGACAGCGGTCTCCTGGGGGCCCTCGGCGTCCGGGGCACGACCGAGCTCACCCAGATCAGCCGCCGCATCGACGAGCTCAAGAGCATGCGCGAACTGGCCGCGGGCAAGGCCACCTCCCTGCCGGCCCAGCCCACGATCGCCATGTACTCCCGTACCATCGTGGACCTGATCGCCCTGCACGACGAGATCATCCAGGGCGTCTCCGACGAGGAGCTCACCGGCGGCGCGGCCGCGTTCGCCGCGCTGACCCGGGCCAAGGAGCAGGCGTCCAGGGAACGGGCCAACCTCGCCGTCGCCCTCGTCCTCAGGGGGTTCAGCGTCGAGGGCCTCAACGCCATGCTGGCCGCCCGCGCGCAGTTCGACAGCGAGCTCGCGGCCTTCCGCTCCGAGGCGTCGATCCAGCAACGCCAGTTCTACGACGACACGGTGAGCAGCCCGAAGAAGGACCGCGCGGCGGCGACGCGCGCCCGCGCCATCTTCCTGGCCCTCAACGGCCGGCCGCTGCTGAACGTCGACGTCTCCAAGAGCGGGCTCAACGACCTGCAGTCCTGGTTCGACTCCTCAACCGAGGTCGTCGACCGCATGCGCGCGGTGGAGGAGCAGGTCGCCAAGACCCTCATCATGCAGAGCGCGGACCTGCAGGCGTCCGAGCAGCGCGGCGCGCTGATCGCCGCCGGGCTGAGCGGACTGCTGCTCCTCCTCGTCCTGATCGTCACCGCCGTCATGGCGCGGTCGCTGGTCAGGCCGCTGCGCAGGCTCCGTACCGAGGCGTTGTCAATCGCCGGCCAGCGTCTCCCCGAGACCGTCCAGACGATGCGCGAGAGCGGCGAGGTCTCCACCGCCGACATCACCCCGATCGGTGTCGCCTCCGACGACGAGATCGGTGAGGTGGCGCGGGCCTTCGACGAGGTCCACCGCGAGGCCGTGCGCCTGGCGGGCCAGGAGGCCACGCTGCGGAGCAACGTCAACTCGATGTTCGTCAACCTCTCCCGGCGCAGCCAGACCCTGGTCGAACGCCAGCTCTCCCTCATCGAGAGCCTGGAGCAGGGCGAGCAGGACGAGGGCCGGCTCGGCAGCCTCTTCCGCCTCGACCACCTCGCCACCCGCATGCGCCGCAACTCCGAGAACCTCCTGGTCCTCGCCGGCCAGGAACCCGCCCGCCGGTGGAGCCAGCCGGTCCCGCTCATCGACGTGGTCCGCGCCTCGCTGTCGGAGGTCGAGAACTACGAGCGGGTCGACCTGCAGCTGTCCGCGGGCGTGTCCGTGGTGGGCACCTCCGTCAACGACGTCGTCCACCTGATCGCGGAGCTCGTGGAGAACGCGATCTCCTTCTCCCCCCGCGAGACCAAGGTCATCGTCTCCAGCAACCGCATCGACGGCGGCGGGGTGATGGTCTCGGTCACCGACATCGGCATCGGCATGACCGCCGAGGAGCTCTCCCAGGCCAACTGGCGGCTGGCCAACCCGCCGGTGGTGGACGTCTCCGTCTCCCGCCGGATGGGCCTGTTCGTGGTCGGCCGCCTCGCCCTGCGGCACGGCATCCGCGTCCAGCTCAGGCAGCAGGACAGCGGCGGCCTGACCGCGATGGTGCTGCTCCCGGAGAACCTGCTCGCCGTCACCGCCCGGCCGGGCGGGCCCGTCCCCAGCATGCAGAGCGGCGACTGGGCCGGATCCATGGCATCCATGGACCGCCCGCCCGTGCTGGCCAGCCCCACCGCCCCCCCGATACCGTCCTTCGCCTCGTTCGAGGCCGCCCACCAGAACTCGTTCGCCTCCTTCGACATGGGGCAGCAGTTCAACTCCTTCGAGGCCTCGCAGCCTCCCTTCGGAGGCGGCCAGTTCGGGCAGGCGCCCGTCGACACCCCCTGGCCCGGACAGGTACCGCCGCCCGGCGCCGACCCCGGCCACGGCTGGCCGAACGCCTCCCAGCCCGACCCCTCGGGGTGGCGGCAGGGGCAGGGCGGGCCCCGCGGTGACGCGGGCTCGTGGTCCACGGGCCCGAACACGGCCCCGCGCGCCGACGCCCCCGTCTGGCCCGGCGGCCAGCAGAGCAGGGACAGCGGCTCCGACGTCTGGGCCGTCTCCTCGCGCGGCGACTCCGGAGGCTGGCCGTCCGCCGGCAACTCCGGGCCGTTCGGGCGCCGCGTCTTCGACCCGGCGGACAACACCGGCCCGCTGCCGGTGATCCCCGACGCCTCGCCCATGGAAGAGGCGAAGGAGGAGTTCCTGCCGATCTTCGCGGCCGTCGAGTCCGACTGGTTCAGGAAGGTCGAGCCGGCCCCGGCCGTCCAGGAGCGGATCGAGGAGGCCCCCCAGGCCCCGGCCGCCCAGGAGACCGTCCAGCTCTCGCAACCGGCCGCCCCCGCACCGGCGGGGAACAGCTGGTCATCGCCCGCCGACGTGGGCTGGCAGGCCGCCAAGGCCGCCAGCGAGCCCTCGCTCGGCGGGGTCACCGGTTCGGGACTGCCCAAGCGGGTTCCCAAGGCGAACCTGGTACCCGGTACGGCCGCGCCCGACCTGAGCGCGGCCCCCCAGACTCCCGTGCACCGGCCTACGGTCTCCCCCGAGGCGGTGCGCAGCAGGCTGGCGAGCTTCCAGCAGGGAGTACGGCAGGGGCGCGCGGCCGCCAGGGGCGGAGCCGGAGACGGGCGGCCCTATCCCGACTTCGGCCGGGACGTTGAAGGAAACAAGGAGGACCGGTGAGCGAGCTCATCATGGTCGCCAAGGAGGATGACACGTGCGCGAAATGAGCCAGGCCGCCCGGGGGGTCAATTGGCTGATCACCGACTTTGTGAACAACGTCCCAGGTGTGGCGCACACGGTCGTCGTGTCGGCCGACGGTCTGCCGTTGGCGTACTCGGACGGATTTCCCAGGGACAGGGCCGACCAGCTGGCCGCGGTCGCGGCGGGCCTGATCAGCCTGACCCAGGGTGCCTCGCGGGTTTTCGAGGGCGGTGCGGTCACCCAGACCGTGGTGGAGATGCAGCGAGGGCTGCTCCTCATCATGTCCATCAGTGACGGTTCGTGTCTGGCGGTGCTGGCCGCCGCCGACTGTGACATGGGACTGGTGGCCTACCAGATGACGATGCTCGTCGAGCGGGCCGGTCAGGTGCTGACCCCGGCCGTCCGCGCCGAACTGCAGTCTTCCCACTCACGGTGACGGCGATGACGCTAGGAGGCTGTCGTGGCAGGCCGCGGCTGGACCGGTGAGGGCGACCCGCACGGCGGGTATCCCTACCAATCGATGGACGACCCCCACCGGCATCAGGGGGGTCCCTCCCATCTCATGCACTCGGCGCCGTCGGAGCAGAGCTCCCTCGTCCGCCCGTACGCCGTCACCGGGGGGCGCACCGCCCCCCGGACCCAACTCGCCCTGGAGGCCCTGGTCTCCTCGGCGACCTCCATACATCATGATTTATCCACCCGCACCCCGGAGTATCAGGGGATCAGTGCCCTGTGCCGGCAAGTGCGTTCGGTCGCTGAGATCTCCGCGATGCTCCGCATCCCGCTCGGCGTGACCAGGATCCTGGTGGCCGACATGGCAGCCGAGGGCCTGGTGCAGCTCCACCAGCCGCAGCTGGACGCGGGCAAGCCGGATCTCAACCTGCTGGAAAGGGTGCTCAGTGGACTTCGCAGGCTCTAGCCGCGGCGGCGGCCTGACATCGACGAAAATCGTCGTCGCCGGGGGATTCGGTGTTGGCAAGACCACCTTCGTGGGGGCGGTGTCGGAGATTCTGCCGCTGACCACGGAGGCGGTGATGACCGACGCCAGCGCCGGGATCGACGATCTCGGTCTCACACCGAACAAGACCACCACCACGGTCGCGATGGACTTCGGCCGTGTCTCGCTGGACCGCGACCTGATCCTGTACCTGTTCGGTACGCCGGGTCAGCACCGGTTCTGGTTCATGTGGGACGACCTGGTCCGCGGCGCGATCGGCGCGATCGTGCTCGTCGACACCCGGCGGCTGGCCGACAGCTTCCCGGCGATCGACTACTTCGAGGAGGCCAAGCTCCCCTTCGTCGTCGCGGTCAACGGCTGGGACGGCACCTACCTCCACGGCGAGGAGGAGGTACGCGAGGCGCTGACACTGGCGCCCCACATCCCCATCTCCCGGACCGACGCCCGCTCGCGCGACGCGGTGAAGGCCACGCTCATCACACTTGTGGAGCACGCGCTCACCATGCGGATGGCCGTCCCCGGCTGGGGCCGCTGACCGCTGTAGGGCGTCAGTCGCACCTCCCAGCGGATAGGCTGGGAGGTCGAGTCGCAGACCTGTAGCGCAGAGGCTGGCCAATCACGTGTTCGAGACGCTTTCCGACCGGCTGACATCGGTCTTCTCCTCCCTTCGATCCAAGGGTCGGCTGTCCGAGGCCGACATCGACGCGACCTGCCGCGAGATCCGCATCGCGCTGCTCGAGGCCGACGTCGCGCTGCCCGTGGTCAAGGCGTTCGTCGCCCAGGTCAAGGAGCGCGCCCGCGGCGTCGAGGTCTCCCAGGCGCTGAACCCGGCGCAGCAGGTCGTGAAGATCGTCAACGACGAGCTCATCGAGATCCTCGGCGGCGAGACCCGGCGGCTTCGCTACGCGAAGAACCCGCCGACCGTCATCATGCTCGCGGGCCTGCAGGGCGCGGGCAAGACGACCCTGGCCGGCAAGCTGGCCCGCTGGCTGCGCGAGCAGAGCCACACGCCGCTGCTGGTCGCCGCCGACCTCCAGCGGCCCAACGCCGTCCAGCAGCTCTCGGTCGTGGCCGAGCGCGCGGGCGTCGCGGTCTACGCGCCCGAGCCGGGCAACGGCGTCGGCGACCCGGTCGCGGTGGCCCGCCAGTCGATCGACCACGCCAAGCGGCAGCAGCACGACATCGTCATCATCGACACCGCCGGCCGCCTGGGCATCGACCAGGAGCTGATGAGGCAGGCCGCCGACATCCGCGACGCGGTCTCACCCGACGAGGTCCTGTTCGTCGTGGACGCCATGATCGGCCAGGACGCCGTCTCCACGGCGCAGGCCTTCATGGAGGGCGTGGGCTTCGACGGCGTCGTGCTGACCAAGCTCGACGGCGACGCCCGGGGCGGCGCCGCCCTGTCGGTCCGCCACATCACCGGCCGGCCGATCATGTTCGCCTCCACCGGTGAGAAGCTCGAGGACTTCGACGCCTTCCACCCCGACCGGATGGCGTCCCGCATCCTCGACATGGGTGACATCCTCACCCTGATCGAGCAGGCGCAGAAGACCTTCGACGAGGCCGAGGCCGCCAAGATGGCGAGCAAGCTCACCTCGGGCGACGGCTTCACCCTGGAGGACTTCCTCGAGCAGATGATGATGGTCCAGAAGATGGGCCCCATCAAGAACCTGCTCGGCATGATGCCCGGCATGGGGCAGATGCGCGAGCAGCTCAACCAGGTCGACGACCGCGACCTCGACCGCATCGCCGCCATCATCCGCTCGATGACCCCGGCCGAGCGCCACAACCCGAAGATGATCGACGGCTCCCGCCGGGCCCGCATCGCCAGGGGTTCCGGCGTGACGGTGACCGAGGTGAGCGGGCTGGTCACCCGCTTCTTCGACGCCCAGAAGATGATGAAGCGGATGGCCGGCGGCATGGGCATCCCCGGCATGCCGGGCGGTCGCAAGGGCGGCAAGGCAGCGCAGAAGAAGGCGGCCAAGGGACGCAGGGTCAGCGGTGACCCGCGCAAGGCCGCGCTCGGCAAGGCCGCCTCCGACAAAACCGAGGAGCCCGCGGCCCCCGCGGGCGGCGGCCTCCTCGGCAAGCTGGGCTCCCGGCAGCAGCTGCCGCCGGGCCTGGAGCTGCCGCCGGGCTTCGACCCCTCGAAGTTCAAGCTCCCGGGGCAGAAGTGAGCGAGGACCGCTTCCACTCGCGCGCCAGGTGGATCTGGGTGATCATCGTCGGCGGTTTCATCCTCGTCGCCGTGCTCGAACTGCTCGGGGTACGCCCCAAGTAGCCCTCCCACGCCTCCCACCGGAGCCCGCCGCCTCGCTGCCCGTGCGCTGAGAGCGGCGGGGACGGTTGGGACGGTGGGAACGGTGGGAACGGCGGGAACACGGACAGTGCGGACGATCCCGGCAGAGCCGGATCCTCCGGCGGGAGAGAGTCCCCGAGCGGGATCGGGATCACCGGTGAGACGGGCGTCCCCGGCGCCGCCGAGCCTTTCCGGGGGGAGGGCGCCTCGGGCGCGGCCTCCGGCATGACGGCCTCTCCCCGCCACGCGGGTGCCAGGAGTGGTCCGGGAGCCCCGGCGGGGGCCGGTGCCTCCGGCCGGACGGCCGTCCAGGGGAGAGCCGAGGGCCGGGGCGCGGTGGCCGTCCCGGACCGCGCGGGAACTCCCGGCGCGGCCGGTGCTCCCCACGGAGCCCGAGGGTGTCCGGGGCCCTGGCCGGTTCCGGGATCCTCAGGGGTTCCCGAGGCCTCGGCGCCGCTGTCCCCGGCGATTCCCCCGAGGTTTTTGAAGATCTCTCCGAGGGGGCGCACGGGGGTTTCCACGGAGGGCCCCGCGGAGGTTCCCGCGGGGGCTCCGGCGGGGGAGGGGACGGCGGCCGGGGACACGTCGGCCTGGCCCGCGGGGGTCGTCGCCCTGATGGCCAGTACCGCGCCCAGCACGGTGATGGATCCGGTCGCGGTCAGCAACAGGGATCTGAGGGTGGTTGCCACGGCGGCCATTTAGCGCACCGGGGCGGCCCGCCCGGGGGCCCGGACACACGGGGATTACCGAGATTTGCCCTCCGGCCGCCGTACCGGATGGCCGCGGGTTGGCGGGGCACCCCCGCGCGTCTGGCACAATGACATGTTGGAACATCGTGACACGTGGTTGCCCTCTCACTCCCGCGTGCCATGCCTGTCCCTCGATCGGTCCTCTCCTCGTGCCCCACTCGACGAGACGCCGTTCACCCACGCTCTAATGCAGGAGAGACCACACCAGTGGCAGTCAAGATCAAGCTCAAGCGGCTCGGCATGATCCGCAACCCGCAGTACCGCATCGTCATCGCCGACAGCCGCACCAAGCGTGACGGCCGGGCGATCGAGGAGATCGGCCTGTACCACCCGAAGGAGAACCCCTCGCGCATCGAGGTCGACTCCGACAGGGCGGCCTACTGGCTGGGTGTCGGCGCGCAGCCGACCGAGCCCGTGCTCAAGCTCCTCAAGCTCACCGGCGACTGGCAGAAGTTCAAGGGCGAGCCGGCTCCGGCTCCGCTCCTGGTCGCCGAGCCCAAGGCCGACCGCCACGCCGTCTACGAGGCCGCGGCCAAGGAGGCGCTCTCCCTGGAGGCCGCCACCACGCCGAAGAAGTCGACCCGCAAGGCGGCTCCCAAGGCTGAGGAGGCCCCTAAGGCCGACGAGGCCCCCAAGGCCGAAGAGGCCGCCGCCGAGACCCCGGCTGAGCCCACCGCGGCCGCCGAGGAGAAGCCGGAAGGCGAGGCCTGAGGTGCTCGAGGAGGCCCTCGAGCACCTGGTGAAGGGCATCGTCGAGCATCCTGACGACGTCCAGGTTCACGCTCGCCGCATCCGCAGCGGGCGTGTGCTTGAGGTCCGGGTCCACCCCGAGGACCTCGGTAAGGTCATCGGCCGCGGCGGCCGTACGGCCAAGGCGCTTCGCACGGTCGTGAACGCCCTCGGTGACGGCAAGTACGTCCGGGTCGATCTCCTCGACCTGAACGAGGCCCGCTAGCCGGCGAGACGCGTCCATCGAGCGAACGGGCCACCCGCCCAGTGTGGGTGGCCCGTCTGCTTTTCCTAGACTTTTCCCAGACACCACTACGTGAGGAGGCGGGTGTGCAGCTCGTCGTAGGCCGGATCGGCCGCCCGCACGGGCTCCGCGGGGACGTGTCCGTGGAGGTGCGCACCGACGAGCCGGACCGGCGCTTCGCCCCGGGCACCGCCCTGGCCACCGACCCCGCGTCGGCGGGCCCGCTGGTCGTCGAGTCCCGCCGCTGGCACTCGGGGATCCTGCTGGTCAGGTTCGAGGGCGTGACCGGCCGCGACCAGGCCGAGGACCTGCGCGGCACCATGCTCGTCATCGACTCGGACGACATCCCGCCGCCCGACGACCCCGACGAGTTCTACGACCACCAGCTCATCGGCCTCACCGTGGTCAAGCCCGACGGCGAGCCGGTCGGGGAGGTCTCCGACGTGCTCCACCACGGCCAGGACCTGCTCGTCGTACGGCGTGGCAAGGGCGCCGGGGGCGCCGAGGTCTACGTGCCGTTCGTCAAGGCGCTGGTCCCGGTGGTCGACCTCGTCAAGGGCGTCCTCGTCGTGGACGGCCCGGCCGGGCTGCTCGACCCGGACGAGATCGCCTGACATGCGCGTCGACGTCATCTCCATCTTCCCCGAGTACTTCGCCCCCCTCGACGTCTCCCTCATCGGCAAGGCCCGCGAGCGCGGCATCCTCGACGTCCGCCTCCACCAGCTCCGCGACCACGCCCACGACGTGCACCGCACCGTGGACGACACCCCCTACGGCGGCGGCCCCGGCATGGTCATGAAGCCGGGCCCCTGGGGGGAGGCCGTCGACGCGGTCCTCGCCTCCGGCCCGGACACCCCGCCGAGGATGATCGTGCCGACCCCCAGCGGCGTGCCCTTCACCCAGAGGCTGGCGATGGAGTACGCCGCCGAGCCGTGGCTGCTGTTCACCCCGGCCCGCTACGAGGGCATCGACTCCCGCGTGATGGCCGAGTACGGCGCCCGCATGCGCGTGGACGAGGTCAGCGTCGGCGACTACGTGCTCGCCGGGGGCGAGGTGGCGGTGCTCGTGATGATCGAGGCCGTCGGGCGGCTGCTGCCGGGCGTGCTCGGCAACGTCAACTCGGCCGTGGACGACTCCTTCGCGCCCGGCGCGATGGAGAACCTCCTCGAGGGCCCCGTCTACACCAAGCCGCCCGAGTGGCGGGGGCACGAGGTGCCGGAGGTCCTGCTCTCCGGGCATCACGGGAAGGTCGCCCGGTGGCGGCGGGACCAGGCGCTGCGCCGTACCGCGAGGAACCGGCCCGAGCTGCTGGCGGCGCTCGATCCGGAGAGCCTGGACAAGCACGACAGGCGGACCCTGGAGGAGCTGGACCTCCCAGAGGCGGGGCCCGCGGACCCCGCCGGTCCGGCCGTCCTGACCGGTTGATTTCCGGTCGGTCGGGAAAATATGGCAGACTGAAGCGTTGCCGCCGACTGCCCATCCGGTCCTCAGACCGGTCTCATCGCGGTCGGCCAGCTCCGAGACACAGTCCACTTCAGCACACGTGTCCATCGCGACGCCGCTCCGTCGCGGCCGGATGGACCTCCGTGCGCGCTCGTAAATGAGGTTCCACTGCCATGCACACGCTGATCAGCGAGCTCGAGAAGTCCGCGCTCCGCACCGACGTCCCGGACTTCCGGCCCGGTGACACGCTTGAGGTCCACGTCAGGGTCATCGAGGGCAGCCGGTCCCGTGTCCAGGTCTTCAAGGGCTTCGTCCTGCGCCGCCAGGGTGGTGGCGCCCGCGAGACCTTCACCGTCCGCAAGGTCAGCTACAGCGTCGGCGTCGAGCGGACCTTCCCGGTGCACAGCCCGGTCATCGAGAAGATCACCCTCGTGACCCGTGGCGACGTCCGCCGCGCCAAGCTCTACTACATGCGTGACCTGCGCGGCAAGGCCGCTCGCATCCGCGAGAAGCGCGACGCCCGCTAGGCGCGCCGGTCTCCGCCGACCTGGCCCGTGCCCCCTTCTCCGGGGAGCGGGCCAGTCGCATGTAAGGAGGTTTGACCTCCTATGGCAATACGCATGGCTATGCGGTACCCCGTCACTCGACCACTTGGTACCGCCCATCATCTAGGCTCGTCAGCGATGACTAGCGAAGACCGGGAGTACGGCGCAGTCTCGCGTCGACCTGTCGAGGACGAGGTGGACGTGGTCGCCGAAGACACTCAGACGAGCGCCGAAGACGGCAAGGGCAAGAAGAAGGGCTCCTTCTGGAAGGAGTTGCCCGTCCTGGTCGTCGTGGCGTTGGTGCTCGCCCTCATAATCAAGACCTTCGTGATCCAGGCGTTCTACATCCCGTCGGAGTCGATGGAGAACACCCTTCTCACGAACGACCGGGTCCTGGTCAACAAGCTCGTCTACCGCGTCCGCGACATCGAGCGCGGCGACGTGGTGGTCTTCTCCGGGGTCGACTCCTGGGACCCCGAGATCGACCTTGAGGAGCCCTCCAACCCGGTCGTGGGATTCTTCCGCTGGGTCGGCACCGCCTTCGGCGTGGTCCCCGGTGAGAAGGACTACATCAAACGGGTCATCGGCGTCGCCGGCGACACCGTGAAGTGCTGTGACGCCCAGGGCCGGGTGACGGTGAACGGGGTCCCCCTCGACGAGGACTATCTCTACCCCGGCGACGTGCCGTCCCAGAGCTTCTTCGAGGCCAAGGTCGGTGAGGGGCGCCTGTGGGTGATGGGCGACCACCGGCTGGTCTCCCTCGACTCCCGCTCGCACCTGGGTGATCCCGGTGGCGGGACGATCCCGGTGGACAAGGTGATCGGCCGGGCCTTCGTGATCGTGTGGCCGTTCTCCAGGGCCACGACCCTTCCCATCCCCGACATCTTCGGCCAGCCGGCCCTCAAGGCCGCCGCGGCCCTGGGAGGGGCCACCCCGCTCCTCGCGGGCTTCGCGGGTGCCGTGCCGCTGGTGCTGTGGCGTCGTCGTCTGCTCTCAAGGCGGTAAGCGCATCCATGACCGTTGACGAACCCGAGGCCGAGAAGGCCGAGAAGAAAGAGAAGAGCGGCAAGGGCGGCAAGGGAGGTGGCCTGCGCGAGTCGCTGTTCCTGCTGGGGTGCGGGGTGGTGGTGGCGCTGCTGTTGCAGGTGTTCGTCTTCCAGTCGTTCTACATCCCGTCCGAATCGATGGAGCGGACCCTCGTCGAGGGTGACCGGGTGGTCGTCAACAAGCTGCACGGCGACTCCGAGCGCGGTGACATCGTGGTCTTCGAGGGCTGGAACGACGAGCACACCATCAAGCGGGTGATCGCGGTCGGCGGTGACACGGTGAAGTGCTGTGACGCCCAGAAGCGGATCACGGTCAACGGGGTGCCGCTCGAGGAGAGCTCCTACCTCTACTCCGGCGACTTCCCCTCGGGTGAGCCGTTCGAGAAGGTCGTCCCCAAGGGACGGCTGTGGGTGATGGGCGATCACCGCACCGCCTCCGCCGACTCGCGGGCCCACGAGGAGAGGCTGGGAGAGGGCTCGATCCCGGAGAGCGACGTCATCGGCCGCGCCGTCGCGATCTACTGGCCGTTCTCCAGGGCCGCGGTGCTTTCGAGGCCGGAGAGCTTCCTCAAGGTGAGATAGCGGTACCGAATGCCCCGGAGGGGGCGTACTCTCTGGGCATGGTCGCTCTGTCATCCGTGGTGCCATGACGGTTGCGTTTCGCCCCAGACCCAGCGTGGTCCGGCGGGATTCGGGACTGTACGGCTACGAGCGGGCTCTCAGCCGCCGCGGGCTCGGTCCCGTGGCGGGGGTCGACGAGGCGGGCCGTGGCGCCTGCGCCGGGCCGCTGGTGGTCGCCGCCGTGGTGCTGGGCGGCCGGATCGACGGTCTGGACGACTCCAAGCTGCTCACGGCCTCCCGGCGCGAGGAACTGTTCGAGCGGATCACGGTGACCGCGAAGGCGGTGAGCGTGGTGGTGATCCCGCCGGGTGAGATCGACGCCCGGGGGCTCCACCGGTCCAACATCGGAGGAATGCGCAGGGCCGTGGCGCGGTTGACCTGTCACCCCGGCTACGTTCTGACCGACGGGTTCCCCGTTCCGGGCCTGCCCGCACCGTCGCTGGGCGTGTGGAAGGGAGATCAGGTCGCGGCCTGCATCGCCGCGGCCTCGATCGTGGCCAAGGTGACGCGGGACGCGATGATGGTGGCGCTGCACGAACGCCATCCCCGGTACGGATTCGCCGTGCACAAGGGGTATGGCACCGCCGACCATCGCAGGGCTCTCAGAACCTACGGTCCGTGTCCGGATCACCGCTTCTCGTTCTCGACGGTGGCGCGGTCAGGAGCGGGCGAGGTGATGGGTGAGAATGAAGTGGGGGCCGGCGCCGTCTGATCGGACGGGCCGGGGTGGGCGTTTAACAGGAGGACCGGTATGAGCGCAGAGGATCTCGAAAAGTACGAAACCGAGATGGAGCTGCAGCTTTACCGTGAGTACCGCGACGTTGTCGGCCTCTTCACCTATGTCGTGGAGACCGAGCGGCGCTTCTATCTCACCAATTCCGTCGATCTCGACGTGCGCACCGCCGAGAACGGTGACGTGTTCTTCGACGTGAAGATGCAGGACGCCTGGGTCTGGGACATGTACCGCCCGGCGAGGTTCGTCAAGAACGTCCGCGTGGTGACCTTCAAGGACGTGAACGTCGAGGAGCTCGCCAAGCCCGACCTGGAGATGCCGAAGGAGGGCTTCTCCTCCTGAGCCGAGCGTTCTCGTGAGCGGCCTTCCCCGGCCGCTTTCCCTACGCGGCTGTTCCCTGGGAGTTTCCCTGGACGGCTACGAGGGCGCCCTCCGCGAGACCGGAGGGCCGGAGTCTTCCCCGTGGCCGGGGCCGAGCGCCCGGGGCCTCGTGATGCGGCTGAGCGGCGGGGAGACGTTGTCCGCGGGCAGGTCTCGTCCACAGGCAGGTCTCGCACCGGGCGTCCACGGGCGGGTTCCGCGCCCCGTGTCCACAGGCGGGTCTCGTCCCCGGCAGGTTTTCCACAGAACCGTGTTCGGCCTCTCGGCGGGGCGGTGAGCTGGGCGAAGGTCTGGAACCGGAGGTGGTTCCATGGCCGCGAAAGACGAGCTCGGCAAGCACGGCGAGCAGATCGCCGTCGACTATCTGCTGGCACAGGGCCTGCGGATTCTTGATCGCAATTGGCGGTGCCCGGACGGGGAGATCGACATTGTCGCCCTGGAGGGGCGCACGCTCGTCGCGGTGGAGGTGAAAACCCGTTCGGGCCGCAGTCACGGCACCGCTTTCGAAGCGGTCACCAGCGCGAAGATCGCTCGACTGCACAGGCTCGCGACCGGTTGGCTCGCCGGGCGTCAGGAACGATTCGACGCGGTCCGCGTCGACGTCGTCGCCCTGGAGCGGTTCGCCGGGGATTTCGTGGTCCGCCACGAGCGGGGGGTGTGCTGATGTCCGCCGGCCCATCGATGTCTCCTGGCCTGCCGGTGTCTCCTGGCCTGCCGGTGTCTCCTGGCCCGTCGGTGCCCCCCGGCCTGTCGTGGATCGTTCGCTCCCCGCGGGAGGTGGGGTGAGTGGCCGTCGCACGCACGCGCTGCGTCGCCCTGGTCGGGGTGACCGGCCGTCTCGTCGAGGTCGAGGCCGACGTCGGCAGCGGTGTGGCGGGTCTCCACCTCATCGGCATGCTCGACACCGCGCTGAGCGAGGCCCGGGACCGGGTCCGTTCGGCCCTGGTCAACAGTCGCTACGCCTGGCCCGACGCCCGGATCACGGTCAGCCTGTTCCCCGCCAGCCTGCCCAAGCGCGGAAGCCTGTTCGACGTCGCCATCGCGATGGCCCTGCTCTCGGCGGCCGGGTTCGTGCCCGCCGCCAGGGTCGCCGAGCCGATCTTCCTGGGCGAGCTGGGCCTGGACGGCTCGGTCAGGCCGGTGCGGGGCGTGCTCCCCGCCGTGCTGGCGGCCGTCGCCGCCGGTGCCCGCACCGTCGTCGTCCCCGCTCGTAACGCCGCCGAGGCCGGTCTCGTGCCAGGGGTGACCGTGGTTCCCGCGACCACGCTGGGCGCGCTGGTGAGCTGGTTGCGGAGCGACGAACCCGCGGGAGGTCCCGCGCCGTACCCCGGAAGGTCCGGTGCCGCAGGGGGTCCGAGAACCGGTGCGGGCGCCGGAGATCGCGGCCCGGGGGGTACGGACCCGCTCCCGCCGGGACTTCCCGGAGAGGACGGCGCCGGAGACGGTCACGAAGCCGGGGACGGTCCTGTCGGCGCCCCCGATCTGGGAGATGTCGCGGGACAGCCGCTCGCCCGGCGCGCGCTGGAGATCTGCGCCGCCGGAGGGCACAACCTCTGGATGCTCGGTCCTCCCGGCACCGGCAAGACCATGCTCGCCGAGCGGCTGCCCACCCTGCTCCCCGCTCTGGAGCGGGACCAGGCCCTGGAGGCGACCGCCATCCACTCGATCGCCGGCGTGCTGCCCAGGGACCGTCCCCTGCTGGCCCGCCCGCCGTTCGTGGCGCCCCACCACACCGCGACCGTCGCGTCCGTCATCGGCGGGGGCAGCGGGATGATCCGGCCGGGGGCGGTCTCCCTGGCCCACCGGGGGGTGCTCTTCCTGGACGAGGCGCCGGAGTTCCCGACGACCGTCCTCGACGCGCTCAGGCAGCCGCTCGAATCGGGCCGGGTGACGGTCTCCAGGGCGCTGGGATCGGTGAGCTTCCCCGCCCGGTTCATGCTGGTTCTGGCGGCCAACAGGTGCCCGTGCGCGCGGCCCTCCACCCCGGACGACCCGTGCGCGTGCGCTCCCGCGGCCCGGCGCCGCTATCTCGCGAGGCTCTCCGGCCCGCTGCTCGACCGGGTGGACGTCAAGGTCGGCCTGTTCCGGTCGACCAGGCGCGAGCTGCTCGCCGACCGCCGGTTCATCGAGTCGAGCGCGGTGGTGGCCGGGCGGGTGCTGCTCGCGCGCGAGCGGGCCGCCAGAAGGTTCGCGAGCACGCCGTGGCGGTGCAACGCGGAGGTGCCCGCCCGAGCCCTCCACTCCGAGTACCGCCCGTCGTCCGCCGCGATGTCGCCGCTGCTCGGACATCTCGACAGCGGACGGCTGAGTGCCCGGGGCCTCGACCGGATCCTCAAGCTGGCCTGGACCCTGGCCGATCTCGCGGGCAAGGACCGGCCGGAGCTCCACGAGACCAACTCCGCGCTGGGGCTCTGGCTGGGGGAGGAACGATGAACGACAGGCTCGCACGGCTCACCCTGATGCGCCTGGCCGAGCCGGGCGACGCCGTGATGGGCGCTCTCGTCGCCCTGCGCGGCCCCGAGGCCGCCGTCGCCCTGGTCAGGAAGGGAGCCGCCGACGCGGATCTCGTCCGATGGTTCGCCGACGCTCACGGCCGCCCGGCTGGAAATCCTGGCCGGCCGGACAGCGGTCCCAGCCGGTCGGCCGGCAGCCCCGGCCCGTCGGTCGAGGGCTCCGGCCTGTTGGCCGGGGGCTCCGGCCCGCGCGAGGCAGGCTCCGGCCCGCGTGAGGCAGGCTCCGGCCCGCGTGACGGGGATTCCGGCCCGCGTGACGGGGATCCTGGCCCGGGTGGCGAAGGTCCCGAGCGGCGTGGCGGGAGTCCGGAGCCGCCGGGCGGGAAATTCGGCCCATCCAGCGCACGGTCTCCTTCGCGTGCGGTGGGCGGTGGCCGATACGACGGGATCCCGGAGCCGGGGGACGGCCCCTCCTTGGGGAGCCTTCCCCGGCATGACGCCTCGGAGGCGGTGCGGTGCGGGAGAGCAGGCGGGGCCGACGGCCGGTCTGGTGGCCGGTCCGGAGAGGGCAACGGCTCCGAGGCCGCCCTGGACGAGCGGCTCGCGGCCAGGCTGGACCGGATGATCGCCTCATGGGTGGCCCGGTTGAGGACGGCCGACCCCGGGCGTGACCTGGCCGATGGCGAGCGGATCGGGGCCAGGCTGGTGGTGCCCGGCGATCCGGAATGGCCGACCCAGCTGGACGACCTGGGAGACTCCCGGCCCTACGCCCTCTGGCTCCACGGCGACGCCGACCTGCGGTTCTCCTGTCTGAGGTCCGTCGCGGTCGTCGGCTCCCGGGCCGCCACGCCGTACGGCACGCACGTGGCGGCGGAATTCGGGGCGGGGCTGAGCGAGAAGGGGTGGGGTGTCGTCTCTGGGAGTGCTTCAATATGGGGTATGACAACCCCCCGGATTCGCTGCCTCATCTACGTCCGCATCAGCCGCGACAAAGAAGGCGCCGGCCTCGGCGTCCAACGCCAAGAAGACGAATGCCGCCAACTCGCCGACCGGCTCGGCTGGGACGTGGCCGAGGTGTTCTGCGACAACGACATCTCCGCCTACAGCGGCAAATCACGCCCGAACTACCAACAGATGCTCGAGCGCATCCGGGCCGGCGGCGTCGAGGGCGTCATCGCCTGGCACACCGACCGCCTCCACCGCAACCCGCGCGAACTGGAGGACTTCATCGGCCTCCTCGAAACCCGTCAGATCCGCGTCTCCACGGTGAAGGCAGGGATGATGGACCTGGACACCGCCTCAGGCCGGATGGTCGCCCGCATGCTCGGCAACGTCGACCACCACGAGTCCGAACGCAAAGCCGAACGGATCAAGGCCAAGCACATTCAGTTGGCCAAGGACGGCAAGTCGACGGGCGGCGGGTTCCGCCCGTACGGGTACCGCCGCATCTACGACCGCCCGGACCCGCCGCACCGCCTCATCCGCGAGGAGGTGGTGCCGGAGGAGGCGGCGATCATCCGCGAATGCGTGCGCCGTGTACTGGCCGGAGAAGCCCTCGCCGCCGTCTGTAGGGATCTGAACCGGAGAGGCGTCCCCACAAGCTCTACGGGCATCTGGACGGCCCGACAGGTCGCCTCTGCGGCCGAGGTCAACCAGGACGGGCTCGGCGACGAGATCCGGGCCCGCCTCGCCGCCCAGGAGCCCGGCTCCGTGATTGCCCGCGACCTCAAGGACCGCGGCGTCCCGGTGCCGGTGCCGGGCGGGTGGTCGACGCCGACCATGGCGCGGATGCTCACCTCCGCCCGCATCGCCGGGTTGCGGGAGCACCGGCCCAGGTCGCGGCATCAGACGAAGCGGGTGCGGACGGGGGAGATCATGGGGGTGGGGGAGTGGCCGGCCATCATCACCCCGGCGGAGTCGGCCCGGTTGCGGGTGATGCTCGCCGACCCTGCGCGCAGGCTGTCGCCGGGGCCGACCGGCAAGTATCTGCTGACGGGGCTCATCTACTGCGACCTGTGCAAACACCGGATGGTGGGGCGCACCAAGACGGGCGGTCGCAAGCACTACATGTGTGACGGGCAGCCAGGCCGGCCGGGCTGCGGGAAGGTGTCGGCGCGCGCCGAGTATGTGGATGCGGTGATCGTGGCGGCGGCGGCGCAGCTGCTCACCACGCCGGGGTTCGCGGAAGCGCTGGTTGTGGCGGATGAGGCTGCCGACGAAGGGGTGGCGGTGGAGGAGATCGCGGCGTGCGAGCAGGAGCTGCTGGACTTGGCTGCTGATCATGGGGCGGGGGTGATTTCCCGGGCGGAGTGGATGGCTGCGCGAACCCCGTTGCAGAGGCGCATCGAGGCGGCCAGGTCGTCTCTGGGCCGGGTTGATGTGGTGCGGGTGCTGGAGGGGCTGCCGACGGATCCGGAGGGGATGGAGGCGTTCCTGGCGGACGGCGAGGTGGAGGCGTCGCGGCGGCGCTCCGCGCTTGGGGTTGCGTTGGAGCGGGTGTGGGTGCGGCCTGTCATTGTGCGAGGGAGTAAGCGGTTCGACCCGGCGAGACTTGCTCCTGTGTGGCGGTTCTAACCGCCCGCAACCTAACCTGTTAGCCAGGGTTCGCTTACTTTGCGTAGGCTACCCTCAACTACGTTCCGAGTATTTCGGCGCACATAGTTCGCAATTCAATCACGGTCGGTGACTGCGAGTAGATACGCGGCGGTAACCTTGTCGACCTGGCCGATTGCCGCAATACGGAGCGTTCCATCTGCCGTCGACCTCATTTAAGGTGAGTCGGAATCGCGTCTCGCCTCGGAAACGAATCTCGCGGTAAAGCCGGAACTGTGGGGGACCCCGGCTGGGAAGCAGGATTTCTTGAACATCCGTACAGTCGGCACCGCTCCCGTCCCGCTGGCCTGGGCCTTCCGCCTGTCTGGGCTCGGCTGGGTGGCGGTCGGTGTCGAAGCGTTCCTGGTGAATCTGCTGAGCTACAAGGCGTTCGCCGCACTGGTGGGGGCCGCCATCCTGACGTCGGGGTGCGCGGCCCTGAAGTACCTCGGCCAGCAGATCGAGGCGGCCCTCGACCGGCACGCCGAGCGCATGGAGAAGATCACCCGGACGCACGCCGACATCATGAACGGGCAGGTGCTGGCCATCGAGAGGTGGTTCAAGCTGGGAGTGCGCAGCGACGATGCGGCGCGGCGTGACGCCGCAGACGTGCATGTGCGGAACGGGACGGGCCCATTCCAGATGTACAGGGGTGGCGCGCAGTAGGGGGTGCGGGAAACGGCCGGACGGTTACCCGTCCGGCTTTTCTCATTTCAGCCGCTCTTCCTCGAACCGTCGCGCCCGATTTTCCAGATGCGCCCGAATGAGAGCAATTTTCGTGTCTTCTGAAAGATCAGAAGAGGCGTTGATCTCTTCGATGATGGGGTCCGGGCGGAGGCTGTCCGGTACGACCAGCTCGTCCGGGGTGACGATCCCTTCCTCGACGAGGAGTTCGGCGAGAGGGCGGCCTTGAGCTTGAGCCTGGGCGCGTAGGTCCGTCATCGCCTGGCGGAGGGCATCTGAGGTGCCGGTCGCGGACGCCTCCAGTGGTGGCAGGACTGCGGACACGCTGCCTGTGATCCGGTCGCCGTATCCGGCCGCGATCATGAACTGCTGGGCGAGGTCGGCGAGATCCGGTCGCTGTTCGGCGATGGCGGCGGCGAACCGTGCTGCCGCCTCGTAGTTGGGTTGATGCTTCCCGCTCAGCCACCGGTTGGCCATGGTGCGGTCTCGGCCGGCGAGCTCGCCGACGGCGGTCTGGCTGAGCTTTGCGCGATCCATGATCGCGTCCAGGGTGTCCCGTAGTGCGGCGCGATTCCACTCAGTCGTGTGCACGCACGCACCATAACACGCGTCTTGACTCTTTCCCACGCTGGTGAGACCCCCATTTCCTGGTCCGAACGGGTGTGCGTATATGCACACTCGTTGATGTTGCTGCCCAAAAAGGGGAGATGCACCGACAGAAAGCGTTGCGTGCATGCACTCTCGCATGCCATAGTGCGTGCATGCACGAACCGCAGGGAAGCCGACCCACCATCCGGCTCCGGCCGGACGCCTGGGAACGGCACATGACCTCCAAGGACCTCTCCACCGACGACGCCCGCGCTGCGCACATCGGCGTCAGCCGCACCACCGTCCTCCGCATCGAAAAGGGGGCTATCCAGCCCGGCCGAGAGTTCATCGCCGCCGTCCTGGACGCCTGCCCCGACCTCAAGTTCGAAGACGTTTTCGAGGTCGAGCGGGTGGCTTCGTAATGGCCGCCTACCAGGTCGACCGCGAATGGGTTGCCGCCTGGGTGCGCCGCACCCGCGCCGAGCAGGGCTTGCCGCCCGTCATCGAAGACCCGACGGCGCTCGCCACCATCGCGGCCCTGGTCCGCCCCTACCTCATCGAAAAGGGCTACCTGCGCTCCGACGGCACCCGCGCACCTGCCAGGAAAGCCTCCTAAGCCCGCCGGGCTGAGCCGCTTTCCGCCCCCTGACATGCCACGAGGCCCAGCCGTGCAGGGCCGGACCTCGCTGATCGCCTCATCCGAATCCTGAAAGGACAAGGGTCTCGATGACCATCATCTCACCCACCCCGCCGCCGACGGCGGACGAGACGCCGCCCGCGCCGCGACACTCCGTCGGCGTCGAGCTCGTCACCGCTGCGCTGCGCCAGTACGACCGGAGCCTGCCCGCCGACGCCCTCGCTGTCGTCGAGCGCTACGAGGGCCGCGTGGTGAAGATCTGCGCGACCGGATCGGCCGGGTGCGACCTGGAGCGCTCCGCCCGCGGCTACGCCCACACCTACGGCGCAACGTACGTTCCGGCGGTGACCCCGTGACCGCCCTCCCGCCGGACCACCCCGAGTGCGTCGCCCTGGCCCGTCGGATCGCGGAGCTGGAGTTGACGGGCGACGCCGGGCACCGGGCGCGTATCGACTTGGAGAACATGCTTCGGCCGGTCGACGCCCCGTGGGCCACCGGGTTCGGCATGGCCGCCGACCTGATCAACGCGGAGCGCGCGGAGCAGGCCGCCCGCGGGTTGCGTCCCGTGCCGATGCCGTGGCCCACGTCGGCGGTGACGGCATGAACGCCCGCGACGAGTACATCGCCGGGCTCCGCGCCCTGGCCAGCCTGCTGGAGACCCGCCCCGAGGTGGGGCTGCCGTACGAGGGCGTCGAAAGGCTGCCCGCATCGGTCTTCATCAGCGCCCTCGACGGCCCCGACCCGCTCGCCCAGACGATCGCTTACGTCGAGGCGATGGAGGAGCGGCCGACGGTGCAGTTCGGATACCACCCGGGGCGCCCGAACTTCTGGGTGGAGGTGAAGGGCCGAATCCGCGGCTTGCATCTCCGCGTGCAGGCGCGCACCAGCGAGGTGTGTGAGCTGGTCGACGGCGAGCCGGTGATCCTGCCCGCCCTCCTGGCCGCGGCCGAGTCCGCTGGGCAGTCCACGCACGTCGTCGCTGGCCCGGATCGTGTCCTGGCCGCGCTCGCCGCCGCCCTCACCACACTGCCGGACGTGCGGCACGACACCGTCATCCTGACGGCCGCCGTGCTCGCCCACCAGCACAAGTCCATCGCCCCGCACGAGGCGGCCGAGATGGCCGCGAACGACTGCTCGGGTGAGAACACCGGGGTGGCGTGGCGTGAGGCGAAGCGGCTGCTCGCCGACGCGCTTGCGGCGGTGACCGAATGAGCGCCTCCCCGACCACCGTGCGCCTGCCGCTGCCCATGCTGGCCGTCCTCGTCCCCAACGGTTCGACGCTCGACGACGCGTGGGTTGTCCTCGTAGGCCACCACGAGCAGGTCACCACCACCCCGGGCGGGCAGCCCGTGTACGGCGACGTCGTCGGCTGGAAGCCGGTCCTGCCGGTCGCCAGCCAGACCGGCGCGTACGAGGCCGCCCTGCGGCTGGGGGTGGCCGCGCTCGACGGTGTCGAGCCGGACGAGTGGTTGTGGCAGCCGGTCAACGGCCACCCCGAGATTGATGAGCTGTGGGCCGTGGTCGACAGCCACGATGAGCGGCCCGAGGTGGCGGTCGCGCCGCTGACCGTGCTGCTCGCCGACGGCTCCGAGCAGGCTGCGGAGGTGTCCCGTGGCTGAGTCCCTGACTCTCGCCGACATCGAGCGTGAGCTCGGCGAGCTGACTGACGCGGAGGCGCGGTGGCTGATCGGCTCCATGCAGGTTCTCGCGCCCGAAGCGGTCGCCAACGCGTTGGCGTTGCTGGCGGAAAAGCGCGGAGCCGTGGCCGAGCGGGAGCCTCAGGCGGCTGTGTTCCCGGCGTCGACCTCCGGGATTCTGCGTGAGGCGGCCCGGGTGATGCGTACGCACGCGCCCACCGTCATGGACATCGCCGCCACGATCCGCCTGGCGGCTGGCGCTGACCCGGCGGGCCGGGCCCGCGCGGAGGAGACGCTGGCGTTCGCCCACGACCACGTCGAGCCCGGCATCCACATCACCGACCTGGGGCACTGGCGGCGGCGCCGCACCTGCCTGCAGGTGGCGGAGAGCCTGGAGATGGCGGCTACGGCTGCCGAGCAGGGCGGTGCCTCATGACCGCTCCTCAGGAGCTCGCCATCCTGCTCAGGCGTCTCGAAGGCGGCAACGTCCTTCACCCGGACGGCGAGTACTTCGGTACGACCCGCCGCATCCTTGACGACGAGGCTGTCCGATTCATGGGCAACTTCTGGGACTACTCCCACGCCTTCTGCATCACGACCAGCGACCCGAAGCTGATCGCCCGGCTCGATGATGCGATCGCCAAGCAGCGCGCGTCAGAGGCGTACATCGCGGCGCGTGAGGAGAACCGAGTCTTCCACGCTTCTTGGCCTCCCTGCGGCGCCCTGGGCGAGCAGGCGCAGGGCTGTGCGTCGTGATGGCCCTGTTCCGCCGCAGGGAACCCCGCGTGTCCCGCGCCGAACTCGCCGCGTGGGAGGAGACCCGCATCCCCGACGACGGCGAGGACACGTGGACCGCCGCGATGCGGCCCGCCGTCGGCCCGGTCGTCGAAAACCTGCGCGAGCACGCCGGACCCCAGCCGTACGACACCGGGAGGGCGACGTGAGCCACCCCGACGAACCGCCCCTCGACCCCGCCGACGAAGAGGCCTACCGGCGCGAACAGGACGACCACATCCACGACGAACCCGACGACGAGCCTGAGGACGACGAGTGACCACCACCGCCCCCGAGCGGACCACCTGCCCCGACTGCCACATCGACCAGCAGGTCAACCAGGACGGCACCCTCCGCAAGCACAAGGCCGGAGTGCTCACCTGCACCGGCTCCGGCAAACCCGTTGGCGCCGCCCGCATCCCCCGCCGCTCAACCTCCGGCTTCTACAAGTGCCACGTCACCGGCGCCATGCTCCGCTCGGTCACCACCATCCTCAGCCAAGGCTCCCCGAAGGAAGCGCTCATCCACTGGGCCGGGAAGCTCGTCGCCGAAACCGCGATGGAGCACCTGCCCGAGCTGGTGCGCGCGTCCCGCCGGCCAGAGACGCGCAAGGAGATGACCGACTGGCTCAAGCGCGCCCACACCCGCAAGAAGGACGAGCGCGCCGACCTCGGGACCGCGGTCCACCAGATCATCGAAGCGAAGGTGCTCGACGAGCCGATCCCCGACGCGATCCTCAACAACCCGGAGATGCAGCCGTACATCGCGAACTTCGAGGAGTTCGTCGCCGACTGGCAGATCACCTTCACCGCGTCCGAGATGGTCGTCGCCGACTACGAGCACCGCTTCGCCGGAACCCTCGACTTCCTGCTCCAGTCCCCGCTCCTCGCCCAGGCGCTGGGCTGCCCGCCGGACATGGACATCCCCGGCGACACGAAGACCGGCGGCGAGCTCGACGAAACCACCTACGACGGCAACGTCAAGGGCGTCTACCCCGAGGCCGGGGTGCAGATGTCGGCCTACCGCAAGGCCCGCTACGGCTGGCTGCGCGACGGCACCCGGGAGGAACTGCCTCCCCGCCACGAGGTCGGCGTCGTCCTGCACTTGCGCCCCGAGGGGTACCGGCTGTACCCGGTGCGGTGCGGCGACGAGGTGTTCGCCGCGTTCTGTTCGATCCGCGAGGTCGCGGAGTTCCAGACCGGCCAGGCCAAGACGATCGTCGGCCCGGCCCTCAAACCTCCGTCCGTCTCGGCGAGAAAGGCCGCCTGACCATGCCCATCATCGAACTCCAGCGCCGCATGCGGCAGCTCGGCGAGATCCGCATCGGCCGCGTCGTCGACACCGGCAGGGTCAGCCAGAAGACCGGCAAGCCGATCCTGCGCCCCGAGAAGCTCAACATCTTCCGCCTCACCTCCGCCTCCCGCCCGCTCCTGGAGGAGGTCGCCGCCCTGTACGGCGGCGCCGTTCAGGCGTGGACGCCGGCCAACGGCGGCCCCGCCGAGTGGGAGGTGTTCACCGAAGCCGATCGGCTGCCCGTCCTGGTGCCGCCGCGGGAGCCGGTCACCCAGTGGTACGAGCAGTACAAGGGGTCGAAGTGTGTGCGCCGCTGCGACGGCGTCACCGAGCAGAAGAACGACAAGCCGTGCCTGTGCAACCCCGACGCGCGGGCGTGCCAGATCACGACCCGCCTCAACGTGATGCTCCGCGACGTGCCGGGCCTCGGCGTGTGGCTGCTGACCAGCCACGGCTACTACGCGGCGGTGGAGCTGCCGGAGGTCGCCCAGTTCCTCGCCTCAACCCGCGGCTACGTGGATGCCTGGTTGGCGATGGAGGAGAAGCAGGTCGTCCGCGACGACGGGCAGACGGCCCGGTTCATGGTGCCGAAGCTGGACGTGGCGGTGACCCCGGCGCAGCTGCTGGCCGGGGAAGGGGCGGTCGCCCCGGAGGCGCTCGGCCAGGACCGGCCGGCCGCGGTGGCGGGCAGCGACCGCCCGGCGATCGAGGCCGCGCCGCAGGCCGCGGCTGAGCAGTCCCCGGGGCGCCCGGCTCCGACCGCGGAGGAGTTCCTGGCCCAGGCCCGGACGGCGACGACGTTCGCACAGTTCAAGGCCATCTGGGACGAAGCTGGGGCAGCGAGGGTGTCGCCCTCCGAGGCGCAGGTGGCCGAGATGAAGGCGATCGGCGCCCGGCTGAAGGACGCCGCACCGGCCGCCGTCGAGCAGGCCCCGCCCACGCCGCCCGCCGCTCCGGCTGCCGGGCCGTCGGAGGCGGACGCTCTGTGGCAGCAGATCGTCGCCGTTTGGCCGGGCACCACCAGCGAGCTGAACACCGCGTTCGCCCAGGTGATGGGCGGGGTGGCCCCGGATACCGCGTCTGAGGCGGAGCTGGACACGTTCCTGACGAAGCTGAAGGCGGGTGAGCTCTGATGGGGCGCGCCACCTTCGACAGATCCGCCGACGACTGGGAGAAAGTCGTCGACGCGGTCCGCTACGCGGGCGGCGGACACGTCGCCATCCCCGCCCTGGACCTGCGGCTGATCCTGCACGGCTACAAGCAGATGCAGGCCGAGCGGGCCGCCGCCCTCGCGCTGGTCGGCGAGTGGGAGCGGGACGGCGTCATCGACCCCGCCAAGGCCGAAGCGATGTGCGCAGCGCTGGGCGCGACCAACCAGGCTGCCCCGCCCGCGGTGCTGGGCGTCGACACGAGGACGGAGGGGTGCGTCGATCACATCCCGGTCGCCTCCGCCTCCTGTCGGGAGTGCGCGAGGGTCCAGGGGGTGACGCTGTGACCACCCCGTGGCATCTGGGGAGACTCGCCCCATTCGACCTCGAGACGACTGCTCCGGACCCGCAGGAGGCTCGGATCGTCGAGGCCTACGTCGGTCTCGTCGGCGGCGGCTTGGAGCCGATCGACCGGGAGCCGCTGCTCGTCGACCCGGGCGTCGAGGTGCCGGCCGAGGCGACTGCGATTCACGGGTACTCGACCGCTCACCTGAAGGAGCACGGCACCCCGGCTGACGCTGGCGTGTGGACCGTGGCAACCGCGGTCGCCGACGCCGTCAACGAAGGCATCCCGCTGGTCGGGCACAACCTCCGCTATGACCTGACCGTGCTCAGCCAGGAGCTGGCCCGGTATGAGCTGCCGTCGCTGGCGGAGATGACCGCCCGATCCGGCGGCCTGGCTGGCGCGGTCATCGACACCCACGTGATCTCCAAGCACCTCGACCGCTGGAGAAAGCGCGTCAGCCCCGAGCAGGGCGCGCACGTGCTGAAGACGACGGCGCAGGTGTTCGGTGTCGCGTGGGTGGACGAGGAGGCGCACGGCGCCCGCTACGACGCGCTGATCGCGGCCCGGGTCGCCTGGCGGATGGGCCAGATCGCGCACATGCCGCGTGAGTCCCGGCCACGGGTCCAGTCGGGGCGCCGGGATGAGCGGCACCTGTTCGACGCCCTCGCCGTCCCGCTGCTCGAACTGTTCGTCAGCCAGCAGAAGTGGGCGCGCGAGCAGGCCGCCTCCTACCAGGAGTACCTGCGCTCCCCGAAGGCGGGCGAGAAGCAGGACGTGAACGCGGTGATCTCCGGCGACTGGCCGATTCAGGCCCCGACAACCCCCTGACAGCACGCTGCCCCGGGCTGGTGGTGTCCGGCCCGGGGCGGCCCCCAACGAAGGAGAACGACGTGATCGACAACCTTACCCGCCCCGCTCTCACCAGCAGCTCCGCCGACTACTACCGGGGAGAGATCGGCCGCCTCGACGCCGAGAAGCAGCGGCTCGGCGATGTCCGCGCCGACCTGCTCAAGAAGATCGACGACTTCCGCGCCGATGTCGTCTCCCTCGACGTGGTGCTCGGTGACCTGGACGACACCGCGGACCGCTACCGGGAGCGGCTCGCCGCCGCCCCTGTGTCGCTGCTCCCCGCCCCCCTCGGGGACACGCAGGTGTGGCCGGACGGGAACCTGTGCCCTACCTGCCAGCTGCCGATGGAGTGGGATCCGAAGCAGAACGCGTACGTTCACCGGCTGGCCGGTGGCGGCTTCGAGCTGGCAGGGAACTCCTGCCGCCGGACGCCGGCGACCGGCGGCGACGCCGTTGGTGGCGCGTCGTGACCCGGGGCCAGCACCGCTCCGGCGCCACCTCGCACGGCACCCGGCCCGGCCGCCATGTTCGCCGCGGCTCCTACACCGGCTGGGGCGGCCTCGCCTCGGTGGTGGAGGCGGCCAAGGAGCACCCGGTCGTGGACGTCGCCGTGCACTGCCCGGCCCTGTTGCGGGGTGCCCGATGAGCCAGATCACGTTCTGGGCCGCCGCCCTCCTGGCCGTGGCGGTCTACGACCGGCCCGCCCTCGCCGCGCCGCTGCGCCGCCGCTGGCTGCTGCTCTGCCTCGCAGCCGCCATCACCCTCCCGCCCCGCCGCACCCTGGAGCGTTCCGCATGAGCACCGACACCCCCGCCCAGAAGCCTGTGAACTACCACCAGGAGAAGCGGAAGAAGATCGCCGCCGCCGTCACCGCCTGGCAGCACGACGAGGAAGCGCTGCGCGCCTGGCTGCATGGCGACGCCGACCCGCTCGACGACTTCCTACGCGAGCAGGGCCTGCAGATCCTGCCGACCGGCCCCGCCGACGCCCGCTACCGGGTGCTCATCGACGGCCAGTCCGCCCCGTACATCGGCCAGACCCGCCCGTCCGGCCCGATGGAGGCCGACGAGGCGGTCGAGGTCTTCCTCGTCGCCGCGCTCGGAGCGGACGCGGCGGCCGGAGAGCACCGGGTGGTCATCCGCCCGGCCACGGACGACGAGATGGTTCGTCACGCCATCGGCGGTGACCTGTGAACACCGAGACGCCCGACCAGGTGCGCGCTGCCGAGCGGGCCCGCTGTGCCGCCGAACTGCTCACCCACTCGGCCGAGCGGATGGCCTCTGCCATGACCCGGTACGCCGGCGGCGACCGGGACGCGCTCGCCACGGTCCGCTATGCCTCAGCGATCGAGCAGGCCGCCCGGCTCCTGGAGTCCGGAGAACTCACTCTGCCCGCCGCTCCTGCCCCGGCCACCCGCTTGGAGGATCTTCCGCCGCAGCGCCGCCAGGAGGTGGCGGGGGAGATCATCGCCCACCTGCAGGCGCCGGCGCTTGCACGTCGGGCGGCCGGTACGGACCTGCGGTTGGTCGACGGCCCGAACGGTGGTGCGTGATGAAGCTCAACCGCCTCCGCCTGGGCCGCCTGTCGATCTACCTGGAGCCACGCGACCTCTGGGTCGGCCTCTACATCGCCCCCACCGCGCTGTACGTCTGCCCGCTGCCGCTGCTTGTCCTGAAGTGGGACCGGCGGGAGGCCCGTCGTGGATGACATCACCCTTCACGGTCTCGCCCTCATCGGCGCCATCACCGTCGCCGCCGGAGTCGTCACCGTCATTGCCGCCGGAACCATCTACGTGGCGCTGAAGGTCATCGACCGCAGCCACGCCAAGCGCGGACTCGAACGGCCCAGCCCTGGACGTGAAAGGCCGAAGGACTGGTGAACGACCTCATCGCGGCGATCCTCGCCATCACCGGAATCGGCGTCGCCCTCACCGCCGCCATCCTGGTCCGCACCGGCGACCTCCCCATCAGCCCCGCCCTCGAGCGGCGCCTCACCGAGATCCTCACCGCCCGCGCCGCCCTGGCTCATCCGCGACCCGCGCTCGAGCGGATCCGCTCCCGCACCGCCCGGCGCTCGAGGAGGTGGAAGCCGTGAACACGCTGACCGCCCTCCTCGCCGCCCTGTCCTTCGCCGCAGTCGTCGCCGCCATCACCGCCGCCGCACTCGGCCACCCGCCCTACGTGCCCGCCCTCGCCGCCGGAATCGGCCTCGCCGCCGCCGTGGCCTGGGTGGCGCTCACCCACATCCCCGCACCCGCCGAGCCCGTGAGGGCTCCCACCGCCGTCACGGAGGCACTCGCATGGTGAACAAGCCCAAAGCCCGCGGCACCGCCACAGAAACCGCCGTCGTCCGCGCCCTCCGCACCCTCGGCTTCCCCCACGCAGAACGCCGCGCCCTCGCCGGCGCCTACGACCTCGGAGACATCACAGGGTGCCCCGGCCTGGTCTGGGAAGTGAAGGGCGGCGACGCCGCCAAAACCGCCTCCGACGGGCTCATCGCCGACTGGCTCGCCGAAACCGAAGCCGAACGCGCCAACGCGGGCGCCGACGTCGGCGTGCTCGTCATGCAGCGCCGCAGCATCGGGCCAAGCAACGCGCACCGGTGGTGGGCGGTCCTTCGCCTGTCCGACGTCGTCCGCCTCGGCAGCTACGGCCGCCACACCATCCCTGCCGACATTGACTGCCCTGTCCGCCTGTTGCTGGCCGACGTGTGCACGCTGCTCCGCCGCGCCGGGTACGGGCAGCCGCTCGACGACCTCACCGAGGTGGCGTGATGACTGAACGCGACCACGGCTACGCCCGCTACAAGCTCGACGGCTGCCGCTGCTACCCCTGCGCCGCCGCCGTCAGCGACTACAACCTCAACCGCAACCGCGGCCTCGCCTACGGCACCTGGAAGCCCTGGGTGCCCGCCGAGCCCGTCCGCCAACACATCCGCACCCTCCAGGCGTACGGGGCAGGCCTACGACGAATCGCCGAAGCCGCCAACGTCGACCGCAAACGACTCCAAGGCGTGCTGTCCGGCCGGCCCGAACGCGGCACCCCGCCCTCGGAGAAGATCCGGCCCGCCCTGGCCGCCGCGGTCCTCGCCGTCGAACCGTCCCTCGACCTGCTCGGCGGCAAAACCGTCATCGACGCCTCCGGCACCCGACGCCGCCTCCAAGCGCTCGTGGCGTGCGGCTGGTCGCAGGCCAAGCTCGCCGAGCGGATCGGCTGGACCCCGTCGAACTTCTCCACCCTGATCAGTGGCGACCGGGTCACCGTCGCCTCCGCCCGCCTCGTGCGCAGCCTGTACGACGAGCTGTGGGACCAAGCGCCGCCGGAAGAGAACCGGTACGACAAGGCTTCCGCGGCCCGGGCCCGCAACCACGCAGCCGCCCAGGGCTGGTTGCCGCCGCAGGCGTGGGACGACGACCTCCTCGACGTCCCCGACAGCGAACTTCCCGCCGAGCTCGCCCGGCGGGCCGCACTCATGGACGATGACGAACTCGCCCGGTGCATGAGCGCCCGCTACTACCAGAAGGACCTGTCCCCGCTGACGGTCGCCGGCGCCCAGGAACACCGGCGCCGCGCCCGCCAGAAGTCGGCGGTGGCGTGATGTCTCACCGCGCCCACGGCACCCTCGTCCGCTACGTCATCGACCGCTGCCGCTGCACCCCGTGCCGCACCGCCAACCGCGCCTACGAGAACAACCGCACCCGCCAAATCGCCTACGGCCGCTGGCAGCCCTACATCGACGCCGAGGACGCCCGCACCCACACCCGCATGCTCATGGAGTTCGGCGTCGGCTGGCAACGCCTCGCCCGCCTCGCTGGCGTCTCCAACGGCGGCATGGCGAAACTCCTCTACGGAGGCCCCGGCACCCGCCCGCCCTCCCGCCGAATCCGGCCCGCCACTGCGGAACGAATCCTCGCCCTCCACCCCTCCCCGGGCCTGCTCGGAGACGGCGTCACCGTCGACCCGACCGGCACCCGCCGACGGCTGCAAGCCCTGGTCGCCACCGGCTGGTCACAGTCCAAGCTCGCGAACCGGCTGGGCATGAACCGGGCGAACTTCGGCAAGATGCTCGCCTCATCCACCGTGACCACCGGCACCGCCCGCCGGGCGCGGGAGCTCTACGACGAGCTGTGGAACCAAGCACCCCCGCAGGACCACCACCGAGACAAGGGGGCGGCGTCCCGGGCCCGCACCTATGCTGCCGCCCGCCGGTGGGCGCCGCCGCTCGCCTGGGACGACGACAGCATCGACGACCCGACCGCCGCACCGGACTGGGGGGCGAAGACCAGCCGGGATCTGGCGCTGCTGGAAAACAGCGACGAGCTGATCCGGCAGGGCTACACGTTGCAGCAGGCCGCGGAGCGGCTCGAGGTGAGCCGCGACTACCTGTCGAAGGCGCGAGGGCGAGCGGTCGCCCGGCCTGAGGCGGTCGCCTCATGAGCTGGGACAAGAACGCCGCGTGCAAGCGTGAAGATCCAGAACTTTTCTTTCCGCTCAGCTATGCGAGCGACACACCGCAGGTCATGGCGGCGAAAGCCATCTGCCGCCACTGCCCAATCCTCACCGCGTGTCGCGCCTACGTGACCGCTCACCCGCAAGACGACGGCATCTGGGCGGCCCTCACCCCGCGGGAACGCCGCGCACACCGCGCCACAACACGCCAGGAGGCGACCCGATGACCATGACCGACTGGATCCGCCCCTGGTGGCGGGGCTACGGCGCCGGCGACCACGCCCGCCTCGACTGCCCCGTCCTCGCCCGCCAGACCTCCACCCCCGTCGAAGGTTCCGGCTGGCTCAACCCGCAGGCCGGGATCACCTGCACCACCTGCGTGCACTGGAAAGCCGAATGCTCCACCTGCGACGCCTTCATGGCCGACGAGCTGGAAGACGACCACGACGGCGCATTCACCGAGGAAGACGCCCGCCAGTGGAAGCGCGACCACCGATGCGACCCCATCGTCCGGATCACGCCGCCGCACCGCGACACCCCGCCCGCCATACCGCCGGGCCAGGAGCTTCTCCCCTTCACCTTTGAGGACGCCGCCGCATGAAACTCGTCATCGACCACGCCGTCCTCGCCGACGCCGTCGCCTGGGCCGCCCACGCCCTCACCAACCGGCCCGCCGTACCCGTCCTCACCGGACTCCTCCTCGACGCCGACGGCGACGAGCTGACCATCAGCGCCTTCGACTACGACACCAGCCGCCGCGCCACCATCTCCGCCGACGTCGCCGAACCCGGGCGAGTCCTCCTGCCCGGGCGGGTCCTCGTCGAAATCGTCCGCGCACTCCCCAAAAAGCCCGTCGAACTCACCCTCTCCGGCCACGAGGCCACCATCACCTGCGGGTCCGCCGAATTCGGACTGCTCACCCTGCCCATCGACGACTACCCGAACCTGCCCGACGCGCCCGACGCGATCGGCGACGTCGACGCCCACACCCTGGCCGCCGCGGTCGCCCAAGTCGTGCCTGCCGCAGGCAAGGACGACACCCTGCCGATGCTCACCGGCGTCCGGCTCGACATCAACGACAGCGATCTCACCCTCGCCGCCACCGACCGGTACCGGATCGCCGCCCGCGACCTCGCCTGGCAGCCGAACGGAGTCGACACCCCCGCCGGGGCCATGATCCCCGGGCGGGTACTCGCCGACATCGCCAAGAGCCTCCCCGCCGGGCCGGTCAGCGTCGGCGTCACCGACGGGCTCGCCGCCTTCACCGGCGGAGGCCGAACCACCACGGTGAGGCTGCTCGACCCGCAGTTCATCGACTACAACGCCCGCCTGCAGCTCAGCGACTTCAGCATCTGGGCCGAGGTCGACGCCGCGCCGCTCATCAGCGCGGTGAAGCGCGTCTCGCTGGTGGCCGAGCGCAACACCGCCGTCCGCCTCTCCTGGACCGACGGCGAAGTTCTGGTGCAAGCCGGCGGAGGCGACACCGGCCGCGGCGCCGAAACCGTGGCCGCCGAACTCGACGGCGCGCCCATGGAGATCGCCTTCCAATCCCAGTTCCTCCTCGACGGCCTCGCCGGAGTCGACGGCCGCGCCCGCATCGGCATGACCACCGGCGCCAAACCCGCCCTCATCGTCGACCCCGGCGGCACCCCCGCTTACCGCTACCTCGTCATGGCGCTCCGCCTGTCCTGATCCGCCCGGGCCCGGCCGGGTGGCCGGGCCCCTCACCCCGTGGAGTAGCCGATGACCCGCATCGACCTGACGACGAAAGACCTGCACGACCTGCTCACACCGGTGCTGCCGCACGCCGGCACCGACCCGGAAGTGCCTGAACTCGGCGTCGTCCTCATCGAAGTCCGCCACAGCGCCGCCTACGCGGTCGCCACCGACCGGTACACCATGGCCGCCAGCCGGCACGAGCTCGACGACACCGCAGACGACGCCGCGGTGGCGATCGGCAGAGACGACATCGTCGGCATGCTCAAGCTGTTCAAGCACACGAAGAAGCTGAACCCGCAGCTGAAGATCCTCATCGACAAGGTGCCGGTGCCCGCCAGTCCCCGCGGCGACACCATCGACTCCCTCGGCCTCACCATCACAGCGGAGGACGGCACCCGGCTCGTCCTCCACGGACGCGGCCACGGCCCGCTCAGGAACTGGCGCCGCCTGCTACGGCCCGTGGTGGAGCGCGCGCTCACCCCCGCGTCACCGCTCCTCGGCCTCACCCCCACCTACCTCAGCAGGTGGGCCAAGGCCACCCAGCCCGGCGAAGTCCTCACCGTCCACGTCGGACCCGAACCCACCGACCCGATCCTCATCCAGGTGGAGCACCGGGTCATCGGCGTCCTCATGCCCGTCGGACACCTCGACGCCGGGGAAGCCGTCGCAGGCAGCCCGTGGCCGGATGAGCTCGCCGACGACGACGGAGGCGCCGAGCCGGAGGAGACGCTGTTCCGCAGCCCGGCCGCCGACTCGCCCGCCGCCGGGGACGACACCGAGTTGCTGGCCCAGGCCGCCGAGCTCATCATCACCGCCCAGTTCGGCTCCACCTCCTTCCTGCAACGCAAAGCCCGGGTCGGGTTCGCCAAGGCCGGACAGTTCATGGACCAGCTGGAGCAGCGCGGCGTCGTCGGGCCCAGCGACGGCTCGAAGGCGCGCGAGGTGCTCCTCAGCCCCGGCCAACTGCAGCAGGTGCTCGCCGACATCCGCGGCACCACCGCCAGCCAGACGCTCGACGACGTCGGGGCGGCGGCCAGCTGATGAGCACCGACCTCGCCTCCCGCCTCCGCGCGGCGCTCGACCTGCTGGAAACCGGGTCGCTCGCCAACATCGCCATCGCCAACACCCAGCTCCGCCAGGTGCTCGCCGACGTCGAAGCCGCCGAGCCCGAGCTGGCCGCCCCGCTGCAGCTGCGCCCCGGCAACCACAGCGCACGCAACCTCTACGCGAAGCGGACCGACGGCCAGGACGAACTCATCGCCGTCGCCCTCACACCCGGCTACGCCGCCACCATCATCGCCGCCGTCAACCAGGAGGTGCCCGGTGCTTAACCCCGCCATCGCCTGGCTCGAAGCGCAAGCCGACGCCTACCACGCAGCCCACCAAGACCCCGCCCTCCGCGGGGCGCTGCCGCCCGTCCCCGCCTACCTCGCACAGCCCGGCGTCGACGACATCCCGCCCCGCGTCGACGACCCCGACGAACTCCGCGCCCGCATCGACGAAGCCCGCGCCGCCACCAGGGAGGGGATGGCCAGCCATGGCTGACGCCCCTGCCGTCCGCCCCCACCAGGTGTGGGCCGACAACGACCCCCGCTCCGCCGGACGCCGAATCCGCGTGCTCGAAACCGACGACACCCACGCCACCGTCGTCCAAGTCGACATCCGCGGACTCCCCGACAGCCGCACCCGCCAACGCCACACCCGCATCCGGCTCGACCGGTTCCGGCCCACCAGCACCGGCTACCGGCTCCTCACCGACGTGCCGGAGGCGAGCCGTGACTAACGACTTCCCCCACGGCACCGTCCGCGGCTACCGGCGCCACCTCAAAGAGAAAACCGTCACCTGCGACGACTGCCTCGCCGCACGCCGAACCGACCGCGCCGCCAAGGAACGCGCCCGCGAAGCCGCAGGCAAACCACCGCGGCAACGCAGGACGACCAGGGATGCCCGCGATGCCTGAACCCACCACGCCCTGCCGAGCCCAAATCTGGGCCGGACGCACCAACACCCGCCGCCGCTTCCTCATCACCACCGTCCTCCCCAACGGACACATCCGCGGCATGGACTACCTCGAAGGCGACAGCGCCACCCGCACCACCACCCTCACCCCCGACGGACTCCACACCCTCTATGAGCTTCTCGAAGACGTCCCTGAACACCTCCGGGCGGCCAGCCATGTCTAACCCGCCGATCACCAGCCCGGCCGCCGTGCGGCGGCCGGGCCCGTCCCGCCTCTACGGGCCCTGCGCAGCCGGAACCGGGCCATGCGGAGCCACACCCTCGAGGCCGTACGCCTGCGGGCCGCGGTGCGCCCAACACCAGCCCGAACCCCAAGGCGCAGAACGATCCGGAACCGTCCGGAACGAAACAGGCCCCGCCCCCTACCGGATCCTCGTCACCGGATCCCGCGAAGGCGTCCCCAGCGCCGCCGTATGGGACTACCTCGACGAAGCAATCAGCCAGGCGCGCCAGGCCGGCCACACAACGATCACCGTCGTCCACGGCGACGCCGACGGCGCAGACACCCACGCCGCCGAATACTGCGAAGACCAAGCCGGCTGGTACGACAACACAGGAATCGCCCTCCACGTCGAACCCCACCGCCCCAACTGGGCCACCTGCTCCACACCGAAATGCACCCCCGCGCACCGGCGCACCCGAAACAACGGAACCACCTTCTGCCCGGCCGCCGCCCTCCACCGCGACGCACACATGGTCGCCCTCGGCGCCCACCACTGCCTCGCCTTCATCGCCCCCTGCGTGAAACCCGCGTGCCGCCGGCCACAACCTCACGGCTCACACGGGGCCAGCTACACCGCCGACCTCGCCGAGAAGGCGGGCATCCCCGTCAGGCGGTGGCCCGAATGAGCGCCCAACTTGCGGTCACCAGTCGATTCCTAAACCATCGCCCCGACCTGCGGTTCCGCGCCCCACACCCACCCCCAGCAGCCTCCCGCGACACCACCACAGCGCGCCGCCGCAGCCCAGCAGACGCTACAGAAACCGACTGGGTACAAAAGCGTCAGCCCGCACGCCCGGAGCAGCCCAATGCGGACCTCCACCTGCAGCACCTGCGCCCGCCCCGCCACCCTCATCATCACCGGCCGCAGGCCACGCCTGACTTTGTACACCGCGCTGACATGCGACAGGTGCGCGGCCAAGCACCGGGCGAGGGCGGCCAAAGCCGGGCCCGTGACGGAAGAGACGTACGGGGAGACCGTGCAGGACGGGCTGTTCTGAGGTGCGGCGGCGCGTCAGCCGCCAACCGCCCGCTTCCCAGGGATCTTGGGAACCCACACCTTCACGCCGCCGGCAGCCTGGACCTTCGCCGCAAGCTTCTTGACACGCATCCCCGCCGTCCTGGAGGAAACCCCCAGGAATTCGCCGAGTTCAGCGTCCGACAAGCCGTCAGCGGCCAGAGAGAGAAGCTGCAGCTCCAGGGACGAAAGAGCCTCGTCCTTGTCGACGGAAAGAGCCATCTGTGCTGGCGAGTGATTGAACTCGGCCAGCGCTCGACGCAGCTCCGACCTCAAGCCTGCGGCGCCGGCCGAGGGATCGGACTCCTCGGTTCCCGGCCGGGCCGGCAGTACCGCGTCGGGTTCGCCTACGTACCAGCGGATGAACTCGCGGATGGTCTCAGCACGGTTGCGCTTACCTGCGAGCTGGCCGAACGTCTCCCACAGCTCCTCCTCCACCCGGATCGGGTGGTGCGGCGTGTGGGTGTCTTTCATGGCGGCAATCGTATCCCTTGTACGTACAGGGCATACCGTCGCAACGTTGCTGTGTGTATCCATGATAGATATGCTCGTGGATACACACGCAGAGATCAATCCCTCCACTGGACAGGGTTTCACCGGCCGCCGCGGCCCCTATTTCGCATGCCCGAGCGAAGACCGGCCCCGCCCCGACCCTGACCACCAACCAGCGCAAGAGCACCATGGGGGACCGGTTGACTACCGAGCCAGAACCGATCTGGGACCTGGAAGCCGAGAAGGCTGTCCTCGGCGCCTGCATGACCGTGCCCTACATCGTCGGGTACATCCGCGCAGTCCTCCCCGAGCCCGTCGCCTTCCTACGGCCCGGCCACCAGATCATCTACACCGCGATCCTCGACCTCTACGACTCTGACGCCCCCACAGACACCATCGCGGTCAAGAACCACCTCCAGCGAGCCAAGACCCTCGGCCAGGTCGGCGGCCCGCTCTACCTGCACGACCTCATGCAAGGCGCCCTCGGCGTCGGCGACCCCGCCTACCACGCCGGTATCGTCCTGCGGCACTACCGCAACCGGGTCGGCGCCGCCGAAGCCGACCGCATCTCCGTCCGCCTGCGCACCGCCGACCCCGACGACGGCCCCGAACTGCTGCGCGAACTCGCCGAACGGCTCATCAAAACCGCCGACACCATCACCGTCGGCCGCCCGCAGCGGCACATCGTCGACCTGGACGAGTTCCTCAACGCGCCCGAAGAGGAATACGACTGGCTCATCCCCGGCCTGCTGGAGCGCGGCGACCGGCTCATGCTCACCGGCCCCGAAGGCGGCGGCAAGTCCACACTGTGGCGGCAGATCGCCATCCAGGCCGCGTCCGGCATCCACCCCTTCACCGGCGAGACGATTCCGCCGCTGCGCGTCCTCTACCTGGACCTGGAGAACTCCGAGCGCCAGTCGCGCCGCAAGCTCCGACCCTTGCGCATCCAGGCCCGTGACGCCTACCAGAGTGGCCAGCTCACCATCGAAGTGCGCCCGGCCGGCCTGGACCTGCTCACTGCCGAGGACAACGCCTGGCTGGACGACCTGGTTGCTGAAGCCCGCCCGGACCTGCTGCTGACCGGCCCCCTGTACCGGATGGCGTCCGGCGACCCCATAGAGGAGAAGCACGCCCGCTCCGTCTCCCAAGCCCTGGACCGCATCAGGAACCGCGGCTGCGCCGTCCTCATTGAAACCCACTGCCCGCACGGCACCGGCGGGCAGAAGCGCCCTGAGCGGCCGTACGGGGCGTCGCTGTGGCTGCGCTGGCCCGAGTTCGGGCTGTTCCTTGCCGACGACGGCGCCGTCCGCCACTGGCGGGGCGCCCGCGATGAGCGTTCTTTCCCCACCTTGTTGAAGCGCGGAGGTGAATGGCCGTGGACCGCTGTAACGGACAAGAAATTGCTTCAGTGGGCGCAGATAAAAGAATGTCGAATGCAATTCTTGGAGCCTATGACGATGCGGGACGTGGAGGAGGCGACGGGAATTCCGAAGTCCACGGTGGCTCGAATTCTGTCCGATCACCGGGTCGAGTGGGATGCGTTGAACGGCATGTCCGTGGAGCGTGTCGGATGACGAAAACCGCCTCTGACCTGCTGGGACAAGATCTGAGGGTACCCCAGGTGGGTACTGGCCTGCGGAAATGCAAGATCGCTAATTCTGTCCCAGCTGTCCCAAGATCCTGTCCCACTTTTGAAACCACGCATGACCTGCGTAAACGCCGTTGGGACAGCGTTTGGGACAAGAAATCTGTCCCACACCCCCTCTGACCTGCATGTCCCTGTGTCCCCCTCTATGAGGCGACGGCCGGTTGGGACAGGCCGTCCGTCGCCGGGGGGTATCCGCCCCGGGACAACCCCACGACCACACCCCCACAGAAAGGATCAGCGAATGGTCACCCACGAATGGAACCCCGAAATCGGAGAGAAAATCGGACCCGCCTGGCGGGCCGTCACCGCCAACCTCCGCGACCGCGAGTGGGGCAGCTGGGAAGTTCAGGTAGCAATAGCAGCGCGGGCAGGCGGAATTCTTCGCCAGACCGCCTGCGGACTGATCCGCGACGCCGTTCGTCACGGCTACCTCGAGGCCCGGCCCGCCGTCTGTAAGAGCGGCAAGAAGTACCAGCAGGTCCGGCTCGCCGAGCGTGACGCATGACCATCAAGGCCATCCCGACCCACTACGCCGGCTGCTGGTTCAGGTCCAGATTGGAAGCCCGGTACGCCGTTTTCTTCAACCACCTCAACATCCGATGGGAATACGAACCCGAGGGCTACGAACTCGCCAACGGCCGATACCTCCCCGACTTCCGCCTCCACGGCCTCGGCGGCGACCCCCAAGGCGGCTCACTGTGGTTCGAGGTCAAGCCCGACATCGATAACCGCGAAGACAACCGCTGGCAAGAACTCGCCACCGCCACCGGCACACCCCTCATCACCGCCTTCGGCATGCCGCGCGCCGACCAGGACTCCGTGTACGGCAGCACCTCACGCAACGGGTGGATGGAGATCTACGGCCCCGACGGCGAATGGGACCACTTACGCGCCTTCGCGGCCTGCTGTCGCTGCGACCGGATCGGCATCACCTACGAGGGCCGATGCGCGCGGATCTGCGGACATGAGGGTCTGTACGACCAGCGCAGCTACCTGGGTGCGAACGTGCCGCAGATCACCGCCGCCTACACCGCGGCCCACTCGGCGCGCTTCGAGCACGGCGAGACGCCATGACCACCCGTCTCAAGAGCGCCGTCTCCGACGCCAACCGCGCCGACGTCCTCACCGCGGAATCGTGCCGCTACTGCGGAGACCTCCTCGGCCCCTTCGAGGTCGACCACATCCGCCCCCTCTCCCGGGGCGGAGACAACCACCGCGACAACCTGGGCAGCGCCTGCGTCTCCTGCAACACGCAGAAGTCGAACCTGCTGCTTCACGAATGGCAGCAGTGGCGCACCGCCAACGGCATGACGTGGCCACCCATCGCCAGCCACCCCACCCAGCCCGCCCACTACCTCAGCGGCTGCCAGCCCTGCATGCTGCGCGTCTCCGCGCTCCCCGACGGGCCCGAGGTCAGGGAGCTGATGCGTCAGATCCGGGTCACACCGCACACCCTCGACGCGGATGACGGCCGGTACGTGGCCCACTACACCTGCCCCACCTGCCTGACCTCCTGGCGGTGCGGCTACGCGGTCACGGCCCACTACTACTCCGACTGCCCGTGCGCCTACTGCGTCGCCTGCCGGCTGGAGGCCGCCGCATGACAGCCAACCCCGCCATCGCCACCCGCGCCCAAGCGCTCGCCGACGCAGCGCCCGGCGGCAGCCTGGACCGCCGCGCCGCGGGCTGCGTGGTGGTCGCCTACTCGACGACGAAGACGCCGGAGCACGCCCGCCGAGTGCTCGACGGCTTGGACGAAGACCTGCGGGCCGAATGCCACACCCTCGCCGACACGATCGCCGCCCAGCTTCAGGAAGAAGGATCATGAACGCCCCGACCGCCACTGAGCAGTTCCCCGACATCTCCGACCGCGTAGCACGCGGCGCCGCCCTCCTCGACCTTCGCGCTCCCGGCTGGGCGGCCCGCGTTGATCCCGACACCCTGGACCTGGAGGACTGCTGGCACTGCGTCATCGGCCAGCTCTATCGACCCGAGCAGACGGTCTTCAAGGAGCCCTTCGAGATCGGCGCCATCGACCTGTTCGGGCTCGACGCCTACGGGTTCGACGACAACGCGCCGATCCTGGTCGAGCACGGTTTCTCCGCCCCCCGACGTGACTCGATGGCTGAGTTCGCGGCGCTGACCAGCGAATGGCGAAGCGTCGTCACCGCCCGCCGAGTCGACCCGCACCGCATCGAGCAGCACGCGGACCCCTCATGACCCGCACTCTCGCCCCCGCCGAGCAGGACACCCTGTGGGACCTCGCGCCCGCGCCTGCCGTCCCCGCCCAGGCGCCGCCCCCGCTCAAGAAGCCGAACCGCTTCCACACGCTCGGCCTGCCCGCCCCGTTGCGCGGCGTCTGCAACCCCCGCTGCTTGGTGTGCGGCCGGGACGAGGACGACGGCCTGTGCTCGCCGTGCTCCGTCGTCTGCAGCCCCGGGGGCGGCGTCGTCGAGGTGTGTCTCATCACCCGGTGGGCAACCGCCCGCCCCGTCGGCGACCGGCTCGTCACCGTGGTCTGCCCGTGGTGCGACCGCACCCACTGGCACAGCAGCACCTCCCGAGAGCCGGTGCGGAGCGGGCAGTGCGGGCGACCTTACGTCCTCCGTACGCCGCAGAAGGGGCTACATCGCACACAGAGCGGCGAACAGGGTCCACCGGCAGTCCAGAGCGCCCCCCGTGCCGCACAGCCCTCACAGGCCACTACAGCCCCGCAAGCCCTGGGCGGTGCGGCGTGACCGGCGGCCCCGTGCGCCAGCCGGACCCCACACGCCCGGGCCGTTGGTGCCCCGAGCACGGCATGCAGGAGTGTGCGAAGAAACGCAAGGGCGGCGCCGTCTGCCACGGTGCGGCGATCACCGGTTTGGACGCGTGCCGCATGCACGCCGGCCAGCGGGCCGACGTGGCGAAGGCGAAGGGCGAAGCCCTGTCGGCCTGGTCCGCGCTGCACGGCGAGCCGACCGTCAGTGCGACGGAGGCGGTGCTCGGCATGCTGCAGATGTCGTGGGCGCGGGTGCACTTGTACGCCGGGTTGCTGCGGAGGCAGGTGGAGGAGGCGCAGGACGCCGGGCCGGGCGCGGGGACTGCGGAGCCGGGGGAGGGCGTCGGCCATGGCGCCGGCCTGATTGGTGTCACCCGGGGCGCGGTGAAGGACATCGGCATCTACGCCACAGGGGAGGCGGTCCGCGGGCTCGCCGCCCTCGAGGCGCAGGAGCGCGACCGGTGTGTGCGCTTCGCCAAGGTGTGCCATGACATGGGGATCGCTGAGCAGCAGGTGCGTCTTGCGGAGCAGCAGGGGTTGATGCTCGCCGACGTCATCCGGGGTACGGCGGACGGGCTGCTGTCCGCCGTCCTCGGGGTGCTGCTCAGTGGTGGGGATGCGGAGCAGGTGCGGCGGGCGTGGCCGGGCTGGTTGGAGCGGATTGTGCCCGCCCAGATTGAGGCGGTCGCCGGAGGTGAGCGGTGATCCGGGAGCCGCGTACCGCCGTGTTCCTCCGCCACGCAGCGTCCGCTGAGCAGGCCGCGTACAGCGCCCCGGATCGGGGCGCGTCGCTCCTCGGCGTCATCGCGAAGACGTGCCGGGCCGCCGCCGATGTGTACGCCTCCGACCCGACGTTGGACGGGTGTCCGGCGGGGCGGGAACGCGATCTGGACCTGGTTGAGGAGTTGTGCCGGCAGATCCGGTCGCTGATCCGCTCCGCTGTCTCCGGCCGGGGTGCTGCCCGGTGGCCGGTGGAGGACCGGTGGGTGGAGGCTGAGGCGTTGACGGGGCGTCTGCCGGTCATCCTGGGCCGGGCCCGGGCGGTGGCCCGAACGGACCACGACACGCCTGACGGGTCCCGGGAGATTTCCCGCCTGTGGCTGGCCGCCGCGTCCACCCAGATCCGCGCCGCGGGCGAGCAGTTGCAGGCCGCGATCCGCCGGGCCGGCCGCCTGCCGCACCCGGCGCCGGAGGTGGCCGAGCTGGCGGACCTCGCCGAGCGAGTCATCGAGCACGCCGACAAGCTGGAGGCCGACCGTGGCTGACTCCGTGTACATCGCCGAAGTGATCTGGTTCAGCGACAACCCCGTGGACGGGCGCAACCGCATCGCCGTATGCCGCGACCTCGACGCGGCCCTGAACATCCTCCGTGGCCACGACATTCACGGCGGCGACCTGGTGGCCACGGAGACCACCAGCGCCCTCGGCACCAAGGGCGCGCGTACCTGGGCGGTTCACGAGCGCGGCGAAGAGCCCAGCGACGAGGGCTGGCTGTGGATCACCGAAGAGCCAGTGATCGAGGAGCTGAACCGTGGCTGAAACCCTGACCCCGCTGATGCTGGTGGCGACGCTCGGCCGCAACGTCCGGGCACTCCGCGCGGCCCGAGGCTTATCGCAGGAGGATCTCGCCGCCACGGTCAACCTGACCCGGTCGTCGATCGCGAACCTGGAGGCGGGCCGGCAGAACATCACCGTCGCCGCCCTGGCCCGCGTCGCTGCGGCGTTGAAGGTGGAGCCGCCCGTCCTGCTCGCCGTCGAGGTTGAGGGTGAGCCGGCGACACCCTTGCTGGCCCGGTTGGCGTCTGCTGAGTGGGATGTGCGGCGCGCGGAGGTGCGGGCGGCGGAGGCGGAAGCTCGGGCTGCAGAGGCGCACGCGCAGATGCTTCACGAGCGGGCTGGCCGGGTGCGTGCAGAGATGGCGCTCGCTGTGGGAGCCGCCCCGTGATCACCCGCCACATCCCGCCGTGCGGCGCCCCGGAGTGCTTGCCGTGTTGGTGGGACGCCCTCGACGAAGAGGCTGCGAACGTGCGGCGCCGAGCAGGCCGAGGAAGCGCCGCGAGGCGCTTCTGGCGTCGTGTCACCCGCTGGCGGGCGCCGGACACCAGGCCCCGCTTCGAACCCGTGGACCCGCCGCCGGACGTTCTCGCCGCCGCGTCCACCCCACCCGATGAGGAGAAGCCCGATGCCTGACACCGCCTGCCCGGACGCGGCCCGGCACACCGTGCACCCGACCGGCTACATCTCTCACAGCCTATGGGCTGAGCAGATGCTCCTCACCCACACCCAACGCTCATGCCCCGGCTGCGGGTGGCCGGAGATCTGGGAGCCGAACACCGGCGACCTGGCCGCGCCCGCCCTGGTCGACGACGCCTGCTCAGGGTGCGGCACCTACTACCCGCCCGGCACGCCGATCCGTACGGACGGGGCTGGCGGGTGGATGGCCGCCTGCTGTCCGGCGGAGGTTGAAGCGGTTGCCCCAGTCGCGCGTGCACTCCGTGGAGTTCACGCCGGACAGGACGCCGCCCGCATCGCCCGCACCGCCTACCCGAAGGAGACCTGACGTGCCTGAGATTCCTGATGCCGCCATGCGCGCAGCCGCCGCTGCGATCAAGGGGGAGGACTTCATGGCGGCGTACACGGTGCTCGCCCGCGTTGCGTTGGAGGCTGCCGCCCCGGTGATCGCTGAGCACATCGCTGCTGAGATCGAACGTGTCGTCGCCAGCGGCGACCACCCGCGCCCCCGGTACGAGCGGGGCGGGTTCCTCAACGACGCGAACTGGGCCGCCCAAGTCGTCCGCGACACCTACCCGAAGGAGACCTGATGGCCGAGCCCACCAAAACCGTCCACCGCCACGTCGTGCCCGTAGACGACAAGACGCACTGGATCCCGTTGACAGGCAACCCGCTCGCTGTCGCCGCAGCCCGGATGTGGGGTGATCTCGTCGTCGAGTTCTGGGTCGAACACCACGGCGAGTTCGCGATTCCCCGCGCTTTCCAGGTGTTCGGCACCGGCCACCCCGTCCCGGCGTCGGCGAAGTGGTTCGGCACCACCGCCCGCCTGGACGGCATGGTCTGGCACCTGTTCGAGGTCTACGGCGCCAAGGAGACCGGCGATGCCTGACCTTGACCCCGTGCTGAGGAAGCTGGCCGCCCTGGCGGACGCCGACCCGTACGAACGCGTCTCCGTGTGGCGGCAGATCCTCGACGGGGTGCGGCATGAAGGGGGCGAAGCCGGCTACACGGCGGGCCAGCGGGACAGGGATCTCTCCGAGCAGATCGCCCAGTTGGAGGCGAAGGGCGATGGGTGACGACCTCCGCCAGCGCCTCGCCGCCGCGCTCATCGCCCGCATCAAGGCCAGCGCCGTCCCCGACCCGTACGGCTTTTCCGGTATGGCGCAGATCGTCGGGGCGACAGAGTTTGATCTCGCCGACGTCGTGCTCGCGATCCGCGACGAGGAGATGGCCGGGCTCCGCCAGCAGGTCGAGCAGGCGCGTGCGGACGAGCGGGCCCGGATTGTCGCCGACCTGTACGCCGAGGGGGAGCGGGAGCGGGAACGGCTGCGCGAGGCGTACGGGCTCGGCCCGGACGACGATCCGTGCCACGTCAGCGCGGCAATCAACAACGCGATCACCGTGTGGGCGTTCGCCGCCCGCCACGTCGAAGGCCCGTAATCTCAGGGCGCCGCGACCATCTGCAACGGCCCCGACTTTCCGCCCCCGTCGCGCGCCGCTGTGAGCGTTTCTCCGCCCGCCCCTGACAGCAGGAAGCGGCTCCCCGCCCCAAGCAGAAAGCCGCCCCAGCCCCACCAGGCTCACAAGCCTCCCCGTAAGCGTACGACCAGGGAGGCAACATGTACGACACCACCCGCTGGTGTGCAGGACCCTGCATGAACGGCGCCCGCCGCAAAGTCCGCCAGTACGAGGAGGCGAAAACCGTCTACCTCGCCGCCCTGGCCGCATGGCACACCCCGCTCCTCTACCCCGCTCGCCCGGAGTCGCCGCGCTTCCAGCCGGTCTACGGTGAGCCGGTGTACGACCCCGCCTGCATCTACGCCCTCAAAGCGAAGATGTCGAAGCTGGACGGCGCCGCCTGCGTCTACGCCCAACAAGCCGACGGCCACCGCGCCCAAAAGCAGGGGGGGCGCGTCTCCGGCAGCAACACCAGGGCCAGCCTCTCCCCGACGGTGGAAGACCTCGACGAGTTCGACGGCTGGCTCCGCGACTGGCGCGCCACCTACCTCCGCATCGACACCCAAGCCCGCCAAGGCGGCCTCGCCGACTCCATCAGCATCGGCTGCGCCTGGCTCGTCGCGCGGTCGGAACGCATCCTCCGCCACCCCGACCTTGCCCTGGGCTTTGGCCAGGAAATCAACCGCTGGCACGCGCTCCTCGTCACCCACGACCCGTCCGATGTGGTTGTCCACCGCAAAGACCTTCGCTGCGACTGGTGCCGCGGGCAGACGTTGGAGTGGCGGCCTGGTGACGACAGCGTCCGCTGCCGCCGACCCAACTGCGGGCGTGTCCTCCGCCTCGACGAATACAACGAGCAGGTCGACGACCAGGTCAAAGCCTCCTGACCGTCTGGGAGAATGGAGGGGACATGCAAACCTCCCCTCCGCCCCTCAGCGCGCCCCGGCCCGCCGTCTTTTTCCCGCGCGCCGGCGGCGTCGACATCGTGCCCAGCACGCTGCCCATCCACGTTTCCGACGCCGACAGGCTGCTCACCGTCGCCGAGTTCTTCGGCCTCAACGAGTCGTAACACGCGAAAAACCCCCGCCTGCCGAAGGCGGGGGCCAGTGCGCGTGACGTTCAGGCGGCGGCGCGGAGGGCGACCGCCTCCTGGAACAGCAGGGCGGCGGTCTCGGTGTGACCATCACCGAGGACGGCGACCGCGAGGCGGGCGGCGCGGTCAGCCTTGGCGAGACGGTCAGCCTTCGCGGCGTCGGCCAGGTCGGCGATGAGCTGGTTGGGGCGGGCAACTTCGGCGAGGATGACGGCGTCGGCGATGTTCTGCTTGGCCTGGCGGTGGAAGGCGGCGGTGAATGCGGTGACGGCGCGGGCCTTGCTGGTGCAGGTGGTGGTGCGGGTGCGGGTGCCGAGGAGGGTGCGGGCGGTGAAGCGGATGGCGTAGGTGGTCATGTCGTCCTTCAGGTTTCGGCGCTTCGTTTCGATACTCAGTATCGTAGTTGGTTGAACTTGAGTTCCGCAACTCTGTTTCGTATCCTCTTTTCATGAGCACCCTCGACGACCTCGACCAAGCCGACAACGAATGGACCGCCGCCGAAGAAACCGCCGCCAACCGCAAGTCCGCCCTCTTCAACGCCTTCGCAGCCGCCGTACGCGACGGACACACCCCCGACGACATCGCCGCCCACCTCAAAGCGCGCAAGACTCCCGAACAGATCGAGGCCGGCTACACCTTCAGTGCCGCCTACATCCGCCGCAAAGTGCGCGAGATCGGCGTCCCTGCCCTACCCCCAGGCCCGCAGCCGCGTACTGGCGGTCGACCGCGCAAGACCGCGTAGAGCGGCGATCCTTACTGGCCCGAGAGGAGCGCGAGAATCGGCGCCGAACCCGCTGTGATCGCCTCCGGCTGGACAAGCCGGTGAACTGGGGTTTAACCTCATCCCGCAGACGGAAGACTTGTGCCCCGGCAGCGCTTCGAGCGCCCGGGGCTTTCGCATGTCTGGGGGCCCATGCCTGCGACTCTCACTGGCCCTGACGGCGAGGAGTACGTGACCCGCCAGCAGGCCGCCGCCATCAAAGGCGTCACTGCCAAGACGATCGACCGGTGGGTGCGCGTCGGCTACCTCGCCCCCATCCCCGGCAGCCAGCCTGGTCTGCGCCTCTTCAAGCTCGACGACGTCGACGACGCCGAAACCCGCGCTTACGAAGCCGCCCTCGCCACCTCCGGCAGCGACAAACGCGTAACCCGCGCCGCCTGACACCCGGGAGGCCCGGATGCGGTTGACCGTCGAGCAGTACGAAGCGGACGCCCGGCTCCGGGCCGCCATTCAGGAGTTCGTCGCCGCGTTCGGCCTCGCCCCGGATCATGAGTTGATCTCCGACTACGTCGTCTCCGGCGTCGCCGTCTCCATGAACCCCGACCGGGCCGGCGAAACCCAGATGTTCACCGCGCTGCCCGGCGGCAGCCTGCCCCACTACAAGATCCTCGGCCTGCTCGCCCAGACGCGGAGCTTCTACGAACGCGACATCTGATTTCCCCCTTGCTGTGAGGAGGTCGCTGTGGCTCTCACCCCTACCTCCTGGGATCCGGCGTGCGGCTTGACGTACGCGGAGTGGCTGCGCGATAAGAGCGTCCAGGCCCGCCCGGACGGTTGGACGCACGCGACCCACGACCAGAAGCGCGTGTACCGCAGCGACAAGGACGGCCGCCTCGTCGAGGTCAAGACGGATCAGCTCGGCAACGACACGATCCGCCACGGCGCCGACCAGCAGTCGGTCCGCATCCGGTCCGTGGAGACCGTCCACGCCACCATCCCCGCCAGCGAGGCTCCCGCGTTCCTGCCGGGGCCTGCCGCCTGACCCGCTCCGCCTGACCCTGCTCACCATTTTGAGGCCGCGCGGCCTCTCGCTCTCACAGAGGAGGCCGCGGTGGCTGACGTCGTCGCGAACATTGCCAAAGGCCGGATCGCCTACTACGCGGGGCTACCGGCCACGAACGATGCCCTGATCGTCGTTCTGCTCAAGTCGTCCGGGCTGGAGGCTGACGGGACCATCGTTGACCACGACACCCTGTCGGCTCTCCTGGCCGCCGCGAACGACGAGGCGGACGCCACGAACTACACCCGCAAGACGCTCTCGTCGGTGACGGTGACGGTGGACGACACGAACAACCGGGTCGACATCGACGCTGATGACCTCGTCTACACGAACCTCGGCGGTGCCTCCAACAACACGCTTGCGAAGCTCGTCGTCTGCTACGACCCGGACACCACTGGCGGGGATGACACCACGGTCATCCCGCTGACGTTCCACGACATCACGCTCACCACGGACGGCACCACCGTGACCGTGACCGTCCCGTCCGGCGGATTCGCCCGCGCCTCGTAACACTCCTCCCCGCAGGAGGGCGACCGCGTGGCTATCTCCTACGTCTCCGGTGCGACCGCTGGCGCCAACACCGCCACCCTGAATGTCGCCTGGCCTGCCGGGGGTTCCGCTCCGGCTTCGGGCGATGTGGCGATCATCTTCTGGTCCTCCTCCAGCGGCAACACCGTCACTGACCCCGCCGGGTGGACCCTCGAAGGTAGCCAGAACAGCGCCCAGGGCTCCCTGAGGTTCCGCGTCCTGTCCAAGGTGTGCACCGGCTCCGAGTCCGGCAACACCGGCTTGGTCATGAACGGCACGAACCGCCAGTCCGCGGTTCTGGTCATCTACCGGGGTTGCGCCTCCTCGGGCTACGTCAACGCGATCACGTTCCGGCAGGAAACCTCGACCGCGGTCACCTCGCACGCCCACCCTGCGGTCACCCCCACGTCGGCTGGCTGTGTGATCCTGTCGGCTCTCGGGGAACGCCAGTCGACCGGGTCGACGAACATCACCCCGCCCACCGGGTATACCGAACGCGGCGACACCGGATCAGCGGCGACCGGGTCTGGCGGCACCATTACCGAGGTCGCCGACGATGGTCTCGCTACCACGAACACCTCTGGCTCCCCGGTCACTCCGCCGAACTCGGTGGGTTCAGTCGCCTCATCCGGTGTAGTCACCGCGTCTGTCGCACTACTGGCCGCGTCCGGCGGCGGTGGAACCACCGTCAACCTCGCCCAGGCCGTCGAGGCGGACACGGCGCGAGCGCTGACTGTCTCCAAGACCATGGCGATCGGTCGGGCAGCGGAGACCGACACCGCGGCCACGCTCACCGTCACCAAAACCCAGATCCTGGGCTTGGGCCGCGCCAGCGAAGCTGACACCGCCCGCCCGCTCACCGTCACCAAGACCCTCACCCTGAGTCGGGCCGGCGAAACCGACACGGCTTCCGCCCTGGCCACTGGCCAGGTCATTGCGCTGGGCCGCGCCACCGAAACCAGCACCGCCCAGGCGCTGACCACAACCAAGACGTTGGCCGTCGGCCGCGCCTCGGAGGTCAACACCGCGGGAACGGTCACGCCAGCCAAGGCGCTGACGGCCAGTCGTGCGGGTGAGACAGACGAAGCACGACCGCTCACCGTCAGCAAGTCGTTGCCGATCGGCCGGGCGAGCGAGACAGACGAGGCGCGACCGCTCACCGCAGGCAAGGCTCTAACGGTCGGCCGCGCGACTGAGGCAGACGAGGCGTCAGCGCTCACCCTCGCCAAGACGATCACCCTCGGCCGCACTGAAGAGGCAGACACTGCTTCCGCGGTCACCGTGGGCGCCCCCTCCACCCTCGGACGGGCATCAGAAACCAACACCGCCCGCCCGCTGACCATCTCCAAAACGCTCACGCTGGGCCGAGCTGGTGAGACCGACACAGCGTCTACTGTCGCGGTCGGCCAGGTCATCAACCTCGGCCGCGCCGGCGAAACCAGCACCAGCAGGGCGCTGACCGTCTCCAAGGCGTTCACGCCCACCCAGGCCACGGAGACCAACTCCGCCCGCACCCTGGGCATCTCCAAGACCGTCGCTCTGGGCAGGGCTACGGAGACCACCACCGCCCAACCGCTCACTGCGGCCAAGACGGTCTCCTTCGGCCGGGTCACAGGTATTGACTCCGCCCGGCTGGTGACGCTTTCCAAGAGCATCACTCCGGGACGCACTGTAGAGGCCGACACCGCGCGAACGTTCACCCTTGAGACCTCTCAGGGCATCACGCTCACCCGCGCCTCAGAGGCCACTACGGCCCGCCCGCTGACCCTCGCTAAGACCATCGCCCTCGGCAGGGCTGGAGAGGCCGACACGGCACGCCCGGTGTCCGCTGCGGGCGAGAGCTCCACGGGCGACCTGATGATCCGCGTCACCTCTTCCCGCCGGGCCTGGTCTGCGACCACGTCCCGTCGCCCTTGGTCTGCCCGTACCGGCCGCCACTGACCAGATGGGGGTGGGTGTGGAGCAGTATCCGCGTGAAACCGTCGAATACGTGTACATCGTGGTGGACGTCAACGTCGAGGTGGACGGTCTTCCCGTGGTCGCTCAGGTCCGGCCGTACGGTGTCCGCCCCGCCGCTGACGCGTGGGGGGCGGCAGCGTGGGGTGAGGACGCTGACGGCAACACCGCCATCCTGATCCTCATCGGGCCGGGGACGCCGTGGGATTTCAGCACCTCACCAGGGACGTTCATCCCTTGGGCGAAGGTGACTGCCACCCCAGAGATCCCCCTCCTCGAAGGCGACCCGATCCAGATCACCTGAACGTCCGGGAGCGAGGTGCCGTGAAGCTGTTCCGCCTCCGAGGGCGCCAGCCCTCCGCAAGCCTCTTCGAGGCCCCCCAGAAGTTCGTCGTCCTCTCCGGCGGCGGCCCGATATTTGTGCCGCTCACCGCCCGGCAGGCCCTGACGGATTCCCTCATGCGAGACGAAACGCTCGCCGCCGAGCCCGACCACGTCGAAACCCTGGTGAAGGGCATCCTGCTCGACCTCAACGAAGCGGGGCTGACCATCGTCGCGAGCGGCGACGTCGAATGAGCCGCGACTCTGTGAAGATGTCCGTCACCGCGCTCCTCGGGACCAACAGCGACGAGCAGTACGGCGAGCACCGCCGCCTGTACGAGCGCCTCGTCGGGCGGGTCACCGAGGTCGTCAGCGACCCGGAGTTCGAGCCCATTGCCCCCTTCGTGCAGGGGACTGGCCTGTCGCGATGACCTGACGGCGGGGGTGAGCTGGTGGCCGTTGACCTCGCCTTCGCTCACGCCGCCCGCATGTTCCAGCAGCCCAAGCGGCGTTGGGCGACCCCCGGCGATCTCGCCCAGGAGCTCGACCACAAGACCGTTCAGACCGCTGCGCTCGACCTCATCGACGACGAGCTGGTGCGGCTGTTCGATACCCCCGATGGGCGCCTCATCCTGAGCTGCCCACCCCAGGAGGGGAAAAGCAGCCGGGTCGCTGAGATCTTCCCGGTGTGGGCGCTGGTACGAAACCCGGACCTGCGGATCATCGTCGCCTCGTACGGCATGGCGCTGGCCCGCCGCAACGGCCGGGCGGTCCGCAACAAGATCCTCACCCACGAGGACGTCTTGGGGCTGAGGCTCCGCGACGACCTCGCCGCCCAGCACGAATGGCAGCTTGCCGGCCACCTCGGAGGCGTCTACGCAGCCGGTATCGGATCCGCACTGACCGGCCGCCCCTCCGATCTGACGATCATCGACGACCCGATCAAGGACCGGTCCGAAGCCGACTCGGCCACCTACCGGCAGAACGTGTGGGACTGGTGGACCGACGTCGCCTCCACCCGGCTCGCCCCCGGCGCCCCCGTCGTGCTGATCCTCACGCGCTGGCACCAGGACGACCTCGCCGGGCGGCTCCTCGCGGCCGAGGACGGTCACCTGTGGCGGGTCGTGAACATCCCCGCACAAGCCGACCACGACCCGGCCAAGGGGGAGACGGACCCGCTCGGCCGGGAACCCGGCGAGTTCATGCTCTCCGCCCGAGGCCGGACCCGCGCGCAGTGGGAAGCCATCAAGATCCGCTCCGGATCCCGCACTTGGGCGAGCCTCTACCAGGGCCGCCCCTCGCCCGCCAGCGGTGACATCTTCCTGCGCGAGTGGTGGCGGGAGTACAGCTCACCCCGCTGGGTTGTCCGGCCGGATGGCGCGCACATCGCGCCCGGCGCCGACGAGGTCTGCATGAGCTGGGACATGGCGTTCAAGGACACCGCCGCCAGCGACTACGTGGTCGGCCAGGTGTGGGCCCGCTACGGGCTGGAGCTGTTCCTCCTCGACCAGGTGCACGAGCGGCTGTCGTTCGTGGAAACGTGCCGGTCGCTGCGCCAGATGGCCGCAAAATGGCCGCAGGCGACGCTGAAGCTGGTCGAGGACAAGGCGAACGGCACGGCGGTGATCAACAGCCTCCGCAGGCAGGTGTCCGGCCTCATCCCCGTCGAACCTGACGGATCCAAGGAGGCGCGAGCCCGCGCGGTCACCCCGTTCGTCGAAGCCGGATCCATCTGGTTGCCCGCCCCCGAGATCGCCCCCTGGGTTGGCGAGTTCATCGACGAGCACGCCGGATTCCCGAACGCCAGCCACGACGACCAGGTCGACGCCTGCACCCAAGCGATCAACCGGATGCTGCTCGCCCCGATCCTCGCCGGCACCCTCATCCTCGACGCATCCGACCTGGACGACGAAGTCGACGCCTACGCGATCAGCGACTACTGAGGAGGCGACCATGAGCGTGCTCGACGCCCTCCGCGAATCGGTCGGCCTGCCGATCGCCCAGACCTGGTACCGGGTCACCGGGCAAGCCGAGCTGGCCGAGGTGATCCGGCAGGAACGCGCCGAAAACGAGCACCTCCGCGAAAGCGTCAGCGACCTGCAGAACCGGCTGCTGGACCCCCACTGGCGCCGCATGACCACCCTGGCCGACGAAGAGTTCACCAGGGATGGCTTGAGGCAAATGACGCTGGTGTGCCGGGTCATGGCGTTGAAGAACCCGTTGATCCGCCGTGGTCTCGGCCTGCGTGTCGCCTACGTGTGGGGCCAGGGCGTCAACATCACGGCCCGCGCGCCCGAGGTCGACGACGTGATCCAGAAGTTCCTCGCCGACCCCAGCAACCGGCGCAGCTTCTCCGGCGACCAGGCCCACGAGACGCTGGAAAGGTCGCTGGGCACCGACGGCAACGTCTTCTTGGCGCTGTTCACCAACCCGCGCACCGGCCGCGTCCAGGTGCGGCAGCTGCCGTGGGACGAGATCAGCGACATCCTCGCCAACAGCGAGGACGGCTCGGAGCCGCGCTTCTACCGGCGCGACTACTGGGCGGACCGCATTGATCCGATCCTCGGCGCCCGCATCCAGGAGCGGAAGACCACGTTCTATCCGGCGCTCGGCTACCGGCCCGCCCATCGCCCGCGCACCATGCGGGACCTGGACGGCGCGGTCGGCGACATCATGTGGGACGCCCCCGTCTACCACGTGCAGGTCGGCGGCCACGCCCACTGGCGATTCGGCATCCCCGACGCCTACGCCGCCCTGGACTGGGCCAACGCCTACCGCGAGTTCCTCACGGACTGGGCTCGGCTCGTCAAGAGCCTGAGCCGGTTCGCGTGGAAACTCACCTCCCGCGGCAGCAGGCAGGCCGCTGCCAAGGCCCGCATGGCCGCCGGGCCCGCGACGGACCGGCTCACCGGCGACGCTCAGCACGCCGGCGCGACCGCGGTCATGACGCCCGACATGGCCCTGGAGGCGGTGCCCAAGTCCGGCGCCACCATCGACAGCGAGTCGGGCCGGCCGATCGCCGCCATGGCCGCCAGCGCCATGGACGTCCCAGTCACGATGCTCCTCGGCGACCCGGGCGTCACCGGCGCCCGCGCCACCGCCGAAACGCTGGACACGCCGACCGAGCGCACCATGGAGCTGCGCCGCGGAGTGTGGGGGGAGGCGCAGCGCGCCATCCTCGCCCACGTCCTCCTCGAAGCGGTCCGCGCCCCCGAGGGCCCGCTGTATGGGCGTGGCACGATCACCCACGACGCCTACGACAACCGCGAGACTCTGGAACTCGCCGACGATCTCGACGCCACCATCGACATCTCCTGGCCTGACATCGACGACATCGACGTCGGCGCACTGATCGATGCGATCGTCGCCGCGGACGGCGCGCAGGTGGTGCCCCGCCTGGTCATCGCCCGCATGATCTTGGAGACGTTCAAGGTCAAGGACGTCGACAGCATCCTCGCGAAGATCACCGACGAGAACGGGAACTTCGCCGCCGAAACCCCCGGCGTCGGTCAAGCCGCCGCCGACCAGTTCCGCGCTGGCCAAGACCCCGCCGCCGCGTTCGGAGGCCAGCCCGCCCCCGCCGAAGAGCCGCTCCCCGTCGAACCGGAGCTTGAACCGGTCGGAGCCGTGTAACCCCGGGGGAGGAACAGAGGTGGCGATCACCCGCGACACGCTGCGCCTCGTCGCCGAACTCCGCGCCGGCACCGACCGCATCGTCGACGACGTCACCCGCGGCATCGTCACCGCGTGGGTGAAGGCGTGGGATGAGATCGCCGCCGAATTCGTCGCTGCCATCGCCGACCTCATCACGAGCGGCGGCGCCCGGTGGCCGGCCCGCGGCCACGTGCTGCGGGCCCGCCGCACCATCACCGCCCTTGATCTGGCGGCGCGCACCATGCGGGGGCTGGCCGTCGACCTGCGGGCCGACACCGCCGCCGCGGCGCGGGACGCTGCCACCGCGGCGGGCCGGGCGCAGGGGGAGCTCGTCGCCTCCCAGCTGCCGTACGGCAGCACACAGGCGGCGGCCGCCCGGCACCGGCGGGTGCGTGAGGATGCGATCGACACGATCGTGCGGCGTACGGCGGAGCAGGTGCACGCCTCCTCCTGGCCGCTCGCCGACGAGGCGGTCGAGGCGATGAAGGCGGAGCTGGTGCGCGGCGTCGTGCTCGGCAAGAACCCGAAGGCGGCGGCCGGCCGGATGGTGAAGCGGGTGGAGGGCCAGTTCAACGGCGGAATGGCGCGGGCCGTGAACATCGCCCGAACCGAGGTTCTCGACGCCCACCGGGCGGCCGCCGAAACCTCCCAAGCCGACCACGGCGACGTCCTGGACGGCTGGATCTGGCACGCCGAGCTGAAGAAGGACCGCGGCCGGACGTGCGCGAGCTGCTGGGTGATGCACGGCACCGTCCACCCCATGTCCGTGCCAGGTCCGATCGACCACCAGTCCGGCCGGTGCGCGCGGGTGCCGAAGACGAAGTCGTGGGCGGCGCTCGGTTTCGACATCGACGAACCCGCGGACCAGTTCCCGACCGGCGAGGCGGTGTTCGCCGGTCTGCCCCGTGAGGAGCAGGAGAAGATCATGGGGCGGGCTCGCCTGGAGCTCCTTGACGGTGGGGGAGTCGGCTGGGCGGACCTGTCCCAGTTGCGGGCCACGCCGGGGTGGCGGGATTCGCGTGGGGTGCGGCCCGTCCGCGACCTTCAACGAATCGCGGACGAACGCACGCTGCCGCCCGCTTAGCGTTTGATCACCAAGAGCGAGGATGAGGGATCGGCACGGCCACCGGCTCTTCCTGCCCATCCCAGGTCAACCAGAGCTCGTGGGCCAGAGGCGACTGCCAGGTGTCGACAAGCATGAACTGCACTGACTCGTTTGGCCGAACCGCGGCACCTTCGGGGAGTTGTCGAGGAATCCCACCGATCTTGCTGGCATCCGCCGTGACCCCAGTGGCGATGTCGTCGCCAGTGTTCCGCAGGAGATACAGGGCGCCGCTTACATGCTGAATATCCCATGACACCTTCCCAGCGGCGGCTGCTCCGGGCTTCTGCTTCTGGGATGCCGGGAGTTCCGCGAAGGCGGCCGACTTCTCCGCAGCGTTTGCGGAGCGGACTGCGGCGTCAGCTGATTTCTCTCCGGCTTCCGCTGCCCTGCGCTGCCACTTCAGGCCCCGCAAGGCGACGGCGAAAGCGCCCAGGGAGACCACGAGAGCGACCCAGGCGGGCCCGTCGCCGAAGTCGATGTCGAACTGCTTGATCCACTCGATGATTCCGTTCACGCCGCCGACCGTAGACCGCCCGTACCCGTAACGTCTCGCCCTGATCCGGAAGGAAGATCCAATGTCCGTTTTAGTGCTTCTCGCCCTGATTTGCTTCCTGGCTTCCGCGATCTGGTCGGCCATCACCCGGGCCTGGCCGCTGTGCCTGCTCGCCGCCGGGGCCACCGTGCTGCTGCTCGCCGAAGCGCTGCCCCTCGACCTGTAGGAGACCCCCGTGCCGTACGTCGGCGAGTTCGTCCACTACGTCGCCCGCGGCACCCCGCCCCGGGAGGACGGCAGCCAGGCGTACCCCTCCGCCTGCCGGGCCGCCGTCGTTACCGCTGTCGGCGAGGCGACCACGTTCCGCCACGACGAGCTGGTCCTCGACGCCGCGGTGCTCGACTTGTGCGTGCTCAACCCGACCGGGCTGTTCTTCAACCAGGGCGTCGCCCACGACCCCGACGGCGGCCCCGGCACCTGGCACGCCCATTTCGGCGGCGCCACCACCTTCGCCACCCCGTGCCCCGCCTCGTCGAACGTCCCGGATTCTCGCCGCTGAGGAGGTGCCGCCGGTGTACGCCAACCAGATCCTTGAAGAGCTGCGCACCTTCTGGGAGGCCGCTGTCTGGCGGGAGGACCTCCACCCGCGCGCCAGCGACGGCAAGTTCGGGTCCGGCGGGCCCAGCCCCAGCAGCAGCACTTCCAAGCCCGCGGGCAAAGCGAAGACGGGCGCCGCCAGCAAGACCGCCGCAGCCAAGCCTGCCGCGCCCAAGAAGGCGCCCGCCGCGAAGAAAACGCCCACGGCCAAGCCCAAGAAGGCGCCCACCGCCCCGCCGCCCCCACCCCCGCCCGCGAAGGATCAGGCGTGGCTCGACAGCCACTACAGCGGCTACCAGAAGTCGCTGACCCCCGGCCAGCGCAAGGCCCTCTCCGGCTACCAGGGCGCCGACTACGGGCTCATGAACGCGCAGCTGCGCAGCACGGGCCGCAACGGCGTCAAGGACGACCGGTTCGACGACGCGGAGATGGCGCGCGCGGCCCGGTCCGCCGGGCTCCGCTCCATGACAAGGACGGGCGTCTGCTCGGCCATGTGTGGACGGATGACCTGGAGGCGGCGGGCTACATGCCGAACGAGGCCGCCGGCCCGGCCGGGCGGCGGGCGGGCGGGCAAGTGTGGGCGATCCACCGCGACGCCTACGCGGAGGATGTGCCGGCCGCTGACCTGCTCAACCCCGACCTGTACGCCGATGTGGGTGAACTCGGCGAGCCGAGCACCGCCCCGGAACCTGACGCCTGACCTTCCGCACTTCCCGAAAGCCCCGAGCCGTCACGGCCGGGGCTTTCGCATTTCCGCAGGCCATCACACATCTGAATAGGGGGCTGAGCCCGTGGTCGACCGATTCGCATGGGGCGCCACAGGCGAACTCATCCCTGCCGACGACCTCGACGACGAGACGGGCATGCAGGAGGGCCGTCATTCGGCGCCTTGGCGGGAGGAGCTTCACCCTCGGGGTGAGGATGGCCAGTTCACCTCCGGGGGTGGGGGCGGTTCCAGTAGCGGGAGCGGTTCCTCGGGGAGTCGCAGCAGTGCGGATACTTCCACCGCCGCGCCCAGCGCCACCGGTGTCAGCGCCGAGCAGGACAGGAAAGCCGCACACCTCGCCCGACTCGCCCGGATCGACAAGGAGAATGCCGACCGTGCCGCCCTGGCGGCCGAGCGGACACGCTTAGCCGCCACCGATCCGGACGCGATCAATCGCCGCGCCTACGTCCCCTCTTTCGCGGAGTATGACCCTCGAACCGATGTGCTGACCATGACCATCGACTCGCAGGAAATCCCGAACAAGAGCGGCGACCTCATCGCCTATCGGGTAGCGGGCAACAACGACCACACCTACGTCAAGAGCGGCGACAGAACCGTCGTCCTCAACGACGACGAGATCAACAAGATCAGGTCCGCTGTCGATAATCCGTATGGCCAAGGTGGGGATGACGACGACAACGAAAGCCGGAAAGCTGCGCTCACCAGCAAGGACGGCTACCACTTCGGGTACGTCCACCCAATCCCCGGCAAGGGCAACCGGGTCAGGGTCGACATTGACAGGAAACCTGCTTTCGAACTCGGCCCGAAAGAGGCCCTCGAGCTCGCCAAGGCGCACGACAGGCTGAGCTACGCCCGCAGGCTCACTGCGGAGTACGACACGGTTGACGTGCTCGACCGTGGGCGTGGTATCGCGTTGCGAACCAAAGGCGAGGACGGTGCCCCGGTTGAGATGCCGCTCCGGCTCTCCAGCGCAGAACGCGTAAAAGATGCCTTTGGCGAGCTTGTTGATGACCAGGTGGACTCGCCGCAGAAGGTGAAGACCGAGAAGGGCGAGTTCGTCATCACCCGGGACACGCCCCCCGGCGAGGAACCCGCCATAACGATCACCATGCCGAACGGTCGCGTACTCACCTTCGACACCCAGGATCAGCAGTGGGAGTTTCAGAGCGCCCTCATCCACGTGCTGAACGAGTCCGCGAGACCCGACACGACCTCAAGGGCCGAAGCCCGCCCGCTAACCGAGCACGTCCCCCTCACCGAAGCCGCCACCGGCATCACCGACTTCCAGCCGACCAGCAAGGGCCGCTACCGGGTACTGCTCATCAAAGCGGGCCGAGGCGCCTCCGGCCACTACACCGAGGAAGTCCTCCGCCGCGACGGCCCCAGGGTTTTCCCCGCAGGCACGCGAATGTACATGGACCACCCGACCCTCACCGAGAAGGCCGAACGGCCCGAAGGCTCCACTCTCAACTGGGCATCCGTCACCACCACCGACGCTGCCTGGGACCCCGCGTGGAAAGGGCTGGTCTCCGAGGTCGAGGTGTTCCCGCACTGGAGACACGTCCTCAACCCCGAGTACGCCAAGCACATCGGATTGTCGATCCGCGCGTCCGGCACGGTCGAAGCCGGAGAGGTCGACGGCCGCCGGACGCTGATCGTCACCAGCTTGGGTGAGGGCACCAGCGTCGACTGGGTCACCCAAGCCGGTGCGGGCGGCCGGGTGCTGCAGCTCATCGAATCCGCACGCACCACAGCACCCCAGGAGGGCGCCATGCCGCCATTTCAGAAGGCCAAGGACGAAGACGAAGAGCCGGACGGCGCCGACGTCGAGGACGAAGAGACCGACGACGACGAGGAAGAGGGCGAGAAGAAACTGCCCGCCTTCCTGAAGGCCAAGGGCATCTCCGAAGCCGGCAACGTCGGCGCCTGGGTCGAGTCGCGGCTGCACCTCACCCTCACCGCGCTCGCCGACGACATGTACGGCGACGGCCTCCTCACCCGCCCTGAGCGGCTCGCCCTGTCCACCGGCATCGGCGACGCCCTCACCGCGTTCACCACCCGCCTGCAGGCCGAGCAGCCGCAACTGTTCACCCGCGACCGCTGGCAGCAGCCGCCGCCCGCTGTCGAACCTGCCCCGGCCGTCCCGGCCGCCCCCAAGCCCGGCGACCTCAAGGTCGTCGAAGACGAGCAGGGCATCCTGCCCGACGAAGACGAGGAGGGCACGATGCCCGACCTGACCGAATCCCAGCGCGAGCTCGCCGAGGCCCAGAGGGTCGCGGCCGCCGCCACCGAGGAACTCGCCCGCTTCCGCGCGGTCGAAGCCGCCCGCCCCATCGCCGTCGCGGTGCTCGCCGAGTCCGGCCTCCCCGCCGCGGCGCAGACGAAGCTGCTGGCCACCGTGACCTCCGCCACCGTGCCGCTCGCCGAGTCCGCCGAGCTGGACGAGGCGAAGCTGCGCGCCACCCTCGCCGAGGCGGTGACCGCGGAGAAGACCTACCTGGCGTCGCTGGCCGAGGCCGACGGTGTCGGCAGGGTCCGCGGCCTGGGCGAGTCCGCCAGCAGCGGCGACCAGGTCGACACCGCGGCGCTCGCCGCGACCACGACCGGCCTGACCGAGGCGTACAAGTCCAAGGGCATGACCGCCGAAGCCGCCGCGCTCGCCGCCGCCGGCCGACCCTTCTGAGAGGACCTGACCAGTGGCAACGAACATCGTTCACGAGGACGGCGACCAGCTGCGCGTCGTCTGCACCGCCCCGGCCGAGCCGAACTCCGGTGACCCGGTCCTGGTCGGCCAGCTGCCCGGTGTGGCGCTGACGGATGAGGACGACGACGGCTACACGACCGTCAAGTTCAACGGTACCGCCACCCTGGCGGTGAAGGGCGAGACCACCACCAACGCGGCCGTCAGCGCGGGCGACATCCTCTACTACGACGGCGGCGTGATCAACAAGGACTCCACTAACGGCGTCCGCTTCGGATACGCCCTCGCCGCCGTGTCCAGCGGCGCCACCACCTCCATCCTCGTCAAGATCGGCTACTGAGGAGTTTCCGCATGACCCTGTTCAGCAAGGCGGTCGAGCGGATCGACGCTCAGTCCGCCACCATCGGCGCCATGTTCGGCGGCGACCGCCGAGTGTTCGGCAGCCGCACCCGCGACCCCCGCCGGGAGGCCGCGATCCTGGAAGCGGAGCGGTTCGTCTACGACATCCGCTACGGCCGCCGCCCCCTCACCCACTTCGCCGAGGCCATGTCCACCTCGGACTTCCCGAGCCTGTTCGCTGACAGCCTCGACCGGCAGCTGTACGGCTCCTACACCGCCACCATCCCCACCTGGAAGAACTACGCCCGCGCCGCGGTCGTCAACGACTTCCGGCCGGTCAAGCGATTCGCCACCTCGGGTGTGCGCGGCCTGCTGTCGAAGGTGGGGGAACTGGCCGAGCACGAGCGGCGCAGCATGACCGAGACGCCGTACGAGTACGAGGTCGACAAGTACGAGGCCGGGTTCGCCCTCTCCTGGGAGGCGATGATCAACGACGACCTCAACGCGTTCATGCGGCTGCCGCAGGACCTCGCCGAGTCGGCCATCGACAGCGAGGAGTACTTCGTCACCACCCTGTTCTGCGACGCCTCCGGCCCGCACGCCACCCACTACACGGGCGGCAACGACAACCTGCTCACCGGCAACCCGGTGCTGTCCCGGGACGCGCTGCAGGCGGCGATCACGAAGCTGATGAAGCGCCGCGATGCCAACGGCAACCCCATCACCGTCAAGTCGGTGCGGCTCGTCGTCGGCACCGGGCTCGCGCTCACCGCGCAGGAGATCCTCGACACCACCGAGTACCGGACCGTCGACGCCAACGGCAACGTGCGCGTCATCTCCGGCAACGGTGTCGCCGCGAACCTGGGTGTCGACGTCAACTACTGGATCGACTCGGTGGCGACGACCGCGAACGCCGACACCTCCTGGTGGGTGTTCGCCGACCCCAACGGGGCCCGCCCCGCCATGGAGTTCGGCCGGCTGCGCGGCTACGAGGCGCCGGCCTTGTTCGAGAAGATCCCGGACACCCGGCGGGTGGGCGGCGGCGAGGAGCCGTGGAGCTTCGACACCGAGGCTGCGGAGAAGAAGATCAAGCACGTGTTCGGTGGGGCGTTCGTCGACACGAAGATGACGGTGGCGAGCAAGGGGACCGGCAACTGATGAGCCTGCCGGACCTTCCGCACCCCACCGTGCGGGAGCAGCAGTACCTGCACGGCCTGTGTCTGCGGATGGACGCGCAGAACGAGCTGCTCACGCAGATCCTCGACCGCCTGCCGTCGCCCCCGCCGGAGCGAGACGACGGCATGGTCGAGCTGCGCGAACCCGCCACCCCCCGAGGGCAGGAGGCGGAGCCTGTCGACGATGAGGGCTCCGCCCCGGAGTCCCCGGCGGACACACCTGATTCTGGGCGCCGCTCGGCGCGCCGTACCCGGAAGACCACCACCAAGAAGCAGGAGGGGACGCGCTGATGCCCAACCCCAACGCGGCCTACTACGGCACCAGGCCCACCACCCCGCTGCGCGGCTCCGCGAGCCTCAACTTCCCGTCCATCGCGGCCGGCGCCACGGCGGAGCTGACCATCACCATGACCGGCGCCGCCGTCGGCGACGCCGTCGCCGTCGCCCCGCCCGCCACCCTGGAGGCCGGTGTGGTCGGGTTTGGCCGGGTGACGGCGGCGAACACGGTGACTGTCCGGCTGGCCAACGTCACCTCTGGCGCGGTCGACCCGGCGGCGGCCACCTGGGGTGTTACCGTCCTCAAGGCGTAGCCGGTGATCGACTACACCACGGACGTCGGCCAGGTACGGCTCCTCATCCCGGACACGGACCCGACCGCTCAGCTGCTGAACGACCCGCAGATCGAGGCGTTCCTGAGGCTGGAAGGCTCCGTCAAACGAGCCGCTGCGCAGGCGCTGGACGTGATCGCCTCTTCGGAGGCGCTCGTGTCCAAGGTGATCTCGATGAATGGGTTGAGCATCGACGGCACGAAGGTGGCCGGGGAGCTCCGCGCGAGGGCCGGGGAGCTCCGCCGGCAGGTCGACGACGGAGACGATGACGACTCGGCTGGCTTCGACATCGTCGATTTCAATCCGTACGCCGGCCGCGGATACCGGAGTTGGCGAGCCTGGTAAGGGGGTGCTCCTCGTGCCGCTCGTAGGTCACGGCCCGATCCCTCCCCGCTGGTCTGAGCACCACCGCCCCACAGCGGTAGGCACCCTGACCGGTACCTGCCGCATCACCCGCGGTGGCGGCGACGGGCACCTCGACGATGACGGCGTCTGGCATCCGCCAGGGACAACCGTCGTCTACGTCGGGCCGTGCCGCATCACCGCCCCTGCTGGCATCAGCAACCCCGTCGTCGGCGACCAGCCGACAGGCATGGGTGACTACCAGGTCGCGATCCGCTGGGACGTGGCGGAGATCCTCGAACACGACATCGTCGAGGTCCTCACCGCCAAGGACCCGCAACTACCTGGTCGGAAGTTCCAGGTGAAGGACCCGTTGGGCGGCGGCGGCACCGAGCAGTGGGAGCGGGTTCTCACCTGTACTCAAGACATCACCCACAGGGAGGTGCCGTGAGCGACGACTTCGACTTCTCCGAGCTTGTCCGGCTGGAAATGGAACTCGATCACGTCACCGAGCGAGCCGAGCGCATGGCGAAGGTGGCGGTCAAGAAGACCGGGTTCGATACCGTCGCTGGCGCACAGGCGTTGGCCCCGGTCGATACGGGCAATTTGAAGTCCAGCATCGGCGTGGATTTCGACGTCGATGGGCTGGGGTTCGAAGCTGGGCCCACAGCCTCGTATGGCGGTTACGTCGAGTGGGGCACCAGCCGAATGGCCCCACAGCCTTATATGGGGCCCGCCTGGGACAAAGCCGAAGGCCCGTTCATCAAGGCAATCGAGTCCATCGGCGGCCGGGTGCTCGAATGACCGTCGCAGCAGCCAGACCGCACACCGACGCCGTCGTAGCCCTGCTCATCGCTGCCGGCGTGCTCGTGGGCCGCGGCAAAGCCCCAACCGGCGGCGGATGGGCCAGCAACCCAGGAACTTCGACGTTCACCGGCTACACCGTCCTGTACCCGTTCACCGGACGCGACGAGCCGACATCCCTGGGACAGGTACATCACAGCCTCGACTTCACCTTCCAACTCACCTGCGTGGGCGCCACCCAGCAACAGGCCGAAGGTGTCGTGGACGCTGTCCGGGTCGCTCTCGTCGGGGTCACCCCGACAGTCGCGGGCCGTACGGCTTACCCGGTGTATCAGCTTCCGCTCGGCCAGCCCGTGACCCGAGATGACGCGGTGGCCCCACCGGTTCACTACGCAGTCGTCCAGTTTCACTTCAGGTCCAACCCGACCTAATCCCACCGCGCATCCGATCCAGCCCGCCACGTGCGGGCTTTTTCATGCCCTGAGGAGAGCCCGCGAATGGCTACCTACACCGCTGAACCGATCACTGCCGCCGGCGTGGTCCTGACGCCGAGAACCGCTGCAGCTGGCGACAAGCTCGTCTACGACACGAACGCAGTCCTGCGGATCACCAACGGCTCCGGCGGCTCGATCACCGGCACGATCCCTGTCGCTGGCAACAACTCGTACGGACAGCCCAACCCGGACCCGGTGATCACCGTGGCTGCCAGTGCGACCAAGGCCGTTCTCATGCTGCCTGCGTACATCGACCCGGCAGATGGCCTGATCTCGCTGACGTGGTCGGCCACGCCGGACGTCACCTTCATCTACGAGCGCCACTGATGGGCCGCTACGTGGTCCGGGATCCGGCCACCCGTGAGTTCGAGATCGACGAGTCGGCGCTGCCGTTCTGGGAGCACCGCGAGGGCTACACCGTCAGGCCCGCTTCGGCGGCTGCTGACAAACCTGCCGCCGGTGACGCCCCCTCGGGTTCAGCGCACCCCGCCCTTGACGGGCCCACCTCGCCGGAGGAGTCCGGCACCCCAACCACCCCGAGGAAGGCGGCCTCGCGGCCTGCCCAGAACGTTGAAGGAGCAGGTCGATGAGCCAGATTCTGACTGACGGTAACACTCGTGTCACGTTTGTTCCGAGCATCGCGTCCATCACCGCACCGACCGTGGCCGAGCTGACTGCGGGCGGCATCGTGGCGCTGGAGAACACCCTCACTGACGATGGCCTGAGCATCGAATTCGACGAGGGCGTCGTGACCGGCCCCACGTTGGCGTCCGTTCAGGACTTCGAAGGCCCTGGTCGCATCAAGGCGAACATCGAACTGACCGGATACCGCGACAGCAGCCCGGCATCTGACCGCATGTGGACGGTCATGGTCCGCGGCACCGCTGGCTATTTGGTGGTACGTACCGCGCTGGCTGCGACGACTGGTTACGCGGCTGCGCAGAAGGTCGACGTGTACGGCGTGACCTGCGGCGAGCGGCGCAAGCTGCCCGTCGAGCGCGAGTCGTACGAGAAGTTCGCGATCAAGATGTTCGCGTCGAGCACTTACAACATCGACTCCACCGTGGCGGCGTAGATGGCCAAATTCGCAGACATCAAAGCGAAAGCCAAACTGCCGGAAAAGCCGGTTCCGCTGTGCCTCACGGGCGATCTACAGGCGGAGTTCGAGGAACTCGTCCACCAATTGGAAGAGCTCACCGCCCGCCCTGACGGCCCTAGGACGCTGGCCGGTGGGGCGAGTGCGGAAGAACGGGCTCTCGCTGAAAAGATCGAGGCTCTCCGCCTGCAGATGCAGTCAGAGGTCACCGTGTTCCGGCTGCGAGCCCTGCCCAGGAGCAAGTGGCGGGATCTGATGGCCAAGCACCCGCCGCGGCCAGAAGACAAGGCCGAGGGCGGCATGTGCAACTTGGAGACTGGGCCCATCGCCGCGGTCGCCGCGTGCTGCCTGGATCCGCAGATGAGCATCCCCGAGGTGGAAGAGCTCGTTGACGAGATCCTCACCCAAGGCCAGTGGGACACCCTGTGGCAGCAGGTGTTCCTGCTGAACCGGGTGAAGCATGACATCCCTTCTTCGTCGGCCGCCTCCGGGATTCTGCGGAGCTCCACGAGGAGCTGACGCTCGCCCACGCCTACCGCATCCCGCTGTCCAGGTTGCGAGGACGTGAGCCGAGGGAGATCACGCGGCACCACTACGACAAGCAAGGCCGTCTGGTCCGTTCCGTCACCACGCGGGAACCGGAGTGGACAGAGGAAGACGCGGCTTGGCACACCGCGTACCTGCGAGAGCAGAACACGCGGTGTCCAGGCCTGTGCGGCCTGCCGCTGGATGAAACCACAGCCATGGCGAACGGCAGGCCGGCACACACCTACAAGGTGCCAGACCCTGCCCGCTGCCAGGCGTGTGACGTACTTATCCGAGCGCAGGACGCAGCAGCTAAAGACGATGTCAAACGACCAGGCGCGTTGCTGCGGCACATCGAGAAGACCTGCGAGTGCTAGTAAGTGCGTTGGAAGACGGCGTCGCCGTTGAACTCTCCGACAAAGCGGTATCCCCTGACCCCGGCGGCTTGGATGAGGTCTTCGAGGTAGATGAAGCCGCCTCGTAGGCGCCATACAACCTCGCGGTCGCCGTTGAACTTGAGATCCAGGCGCTGCACGAGGTCCGGCGGCTCGACTCCACCGACCCCCTTCAGCCATCGGGTCAAGAGGACAGTCGCTCGCCAGGCGAGGAACCCGCCGATGCCCACGGCTGCGGCTACGGCAAGGAACTCATTCGGCGCCATTCCGGACTCCTGTGTGCGCTGGAATCCCCCGATCCGCTGGCGATGATGCCACGTCACTTGCTCGGCGCGCACCCATAACGACTCATTCCTTGACCTGACAGGCGGTGAGTCCGATCGCGGAGCGCAGCGTCAGCATCAGAATGCGTCTCAAGATCGCTGAATTCGAGGCGGGTTCTAACGGCATAAAGCGCAACCTGGCCGGTGTAAACCGCAAGCTCACGGAGACTGCCGGATTCGCCGCGGGCATGCGGAAGAAACTTGAAGACGCCACAAAGGCACTCCCCAAGATCGAGATTGATGCCAACAGCACTCCGGCGGAAATCAAGGTCGCAGAACTCCGCGCCAAGCTGGAGAAACTGGCCGCGAAGGAAATCAACGTCGATGCTGACGCCACCCAGGCGTTGATCGAGATGGCCGCACTCCAGCAGGAGCTCGAAGCGGTCGAACGCGGCGCGAGCTTCGAAGTCCGCACCGAGGTCGGGGCGGCCCTGTCGCAGCTACGGGGTATCCAGCAAGAAGTTGATCGAATCAATGGTGAGACTGCTCGGGTTCAGGTCGATGCCGACACCGGTGGCGCGCAGTCGCAGCTCAGGGGCGTAGGCACAGAACTGTCCCGGTTGACTGGGCGTAACGCCCGCGTGCGGGTGACCGCCGACGTGTCCAGCGCTCTCACCGGTATCGCCATGGTCGGCGCAGCTCTCGCGTCCCTTCCAGCGGCAACGTCGATCGCGGTCGGCGTGGGTGCGCTCGGTGCCGCGTTCACCGCGGCGGGGGCGGGCGCGGCCGGTTTTGCCGCCGTGGCCGTACCAGGGATGACACGCGTGAACGAGGCCCTGGCCGCACAGGAAAGCGCAGCCAAGGCAGCTGGTGGCGCTACGGGCGGGGCTGGCCAGTCCGCGGCTCAGGCCGCGCAGCAGATGCTGCAGATGGAGGCCGCGCAGAAGCGGCTGAAGGACGCCCAAGTTGACGCCCGCCAGGCACAGCGAGACCTCACCGCCGCTTGGGAGGAGGGCCGCCGCTCTCTGCAGGACCTGAACTTCAACCTGGACCAGGCGATCCTGTCGCAGGAGGATGCCGCTCTCGCCGTGCGGGAGGCCGCCCAGCGGCTGGCAGAGGTCAACGCCGACCCGAACGCCGACCAGCTAGACCGGGAGCGCGCCGAGCTGTCCTACCGGCAGGCGCTGCAGCGGTCCGAAGAGCAGGAAGTTAAAACCGCGCGTGCCCGCAAGGACACCGCCGCGGCGAACAAGGCTGGGATCAGAGGCACCGAGGAGTATACGAGCGCCCAGGAGAACCTGAAGAACGCGCAGGCCGAGGTCGCCGAAGCCGAGCAGCAACTCAAGCTGTTGCGCCTTCAGCAGCAGGAGGCCATGGCCGGTGCAGGTGGCGCGGCGGGCGGACTGGCTGATGCGTTCGCCAAGTTGAGTAAGCAGGAAAGAACCCTCGCTGGAGATGTGAAGGCCTTCAACAAGGCATACCTCGACTGGCAGCGCGACCTTCAGCCCGACGTGTTCCCTGTCATCTCCAAGGGCTTGGATCTACTCACTGTCGGAATGAACAAAGCGACACCGCTGATCAGGGCCAGTGCGGGTGCTTTCGGTGAGTTGATCGACAAGACCAAGGAAGGCCTCGCAGAGGAGCAGTGGTCATCCTTCTTTTACGACTTGACCACGCAGGCGCCTCGCGCCATCGAAGGTCTTGGCGCGGCGGCAGGCAACGTAGCTGGCGGGCTCGCTGGCGTAATCCAAGCCTTTCTGCCGTACACCGATGACCTGATGGACTTCCTGGAAAACGCCACCCAGGGCTTCGAGGGCTGGGGGCAGAACCTCAAGGGCAGCCCTGAATTCGAGGCGTTCATCAACTACGTCAAGGAGAACGGCCCGAAGGTCGGCGAGGTGCTCAGCAACATCGCCACCTTCGCCGGGAAGATCGTCGGGGTTGGCGCCGACATGTCGCCAGCCTTGCTCGACTTCCTGGTGGGCTTGTCGGCGAAGCTCGCAGCGATGGATCCGGCGCAGATCGAGGCCATCGCCGCAGGTGTTGCGGCGATCTTCGCCGCAGCCAAGCTGGGCGCCACCTTGAAGATCGGCGGCCTCGTGGTGCTGGCCGAACTGATCGGCAAGATGAGCCCCGGCCAGATTCAGGCGGTCGCGATCGCCATCGCCGGTTTGATCGTCGCGGTCAAGGGCGCCCAGGCGGTGAGCGCTGTTGCGGGTATCTGGGAGCGGCTCGGCGGCGGCATCGACAAGGCCGGCGCTGCTGCCGATCGCAACAAGGGCAAGCTCAGCAAGCTCGGCGATATGGCTGGAGCAGCTGGTGGTGTTCTGGCCGCAACCAGCGCTCTAGGGCTGCTGGACAACAGTCTCAACGGGTTGGACACCAAACTCGGAAGCATGTCCGACGAGATGGCCAAATTCGCTCAGACGGGCCAGCTCAGCGGCAAACTCGCCGAGCAGTGGGGCGACTCTCTGGGCAGCGTTGTTACGGACGTCGGCTCATGGGATGAAGCGCTTGGCCGTGCGAGCGGCACGTCCGAGTCGTTCCGCGAAGCCATCAGTCGTCTCGCTAACCCGGGTCCGCTGGAAGGATTCAAGACCAGCTATCTCGGCTTGATGAACGTGGTAACGCTTGGCACGACGGAGTTCGACAAGAGCGCTGAGCAGATCGGGTTCATGGACCAGGAGTTGGCCAACCTGGTGTCCAGCGGGCGGGCGGGTGAAGCTGAGCAGGCATTCGCGCGGCTAACCAAGGAAGCCCAAGCGATGGGCGTCCCGGTGTCGGCGTTGAAGGATGTCTTCCCGCAGTATTCGCAGGCCATGGCTTCTGCTGGCACAGCCTCATCCGAGGCTGCGGTCGGTATCGACGCGGCTAAGCAGGGCATCGACGGGTTCAAGTCTTCTCTGGACGCCTTCAACGCCACGACTGACGCAGCCAAGGCGATCCGAGATCTGGACCTCGCCTACCAGGCGGCGAAGAAGGCGGTCGATGCTTCGACGGTCGGGCTTGAAATTAATAAGGCGAAGACGGATGAACAGCGCGATGCTGCGATTGTGGCCCGAGATGCTTTCTCTGGTTATATCCAGAAGGTCGATGACATTGGCAGGGCTCAGCAGGTCGCGGGCAAGAACACCGCGGACAGCACCATCTCGATCGCCGAGCAACTACCGAAGCTGTTTGATCTGGCCGGATCCTCCAAGGAGGCCCAAGCCCGCGTCTACGATCTCGCCACGAACTTCGGCATCAGCCGACAGATGGCAGACAAGGCGCGCACTGGCTCTAAGGAATTCAAGGAAGAACTAGATCGACTCAAGGACAAAAAAGTCAAGATCGAGTTGGATACCAAGAAGGCGCTCGACCAGGCTTATGCCTTCGCTAAGCAGCTCCTTGGTATCAAGTTGGAACTGCCCGTCGGGATCAGGGCGCCGGCAGCGCCGAGGGCGTACGGCGGTATCTACAACGCGGACGGTCGCCAGTACATGGCGTCGGGCGGTATCCGCTCGGCAGGGGCGAGTCCTGCGGCGATGATCGCTACCTCCCCGTACATGATCTCCGGCAGGGCTGGACCTGACGTCGTGTTCGGTGAGGCCGGTATGGAGGCCTATATCCCGTTGTCCACAGGGAAACGCGACCGCGGTCTGCAGATCTTGCAGGAAGCCGCAGGCGTCATGGGGATGGCGGTGGTGCCGGAGAAGATCGCCCTCAACGCCGCGGGCTCGGCTGGCGGGGCCAGTGGAGGTTCGTTCTCTGGCGGTGGTGCGGCGATGGTGTCGGTCACCGGCATCGACGCTCTGCGCTCCGCTTTGGACACGACCGCGCTGGATCTGACCGGGTCTCTCGGCGGGGCCACATCCACACTGGACGCAACCCTCGGAGACGCAGGCACCCTCACCTCCTCCCTGACGGGGGTGGGGGAGATTGCTGGGCATCTCGCGGATGAGGTGACCGGCTGGGGTGAGGTCATCGCCTCCGAGGTGCCTCCTCTAACGGACGCGGTGAACCTGCTCGGCGACGCCATCTCAGCAGCGGCGTCCGGTGATGCGAAGGGCAACACCGGCTCCAAGGGAGACGAGAGGTCTCCTCGCGGAGGCTCGGGCAACTCCAAGGGCGCCACGGGGTCGAAGGGCGATGAGCGTAGTCCTCGGGATGCGGCCGGCAAGGCCGAGCCGCCGAAGAAGATCGCGTTGCAGGGTGCAACCAGCATCACTGGTGTGGCGTTCAGCGGTGGCACGAACTGGTCGCATACATCGCGGCCGGTGCAGGCGGCGCCGTCCACCTCAGGCGGATCCAGCAGCAGTGCTGGCGGCGGTGGTGGTGAGTTGTCGCTTGGCAAGTCTCAACAGGTCGCGGGCTCGCTGGTGCACATCGACACGCTCACCGTGCGCGAGCAGGCCGACGTGGACGTGGTCGCCGCAGCGCTGTACTCCCGGCTCGGGTCCAAAGGCAGATAGTTCGCAGGAAGGCCCCGAGGAGTTCTCGGGGCCTTTTCCTTTTCCCTTTATTGAGAGGCGGTTCGGTATGCCTGAAATCGTTGGCGGTGCGCTGTGAGTGCGCGTGTAGCCGCCGCCCAGGCCCGGCGAGAACTGGCGTTCCTGGAAATAGCTGAAGCGCTCAGCGAAAAGCTGGCTGACGCGAAGGCGGCGAAGGCATCGAACCCCGGCGACGAGGCGGCGGTGCAGCACCACCGCGCCGTGTCGGACGAGATGCACGCGTTCCGCGCGTGGGCTCGAACGGCTGGCAAGCCGCGCGAGGGCACTCCTGGCCGTGACGCTGTGATCAAGGTAGGTGGTTGACGTGGCGTGGACCGTATCCGGCTGGTACTCCGACACACTCAAGCTTGCGCTGGCGCTGGACATCGCGCTGGACCTGGAACGAGATGATCACAAGCTGGCCTTGTACAGCAACTCGCTGACCCCGGACTTTTCGGCGACCGCTCCGGCGTACTCAACGACGGCTGAGGTCAGCGGCACTGGTTACACCGCTGGTGGCGCGGTCATCACCGGGACGACGCTCGCGTCCACAGGCGGCTACACGACGTGGGACGGCGACAACGTCGAATGGGCGTCGTCGACCCTTTCCGGGGTGCGGGGCGCAAATGCGTACGCTGACGCTCTCGGCACAAACAACCTGATTCTCGGGGTCGATTTCGGCTCCGCGTACGAAACCGCTGACGGGAGCCTTATCGTCGCGTGGGCTGGTACTGGTATCGGCCGCATTCACGTTGTTCCATAGTCTGCTGGAAAGTAAGCAATTCTCGCCGCCCTTGTGGCGGTTTTTTCATGCCCGCACTCTCTTTCGTCGTCAGGGGGTAGGCGGGCGTGCCCATTGCGATCCATGGATCATCCCCGGCAGTCGCTACCGGTAGCGGCACTATCACCACCGCAGCGTTCAGTCCGCCTGCGGACAGCCTGCTCATAGCTGTGGTTGCCGCTTCCGTCTCGTCGCCGGTGATCAGCAATTCGGGGACCGCTCGGACGTGGACGCAGCGGAAAGTCCATCCTTCGTATGCGGGTATTGCGATCTACACGGCGCTCAACCCGACCGCGCTGACCGGTACGACAGTCTCCATCACCAGCAGCACCGGCGGCATGAAGGTGTTCGTCGTCACGGGCCATCACCCGTCGCTGTACATCGGCGCCAACGGTTCGGGAACGTCGGCGACGAACAACGTCACCATCAACGGCTACACCTCGACCGGTGTAGGCAGCCGAGGGTTCCTCGCCGCGATCGACTGGAACGGCACCGGGGCGCCAAGCTCAACCGACGACGACTACCCGTTCTTCGAAAGCGGCTTCCTGTCCGGTCTGGCTACGACGAAGTCCGCTAACTCCGGCGCTGCGGGTACGAACGTCCAGTTCAACCTCGATGCTGCCGGTACTGGGACCGCTGACTGGAACTGGGTCTCCTTGGAGATCCTCGGCGCGTCTCTGGAAGCGACGATCACCGCCTCCTCGGTGGACGCGGCTGCGGAGGTGCCCGAGCCGGGCCTGTCGTCGGGGCAGACGGTGCACGCTGGGACGGTGGGCGCTTCTGCGAGCGTGCCCGCTGTGGGCATCTCTGCGGGGCAGACGGTCCACGCTGGGAGTGTGGACGCCCAGGCGAGCGTCCCGAACCCGTCTGTGGCGGCGGGGGCAGCCGAACTGATCGAGGTGTCCACGGTCACCGCCTCAGCGGAGGTGCCTGACCCGGGCATCACCGCGATCAGCAACGCCACCCCGGCCCCGGCCAGCGTGACCGCCCAAGCGAGCGTCCTGCTCCCGGATATCACTGCGGACCGGCAGGCGCTCATCCCTGCGGTGCCGGTGGACGCCCAAGCGTTCGTGCCCACCGTCGGCGTCTCCGTCCCGATCCTCCCAGGGACGTCCATCACCAGGGACGGGCAGGTCGAGTGGGGCTACTACACGCTGTGGGGCTGGAACGCGTACTCGGTGCGGGAGATCACCGGCTGGGTGGACCAGAAACCCCAACTTGATGACCTCAGCGTCGAGGAGGCGTTTCGGCACGGAGCGTTGGCCGGCACGTCGTACGCGAAGCGCCGGGTTGTGACGATCAAGCTGCAGGTTAACTCCCTCAGCGATCCGACGCAGATCAGTGCGCTGCTCCGCCAGCTCCGCTACGACACCCGGACCCTGCGCGACAACACGCTGTGGCCGTTGGTCATCCGGGGCCGCACCGAGACGCTGCTGGCGTACGGCAAGGTCATCGACCGGACCGGCGTCATGGATGCCGACTGGTCGATCGGCTCTACGGAGCCAGTGATCACGATCATGTGCCCGGACCCTCGCTGTTACTCGCTGGAGCAGCAGTCAACGGTCATCGCCGCAGGTGAAACGGCGACGCTGGCGAACGACGGAGACGTCTACACCTCGCCGATCCTGAGGTTCACTGGGCCCGCGACGAACCCTGCCGTGTTGAACGAGACGTTGGATCGGGTGCTGGCGTTCAACATCACTCTCACCAGTGGGCAGCGTCTCGACGTTGACACCCAGCGCGGCAAGGTCCTGCTCGGCGACGTCAACCGCATGTCCGCGCTCGCCGACGACATCAGCGTCCCGGTGAAGGAATGGTTCCTCGACACCGGATCCTCGGTGATCACGTACGAGACGGACTCCGGCGGCACAGCCGGGGTTGAGATCATCCACCGCTCCGCCACCATGTGACCCACACCTGACCTCACCCGCGAGAGGAGGTCAGGCGTGGCCACTCTGCGGTCGGTTTCCTCCACCCAGTCCACCAACACCTCGTTCACCTGCACGAAACCACCCGGGGCCGCAGCTGGGGATGTGCTGCTCGCGTTCCAGACCTACGCCGGATTCTCGGCCTCGGCGATGACGACGCCGACTGGCGGCGGCACGGTGTGGCAGCTCCTCGGATCCCGAGCGGGCGCCGAGTGGGGCGGCAGCAAAGTCTGGTGGAAAGTCGCCGGCCCCAGCGAACCCGCCCAGTACGGGTTCAAGCAGGGCTCCGGCTATGACTCTGCGGTAGCGATCGTCGCAGTGTCCGGCTCTGATGGCTCCACACCGCTCCTCGCGTCGGCGGAGAACGGCGCGGACACGAGCATCGGCTGCCCCTCCGTCAGCCCGCCCACCGCTCCGGGCGTTACTGTCCGCTGGGGTGCGGCACTGATCGGCTCCGGCTCCACCTCTTGGACCGCGCCCGCAGGCCACACCGAGCAGGTTGAGCGGACCGGTGTCGGCACCTCCGTGTCGCTGGCCACGAAAGCACGCTCAGAGCCGGGTTCGACTGGGTCTGCGACGTTCACGATCGTCCGCTCGTCTCCGCCGATCTACAGCCACGGGTTCACCGTGGACGTCGGAGGCACCGCTGAGGCGCCAGAGGAGCCACCCGAGGTCATCCCGCCCAGCCCGGATATTCACTACCGGTTCGTGTTCTGCGACCTGCTGACGGACGACTACATCACCGACCTCGACCTCGAAGGCGTGACGTTCAGCAGGGTCATCGGCGAACCCGGCACCTTCTCCGCGACCGTCAGCGTGCCCAACCCTGACGTGGCTGAGCAGGTCGCCGCCGTCGTGCCGCGCTGGGTGGAAGACGACGTCGACCCCGACAGCCTCTCCACCGGGCCGGGCCGAACCATCTGCCACGTCTACCGCAACGGCATCATCTGGGGCACCTACGTCATCTGGCAGGCGACGGTGTCTGGCGCTGATCGGTCCGGCATCGAGGTCCGCCTCCAAGGCGCCACCCTGGAGTCGTACCTCAACTACGTGGAGATCCGCGAGGACATCACCCCGTACGAGGGCATCGATCAGTTGGAGATCGCCCGCGATCTGATCGCCAACATGCAGGATCGCACCTACGCCGACATCGGCTTGACCACGGAGTCGGGCATGTCGGGGGTGGAGCGGGACCGCACCTACCTCGCCAGCGAATCCGGCACGTATGGGCAGCGGATCCGTGAGCTCGCCGACGTGGATGGCGGCTTCGAATGGATGGTCACTACCTCTGACCCGGGCACCGGCAGCCGGATCCGCGAAGTGCAGTTTGGCTACCCCAAGCTTGGTTCCGACACCACCGACCATGTGTTCTCCGCGCCCGGGAACGTCATCTCGTGGTCGCAGAACATCGACGCTCTCCGTGGCGCCACCAGCTACCGGGCGCGCGGCGAGTCGGTCAGCACGGACCTGTCGACGCGCTCTGAGCCGCTTATGTCGGACGAGCAGAACGCGACCGCGCACCTCACCGCAGGGCACCCGAGGTTGGATGCGACGAAGGACTACTCGACGGTCAAGGAGTTGGACACCCTCAACGCGTACGCCACGAAATGGGCCGCTGAACGCCCAGGCCCGGTGCGTGTCCACCAGGTCACCGTCCGCCTGGACGACACGACGTTCACGCCGTCGAACCTCGGCGACTACGCCCGGTTGATCATCGTCAACGACTGGTGGCCAGTGAGGAACGGCGGCGCCTCCTTCAACAAGAGGTGGCGGATCATCGGCATCTCCGTCCGTGCGACGTCCCGCACCTCCCAAGAGACCGCGACCTTGACCTTCCAGGAAGAGACGGAGATCTGACGTGCCGTTGCCGCAGCCTGAGGGGTGGGAAGACCGGTTCCTGGCATTGGAACGTAAGGTCAACGAACTCCACACGATGATCACTAACCGGGGTGGTGTTACCACCGCGTCCGCTGGCCTGATCCTCCCCTCCCGCTCCACCCCGGACACGCCGGCCTCTGGAGGTCACCTGTACGGGCAGAGCGGGCAACCGTGGTGGAAGGCGAGCTCGGGCAGCACGTTCATGCTGATCCCGCCGACACCGGAGGATCCTCTCCAAACGCCAGTGACGACCTTGCCGGGGTTGACGACCCCGAACGCGTGGCCGGCCACTTACAACCCGGCGACGGGTGAGCTTGTGCAGGACGATCTGCAGCTTCACCGCGACAAGATCAACGCCATCATCAACAGCCTCACCCGCTGATCTCCGAACCGTTCGGTTCCCTCCGCCGACCTGCACATATAGAAAGGCGGACCCATCTTGGAGTGGGCGCAGATCCCCATTGTTCAGCTCGGCGCGGTAGGGGTCGTGTTCGCCATCGTCTGGCTCGTCGTCAAGGGTGTCCTGGTCCCCAGAGCAGTACTTGAAGACGCCCGGAAGGACGCCGAAGCGCGAGCTACGCAGGCGGAGAAAGACCGCGACGAACGAGTAGCGGACACCGAACGGGACTGCGAAACCTGGCAGCGCCTGTTCGAAGCGGAACGCCAAGCACATGAGACAACGCGGAAGGCATACGCCGAAGAGATCGGCGCTGCTCTAGCGGCCAGCACAGAGGGTGCGCAGGTCGCGGCGGCGCTACTGACGGAGATCCGAGCGCGACAACTTGAGGCGAACCAATGACCCGACCACAGGACGCGCGACCACAGGACCGGTCAGATATCGACGAAGCCACCCGGCTGGTCGAGGAGTCGAAACGGCGCGCGGACGCCGAGCGGCAGCGGGCACGGGAGTCGGCGCGCGGTACCTGGTCACTGGCTCGAAGGTTGCGCCTGCTGCGGGAGGAAAACGGCTTCGACCGGATCATGGATGAGGCGTACGGGGGGTCTGGTGGTTGAGGAGATTCGGCTAGCGGGATCGGTACTGATCGGGGTGACGACGGTACTCGCGGTGGCGTGCGTCGTGGTGCATCAACTCCTGGCCCGCTGGTGGAGAACTTCGTCCGGCCGCCACGTGTTCACGTTCGAAGCGGTGCTGGCGCTGTCGTTGAGCTTGTGGTCGCTGCGGCTGGTCATCCCGGAAGGCGACTGGTTTCAGGTGGTGCGACTGGTGGCGTTCGCTGGGATGCCGTTCGTACTGGCGTGGCGCATCCGGATCATCGTTCAGACCTGGCGCAAGGGGCGCCGCGAGCGAACCAGGGAGGTCTCCGATGAAGTTCGTGAAACGTGACGCGTTCGGGTGGGGGCCTACCTCGGCTGGGACCGCCAACCCAAGAAGCGGACTGGTTATTCATTACGATGGGTCCAATCAAGGCTTGGCAAACAAGCCACACAGTGCTTGCCGTGACTACTGGGTCCGCACTCGGAAGTTCCATATGGGATCGAACCGAGGGTGGACGGACATCGGCTACTCGTTCGGAGCGTGCCCCCATGGCTACGTGTTCGAGGGGCGCGGCGTAGATCGGGTGCAGGCGGCTCAGCCGGGCGGCAACTCGACGTGGTACTCGTGCACGCTCATGTCCGGTCCAGGGGAAGATCCGCCGGCCGCGCAGATCGACGCGGTTCGTCAGCTTCGCGCGTGGCTGATGAGCAAGGGCATGGCGGCTGGCGTGAAGGGACACCGGGACTTCTTCTCGACATCGTGTCCGGGCGACCGGCTCTATCGGTTGGTGCGAGAGGGGACGTTTGCCCGTCCGCCTGAGGTTGCGAAGCCCAAGCCTGCCTCGAAACCCAAGCCCGCTCCCACCTCGACGGAGGTCATGGTGAAGAAGCTGCCCACGCTCAAGGTCGGCGACGGCAAGGACGGCGGCGCGATCCGCTGGCATGTGAAGACCATGCACTACCTGCTGCTCGCCCGCGACTACGGAGGCTTGGACGGGCTGAACGACACCGTCTTCAGCGAGGAGCACGAGAACGGCGTGAAGGGCCTACAGGACGCCGCCGGGATGAAGCCCACTGGCGTAGTCGATGACGACACGTGGGCCCTGCTGCTGCGCGTCGCCTGACCCGTGGACATCCTGCACGCGTTGGTGTGGCCGTACCTCGCCCGACTCTCCGCCCTGTGGCCGGAGCCTGAACCACCCCCTGAGGACGACGAGCCTCTCCCCGACGAGCCCTGAGCCGACTGGCCGGGGCTTTTTTCATGCCCGGATCCGGGCGCCCGACTTCCCGCCGTGATGGCGGGCGACCCCCAAGGAGGGGCCATGAACACCAATAACGAGGCCACCGGCGAGCCCGCGCTGTACGCGTCTCTCGTTGCGTCAGCGGTTCAGATGGCGGCGGCGTTCTGGCTGCCCTGGTCGGATCAGCAGGTCGTGCTCGTTAACGCCGCTGTGATGGCCGCTGCCGGTGTATGGGTGGCGTTCTCGACCCGTAGCGTCGACAACGGTGGCAGCGTCAAGGCCGCGATCCTCGGTTTCGCGCAGGCGATCATCTCGCTGGCGGTCGTGTTCGGCTGGTCGGCGACTGCTGAGCAGACGGCGGGCCTGATGTCGTTCGTGGGCCTGCTGGTCGCGGTGTTCATCCGGCAGACGTCCGTGCCGAAGAGCAGCCTGACCCTCGCCGCGTAGGGGGCCTGGTGATGCCGCGCTGGTGGAGGTGCCTCTGTCCTCCCTGCGAAGTCGACCTCGAACCAATCCTCGAAGGGCTCGCCCGCATCGAGCAGGCGCAGTCACGTCTCAATAGGAAGGTAGACAAGATTATGGCCAAGCAGGACGACCTCAACAACCTCGTCGGCCGCATCGACACCGCCGTGGCCGGCATCCGCTCCGACATCGAGGCCATCAAGGCTGAGCACCCCGAGGTGGACCTGTCCGCCCTGGAGGCGCGTGTGGCTGGCCTGGAGGGCCTGGACGCCGAGTACCCGGCGGCGCCGCCGCAGGAGTAGCCGAACCGGCTGGCGCCCCACATCTGGAAGAAGCCCTCGTCGTCCTTCGGGGCGGCGGGGGCTTCTTCGCGTTCCCGGGCCGGGCATACTGCGCTGGTGGGGTCTTGGGCTTGCGGCCGCACGACTCGGGGCCCCACGCCCTGACCTTGAGACGCCCCGCCTTCTTCCAGGAGGGCGGGGCGTTTTCGTCTTGTCCGAGCTCGCCTCGTAGGATCGCCCCGGTATTGCACGACCCGGGGGAGACTGACCGATGGCCGACTACGAGATTCCCGCCGACCTGCTGGACGCGCAGCGCGTGTACTGGGCCGCCGACGAGCGTGTGCAGGAGGTGACAGACGCGCTGCCGTCACCGCAGGAAGTCCTCGAGGGTGCGCAAACTGAGGAGCAGGGGGAGGAACTCGCCCGGGTGCGGGAGGAGCGGTTGCTCGCCCTGGAGGCGCTGAACCGGCACCGGTGGTGGGACGGGGCCGAGCAGAAGCGCGACCGGCACGCCGCGTGGAAGGCACTCCAGCAGGCGGCCCGGGGCGACGCAGGGTAGAGACATCCGCTCACCCCAGGCGTAGCGTGAGCGCACCCCTACCGGAGGTAGACATGGTGGACGCCCCCGACTACGAAGCCCAGCTTGAGGCGATGATGGCGAAGCTCACCCCTCGCCAGCGTGAACGATATGAGCGGCTCCACGAGGAGACCCGCACCTGGTATGAGCAGAGGCTTGAGGACGCGCGAGCAGAGTACGCCCGCTACCAGCAGGAATCCTCGTCAGGCGGGAACGTTTCGTCGCCCCGCTGGCCGGGGGAGACGTTCCCCGCGTGGGTTGCCCGGCTGATCCGGGCCCGTACTAGGAGGCGTTGAAGGGTCCCGCACCCCCTCGCCGGGTGCGGGACCATGATCGGTGATCGACTGGCGGGTGCGTCGGGTTACCGGCCATACCTGACCGGCATGACGAAGCCCCCGCCCGGAATGGGCAGGGGCTGCTTCGTCTTGTCTGCTGGGCGACCGCCCCCCGCTGGAGGCGGCCGCCCGGAGGTGACGCCGACCCGGTCAGCCGCACGCTGACGGGCCTCACCCTGTAAGACGCCGGCCGAGGGCGGGTGGTTGCCCAGAACCCGAATCGGGCTCGGGCGCCAGGCACCCCAGGAACACGGAAGCCCTGCCGCTCCGGAGGAGAGCGACAGGGCTTCTTCGCGTGTGGCTACTCGGCGTCCAGGACGTCCGCCGCGGCTCGGAGCAGCGGTTCCAACTGCTCGCGGTGCGGGTCCAGCAGCTCCCGGGTGCGCTGATGCACCCAGTCGGGCACAGGGTCATCGTCGGGCAGGTCGGGTGAGGTCATGGGGTCATGCTCACCCGACCTGCTGATCGGCCGCAGGCAGACACAGCAACACCCCCGAAGGTGACGGGACAGGTGGACGCACCTATACGTCACAGGTGTGAGGGCCGGGATGATTCAAAGGGAGGAGACACGGCTCGTCCAACTCGACATCTTCGGCTCTGCACGGCGGCAGCGCCTTGAGTTGCCCTTGCCCTGTGTCGTCCCACACCAGCCACCACTCGGTGCCACTGGCCGCCTGGCCGGTCGCGATGTGCGGCCCTGGGTGCCCGTTCTCTCGGATCTCGCAGCGCCGCTCAGCGCCGACTTCGTACGCGGCGCGCGGGACGGCGTTGAGTCGAGCCACCTCTCCAAGGGTCAGCACCAGGGGGGCGTCACACCGGGTGAGATCATGATCCATGACAGTCACCATAGCCTTCGTGGTCGAGATCGCTGGCGGGTACTCATAATCATTGCTATCGGGTGGTCACATGCCGAGCAGGTCAGCCACCTCGGTAAATCCGGTCTCTCGAAGGCTGTTACCTTCCCCGGCTCGGTGCTTTCGGATCTCTTCCGCTAGATAGATGTCCATCGCGGCTACCAGATGCTCCGCCAGCCTTCTGTGCGGAGTAGCCGCTTCGGAGGCGAAACGGGATCGGTCGGCGTCCCAGGGGCGTTCTTCCATGTCACTCCCTTACTGGTCAACGGGTAGTCCCTCGATGGCGGCGCGGCGCTCGTCCTCCGACGGCAGCGTGTACCGGCGGGCGGTCTCGACGCTGTGGCCGAGCGTCTCGGCGATGACCACGATGTCCTCGCCCTGCCGCCGCATGTTCGTTCCGAGCGTGTGCCGAAGCGTGTGAGGGGTGAAGTCCTCGCGGATCCCGGCGGCGTCCGCCAGGCCGGTGAGGATGTCGTAGATGCCGCGCGTCGTCAGGCGCCGGCCGCGGGCGTTGACGAACAGCGCCACCTCCCCGTCCGCTGCGGCGCGCTGGGCCATCCACGTCTCCAGGGCGGCGCGCAGGCGGGAGTGGACGAGCACCTCCCGGTAGCGGCCTCCCTTGCCGTAGCGGACGATCAGCGCGCCCTTCCTCGCGGATAGGTGGACGTCGTCGACGTCGAGGGCGGCGAGCTCGGCGATCCGCAGGCCCGCATAGAAGCCGGTGTAGGCGATGGCGCCGTCCCGGGCGGGCGCACGCTCGGCCTCACGCACGAACCGGGTCTGGGCGCGCGGGTCGAGGGCGCGGGGGGCGAGCTGGGGCAGGGTTGTGCGCTTGGCCGTGGCGGGGCCGACGCCGACGCGCCGGTTGAGGTCGTCGACGGCGGTGAGGTGGGCGTTGACGGTGGCCGGGCTGCGCTTGGCGACGGTGAGTAGGTAGGCGCGGTAGTCGCGGGCGGCCCAGTCCCGGACGGATGGGTCGGTGAGGGGGTCGCCGTCGAGGTCGCTGGTCTCCAGCCAGGTGAAGTACTGGCGGACGCGGGACAGGTAGGCGGTGATGGTTTTCGGGGACAGCGGGGTACCGGGCCGAGTGACCTTCGCGCGGTAGGCGGCGAACACCTCGGTGTAGCGGTCGGGCAGCCGGGTCGGCAGCGCTCCGGGTCCGCGCCGAGGGGCGGACTCACCGCCATCGTGATCAAGGTCCGTAATATCGGAAGTCGAATCGGGCCCCTGTGAATCCCCAGAGACCGAAGTATCGGAAGCTCCCCCCGGGGGCGACTTCTGATACTCGGAGGTATCGGAAGCTGCTCCAGCTCCGGCGTGCAGACTCATGGCGTCCTCTCAAGATCGGGTGGTGGAGACGGGGCGGCCCCGGCGCCGAGGGGGACACCGGGGCCGGGGTCTATCGCTTCGACGTGTTCTTGTCGTCGGTCGAGGCTTTCGGCTTCGGCTCGGTCAGGCGGATGGTCGCCGGGTCGAGGCCGGTCCGTTCCAGGAGGGCGGCGCGCAGGACGGGGTCGGACGTGGTGAGGTACATGTGATCTCCTTCGGTCGGGCCTGCTCGGGTGAGCGGCGCTCCGGGCACGCGGCCGACCGGCGGCCGGTCGCGCACCCCCAACGCCACTCAGCCGTCAGCCAGGACGTATAGGCCGCGCTCCAGACGGTCGACGTCGCCGCGGTCCGCCAGCGCGCCGAGAGCGTTACGGATCGTGCCGAGGCGGACGTCCTTGCCGCCGTCCTTCAGCACCGCGGCCAGGACGTCGTCAGCGGTCATCGCGTCCCCGGCGTTTGCCAGGACGGCCAGGACCCGCTCCTCCACGCGGGCGGGCCGCGTCTTCCCGCCGTCGGCCGGACTCGCAACGGTCCCGGTGGCCACGACCGCCTGCTGTGCCTGCTGGCTCGCCATCTCCGTGCACAGCGCGGCCATGGCGGCCGGATCGTGACGGACGGCGTACGCCTCGCCCGCCGCCGGGTGGGAGTCGGCCTCCAGCCGCTCGGGGTCTCCCGGCCCGTACAGCGCGAGGATCTCCGGGTCCAGGCCCGGTGTGGGGGCGATGGAGCCGACGCGGAAGTGGCGCATCATCGCGGTGGGGTGCGGGCCGGACAGCAGGTAGGCGGTCCCCTGCGTGCCGGGCGCGTCGTCGTCGTCATCGTCGGCGACGCGCCCGTCGAGCTGGCTGGTGAGGGTTCGCGGGCGGAGCGCCTTGGGGATGGGCATGAGCTGCTCCCCGGCGGGGAGCAGGCCGTCGGCGACGAGCTGGCGCATCATGCCGCTGCTCCACCTGAGCAGCGTGACCTCGCCCTCCTTCAGCATCGCCCTCAACGTGTCGGAGCCGCCGAGCTCCTCCAGGTGGCTGGCCTGGGCGTCCAGCTCGATGCCGACGCCGACTGAACGGCCTGTCCTCCCCAGCTCCTTGACGAGGTAGGTGGCTTCCTCCCTATACGGGGCGCCCCGCTCCAACAGCCGGTTCGCCTCATCGATCCGCACCGACAGCAGCGGGTCCGGGTCGCCGAGGAGGAAAGCGTTGCGGCCCATGACCTTGTATCGGCACTGCCGGGCCTTGGCGACGGCGACGGCCGCGCGCAGCATGAGGATGGCCTCTTCCTGCGTGGTGGCGTGCCAGTCGACATGCCCGGCCGCCTCGGGCGCGGACTGTCCGCCCTTGAGGTCGGCGAACCAGGAGACGACGCGGTTGCGCTTCTCGCACGCCAGGTTGTACTGGACCGTCCTCGACTTGCCCGCGCCGGTCGTGCCGAACACCATGGCCCGCTGAGCGCTGCCGGTCGACGGGTCGAACATCTTCCGTCGAGCGGGCCGGCCGTTGTGGTAGCGGCCGACCACGATCCGGCCGTGCCGGTCCATCATCATGTCCGCGAGGGTCGGCGGCGGCATGTCCGCCAGCGGGTTGGACGGGTAGATCGTGACCAGGGCGCGGCGGGACCCGTCGGTCTCCACCGCGATCCGGGTCGGGTCGCTGATGCCCAGTGCGGAGCACAGCTTGGCCAGGTCGTAAGTGATCACCTGCCCCTGCGGGACTTCCAGCGTCAGCTCGACTACCTCGCCGGTGGTGGCCATGGCGGTCATACGTCGGTCTCCTGTCCTACGGTCACGGTGGCGGTCGTACCGGCGGTGCCGGGGCGGCCGACTCGTATGTCGGTCAAGACGGACCCCTGCATCGCTACCGGGGCGATGCGCTGAGCCCAGATCGTCGGGAGGTCGGTGTCGTCGGGCTTGCCGATCGTCAGGCGCCGCACGGCGGCGCCGCGGCCGGGCACCGGACCGACCTTGATGTCCTCCTCGGGGATGTCCATGAGTGCTGAGAGGCGCTTCACCGACACGTCCGGCACCGGCTCACCCGGGATGACGCTGCGGATCACGGCCCGCATCGACCTCTCCCCGGTCCGCTCGATGTCCTCCAGGAGCGTGTCGGGCGCCGCGCCACCCTCGACGGCCACGCGCGCCGACCACCAGCGGGCGGCCGGGTGTCCGTCGACCTCCTCGGCCACCGAGACCGGAACGACCTCGGCAGGGACGGGCGGGCAGAGCATCCGGCGGGCCACCCGAGCCGGGCGCATCACCCAGGTCCCGGCCGACCACGCGGTGAGGGCCAGGGCCTCGCTCCAGTGGATGCCCGGCACGATCTGCTCGGCGAGCAGAAGGGTGGCCAGGCTGGCGCCGGGCGCCAGGTACAGCACGGTGGCGGTGGCTCGCTGGTGGCCGTCCGGCTTCCAGGTCCGCAGGGTCATCAGTCCGGTGCCGGACGCCGCCGCGGTCGCCAGCAGGGACGCGCTGGTGAAGTCGCCGGTGAACAGCCCGCAGGCTGCCGCAGCGATGCCGGCCACGGTGGCCACGCGGCCGGTGCAGCTGCGCACGACGTCGAGGCGGCGGCGCGCTCGTCGCACTGTGGGCCAGTCTGGGAGCTCCACTTCCAGCGGAGGCAGGGGCGGCGGGGTCCGGGTCATTGTTCTCTCCTCTCAGGTCAGCGGTTGCTGTAGAACTCGGCGTTGGCCATCGGAACGGGCATGGTGCGGGCGGCCTCGGCGACGGTGCCGTAGTCGGCCTGGTGGGCGGCGGCGGTCTGCTCGAACGACACCGACAGGTCTTCGGTGGCTTCTGCCATCGCCTCGGCGTCGGCCAGCACCGACCGCATGATGGTCGCGGCCTGGTGGTGCTCGCCGACGGTGTCGACGTCGACGGTCAGGCTCTCCATCTGGTCGGCCAGCCGGTCCACCGAGGAGGCGCAGCCCTCCACGTACCGGTACGTGGAGCGGACCTGCTCGCTCAGCCCGCGCAGCCGGACCCCGGCCGCCACGAGCTGGACGATGAGGATTCCGTACCGGATAGCCCGCACGATGATGCCGCCGCTGTCTGCGACCACCTCGCCGGTGCTGTTTGCGCTGTTCAGTTCGTGCATGGGAGCTCCCTCTACTCGTCGTGGTACTCACGCTCAGCCGGGCGGATGTGCCCGGCGTCGCGGACGGCGTCGGCCAGGCCCTGGTGGCGGGCGGCGGCGTTGGTGCCGGCAACGGAGATGGCCTCGGCGGCGAGGGGCAGGTTGGCGGCGATCGCCTCGGCCCTGGATTTGACGGTCATCGTCTTGTCCATGAGCAGCGCCATCATGCCGAGCAGGACGCCCGGCACCTTCAGGTCGCGGACCCCGGCGTACACCTCCTCCAGCCTCGTCAGCAGCTGCTCGCAGCCGTCCGCCGTGTCACGGGCCTCGGTCACGCCCTCGGTGATCTCCTCGGCCATGTCGGCGTCGGCCTCGATCACGTCGTAGATCGTCAGGTCCGCGTCGGCGTACTGGGTTGTCCTCGCAGGCATGCTCACGGTTGGTGCTCCTTGCTGGTCCGCTGGTGTCGGCGACGGGGCCGGGTCTGCACTGGGCGACTCGGCCTGGTCTGCACTCGGCGACGTGGTCGGGTCTGCGGTCGGCGACGGGGCCGGACCGGTCAGCGCGGCCTGCCCCACGGTGAGAGCCGGGGCCTCGGGGCGAGGCCAGGGGCGCTCGTCGACGCGCTCCACGGTCACCCACTCCGACTGATCCGCCCCGGGAGGCGGCCGCATCCTCTCCCAGCCCGAAGGAGGCTGATCCCAGCCGGTCGCGTCGCGGTCGGCGCGGGGAGAGTCCTGGGACGTCCCGGTCTCCGTCGCCGACTCGGCGCCGGACTCGGCGGTGTGGCGGGTCCTCCAGCGCTTCCACCACTTGGTGCCGGTCGTCCACGCCCGGGAGTGACCGGTGCGCTTAGAGCCCTTGGGCTTCGGTGTGGGGCCTGCGGGCGTGGTGCGGCCGGTCGTCCAGCGCTTCGGCCCCGCGGCCTCCTTGCCGGATCCCTTGGCGCCCTTCTTGGGTGCCTTCCACGTCATCTTGGGGCGCTTGGGTCCGTCCTTCGGGGACTTGCCGCCGGGCCTGCCCTTCCCCTTCGGCTTCGCGGTGCTGCCCGCGGCGTCGTCCTTGCGGCCCTTCGGCTTCGACGGCTTGCTGTCGGCCCCGGCCTGGCCGATCGCCTTGCGCCCGCCCTTCGGCGCCGTGGTGCTGCCCTTGCCGCTCCCCTGAGGGCGCTTCGGCGTGCCGCCCGACCCGGTCCGGCCGGTTGCCTTGCCTTTGCCCTTCGGCCTCGTGCTGGCCCCCTGAGGGCGTTTCGCCGCCCCCGTTCCCTTCGGTGCCGCCTTACCGCCCCGGGTGGCCTTGGGGCCCTTCCCGCCTCCGGTCGGTCGGCCCCCGCCTCCACCACCCGCGCGGCGGGCGAAAGCCTGGGAGCCCTTGGAGCCCTTGGGCTTCCTCCCCTTCGATCCGCCGGCGGGCGAGCGCAGCAGAGACCCCGTACCGCCTGAGGAACCCGATCCGCCCGCCCCGCGCGCTGACCGTGCGCCCCCGCCTCCGGCCTTGGTGCCGGACCCGGCGGCCGCGGACTTGGAAGCCTGCTTGTCGGCCCCGGCGCGCGTCTTGTCCGCGAGCGCCTGGCGGTGCCGGGCGCGGTGCCACATCCCCTGAGCGGCAGCGACGCCGAGGGCCGTCATCAGCGCCATGGCGACCGCGGCCGTATCCCGCGCGGTCGGGTTGTCGGGGTCCTCCGGAGGTGGCGGAGCGAACGCGCCCTCGTCGTCGGACGCAGGAGCAGGGTCCGGCGTGCCCGGCACGGTCAGGTGCAGCGGGGGCCTCATCTCCGCGACCACGGGCAGCTGGGGCCACGGGGCGGCCTGCCCGCCGTCGTGCTCGTCGGCGGGGTCGTTGTCCGGCCTGGGGGTCGCGTCGGGGGCGTCGAGCGACCCCGGAAGGATCACGCGGGGAAACCGCAGGATCGCGCCGTCGTCGTTGTTGTCGCTCACGTTCGCCTCCTTTCTGGGGGTTGACACTCAGTGACCGAATCGGGGACACTCGCGCGCCGCGCGTACGCGCGCCGCGCCTTGGGGTTCCAGAGAACCCAGACGCGGCGCATGAACATGAAGATGTGCGTCACGATGCGTCACGACTGCGACGCAGCGTCACGACTGCGACGCATGGCTTCGTCCTGCTCCTGCTGCGCGGACCACGCCGCGAGCAGCTCGGCCAGCTCGTGCATCGCCCGCGGGTTGCCGGCGCGCTGCGCGGCGCGGGCGGCGGCTTTGGCTCGGTCGAAGCACACCTTGGCGAGCTCGGCGTCCGTGGTGACGGCTTGAGCTCGCGCATTCCAGAACGTCGCCAAGTTCTTCAATCGCCGTCTCACCTCGGCGGGCATCCCGGTCGTCGTGCTCATGCCGACCGCCTCCCATTCGGAGAGCGGTCCTTCCGGGTGGCGAGGTCCAAGAAGTCCCCGGCCGGCGCACGGGGCTCTGCCAACCGAGGCTGGGTCGAACGGCTGGCCGTATTTGTATGGGGCGGGGCGAGGGCAGCCTCCTGTCTGACCTTGGTGGCGGCTTGGCGGCTGGCGGGAATCTCGTGACGGCCCCGCCGGTAGCGGGCCTCCAGCTGGAATGTCTTTGCTGCAGCCTTCTCGATGAGCGCCTGGATCTCGTCGAACGGTGCCGCAACCCAGCGCTGCCGCCACCACGCCTCGAAGGTTCCGTAGCCCTCGGGCGGGTTGGCGGCCCACATGGCTTCGGCGTCCCGCCGGATGCGGGCCAGCCATTCGGCCTGGTCTGACAGGCGTCGCCTCAACTGGGTAGCGAACGCGTCCATCATCTCCGGCCGATCCAGCATGTCCCCGGACCACTGCGGTTCCGAGGGCGGTGTGCTGCGGGTCATGACCCACCTCCAGCGATGATCAGGGCGGTGACGAATAGGAGCGGCCCGCCGGCGAGCGCGCCCAGCAGCAGATCCCCGGCGAACCTGATCCGGGCGTACTTGGTGCGGGCGACCTGCGACAGCTGGATCAGCTCGGTCAGCTGGTCGCGCTCACGGTCGGCGGCTGGGGTGGCGGCGAGCGCTTCGGGGCTGCTGTAGGCGTAGGCGATCCAGCCGACTTCGGCGCCGGGCCGGGGCAGGTAGGGGCGGACGGTGAGCAGCAGCACCGCGACCGCGGCGGCCAGGAGCGTGACCGCACCCCAGATCGCCGCTTGGGCGAGCGTGGGCAGGCGGGCGGCGCCGAGGGTGGCGGCGGCCAGGGCGACGCTGACTGCGGTGCCGGCCAAGCCGAGGAGCGTGGTGGCCTTGCTGTCGGCGCGGGCGAGTTCGCTGCGGACGGTGGCGAGGTTGTGGGTGACGTCCATCAGGCACCGCCCACCGGGCCGATGGCGGTCATCTCGACGTCGTCGGCGTGTTCACTGCGCGAGCCGTTCGCGGTGACCGGTTCGGCGGGCGACTGGACGACGTTCGCGGGCAGGAACCGGTACCCCTTGGCGGTCATCTCGGCGCGCGCCGCCTGTACACGGCTCCGTGCCCAGCCGCGGCTGAACTTGTACCGCTCGGCGACCTCACCGTAGGTCGGGGTGCGGCCCTTTCGAATGCACCCCCTGATCCACTTCTCGGCATCGCGATTGTCCTGCTCATCAGGGCGATCCCGGTCACTGTCCTGGTCATCGTCACCGGCGTCTGAAGTGACCGCAGCGGTGACCGGCGCCGGGTCGGCGGCGGGGAGCTCCGGTGTGCACTCGATCGTCGCCGGGGTGTTCACGGCATCGTTCGCGGAAGCGACCTCGGCGGTGACCGGTCCAGTGATCGCCGGAGTGACCTCGCGGATGCCGATCGCCGGTGCTTCGATCGTCGCGCTGGTGTTCACGGCGTCGCGCGCCGCCTCCATGTCTGCGATGACCAGTTGCGTGACCGTGAGGACGTCGCCCTGGGCGCGGATCAGCCCGGCCCGGACGTCCCCGAGGCCCCGCAGTGCGGCGTCCGTCGCGCTCAGCGCACGGATCTCGGCCAGGGCGACCTGCGGGGAGCGGATGTCCTCGGCGACGCCGTGCTTGAAAGCCGCCCAGGTCTCGGCGCGCAGGGACGGGATGACCCACCGCAGCAGCGGGAAGCGGAGCGGCCTCTGCTCCAGCAGGCCCTGCTCGCGCATGGTCTCCCAGTGCCGCCATTGGGAGTAGATCTGCCACAGCACCGGGCTCAACACGCTGGCGGCGCCGAACACGCCGGCGAAGTCCTTGGTCTCCGGGAGGTGGGCGTTGTGGCTGTAGTTGAAGATGCCGACACCGACGCCGATGGCGTAGGACAGCAGGCGGAGGCCGTACGCACTGAAACCCTTGATCATCTTGTCGTGGGCGAGGTAGCCGACGTTGATCGCGACCGACTCGACGACGACGGCCAGGGGGACGGCCTGCCACCACTCCCAGTCCAGCCCGTACATGAGGGCGAGGATCTGGCCGAGGACGGCGGCGCCGTTGACGCCCACGTTGGCGGCGGCCAGGACGACGGCGAGGCTGACGCGCTGACGCAGGGTGCGGCGCTGGACGCGGCGCTTGGCCGCGACGGCACCGGCCTGCTCGTCGAGTTGGGCGCGCAGGCGGGCGTGCTCGGTTTCGGTTTCGAGGCGCTCGCGCTCGGCCTGCTGGCGGGCGCGCTGTTCGTCGATGCGGGCGCGGGCGGCGTCGGCGCGGCGTTCGGCGCGGGAGCGCCACAGCCGCCTCGGCTCGGCGCGCTGTGGCGCGGCCGGGGCCGTTTCCGTAGCGTGCTCCATGGTCCTTCTCCTGGTTCTGTCAGGTCGTGGGATCGAGGGCGGAGGTCGGCGGCGGAATCGCCGGCCTCCGCCCGGCTCGGGTTACTTGAGGAGGACGCTGCCGACGCCGCGGCACACGCCGCACTCCTGGGTCAGGGGGAGGACGCGGTCACGGCCGCCGCCCTCGCAGGAGCCGCACGTGACGACGTGGCCGTCGGGCTTGTTCTCGCTCATCGGGTTCCTTCCGGTGGTCGGGCGGGGACCCGCAGCATCAGCTGCGCGGTCAGGCGGAGGTGAGCGACTTGCTCGCGCTGACGAGCCCCTTGAAGGTGGCGCCCGGCCGGAACTTCGGCCCCCAGGACGCCGGGATCTCCATGGGCTCACCGGTCTGCGGGTTGCGGCCGGCGCGGGCGGACCGCTCCGACGCCTCGAACACGCCGAACCCCTTGATCTCCACCTGCTCGCCAGCGGCGACGGCGAGCGGGATGACGTCGAGGAGGCCGTCGAGGACCTTGGCGACGGTCTTCTTGTCGACGCCGTCGACGTGCTCGGTGACGGCGGCGACGAGCTCGGACTTGTGCATGCGGTTCTCCTTCGTGGTGGTGCTGGAGCGGGTGCTCCTGCGTGCCCGCCTGGGACTCGCACCCAGGGGTCTGCTGGTCGGGCTGGCCGGTCAACGGTCGAAGCAGCGGCAGTCGGGCGGCTCTTCGCCGTCCTCCAGCTCGACCGTGTAGGGCGCCTCCTCCTTCCACGCGTGGGACAGGCCCGCGTACGTGCCGGCCACGTATGCCATCCCGGATGCGAGGGCCGCTCCCATGGCGGCGGTCGCGCCCAGCTTCCAGGCCAGCGCCGCGAGCGGGACGAGCACCCATACGAGGTAGCGGAGGTGCGCCCCGGTGTACGGGGTGGTCTTGGCGCGGACAACAGTCCGGGCGGCCCGGATGGCGGAGGCGCTGCTGGCCATGTGGTTCTCCCTTGACGTTCTGGTGGGTCTACTTGACGACGAGGTCGACGCCCGGCAGGCGGATGGTCTGGCCGGGGGCGACAGTGGCGGCTTGGCGGCGGAGCTGGGCGGCGGCGTCGCCGGTGGCGGCGTAGGAGCGGGCGGTGAGGAGTTTCGCGGCGGTCTCCGCCGTGATGGTGTTCATGTCGTCCTGGCCGGCTTCTTCTGGTCGAGGCTGAGGGCGCAGCATGCGACGCAGCGGCAGGTGATGGGGTGGGTGCTGGTGTAGGTGGCGAGGTCCCGGTCTGTCGTCGGGCTGTGCCTGCTGCTCTTGCTCATCGGGGCCTCCTGGGCGGCTGGGTGCGGGCGGGGTCGTCGTAGCGGGGGCGGGGTTCGGGCCGCACCATGGCGGAGTCGAGGGCGTTGAGCGCGGTGAGGGCGGCGGCGAGCCGCTCGGCGGGCGTCACTGCTCGGCCCGGAGGGTGAGGAGGGCGGCGCGGGCCTCCCGCTCGCGGCGGAGCCGGGCGAGCTGGGAGGAGGTGTAGGGCTGGTCGTCCCGCTTGTTGGGGTCGGGGTGGTTGATCAGCGATTCCAGGTAGGCGCGGGCGGTGGCCTCGTCGGGGGCTCGGACGGCGCGCTCACCCTTGGGCGTGTCGAACGTGAAGCGGGGCATCACTTGCCTCCCTGCGGCGGCTTGCTGGTCTGGATCGGTCGGCGGGCGTCCTGCGCGTTGGTGGCGCGGGTCGAGCCGTAGAGCGGCTTGGCCGGGGTGTGCGGCGGCTCGCTCATCGCCGGCCGCCCTTCGTGCACGCGGGGCAGGTGCAGGTGCTGGTGGTGACGCGGGTGTCGGGGCGGGCCATGGCGGCGGTGAGGGTGGCGATGGTCTGGGCGATCTGGTCGGCGGTCACGCGGCCACCGCCGGGCGGTTGCGGCGGGCGAGGATCGCGGTCGCCGTCTGCGCGAGCTCGGCGAGCTCGGCCTCGGTGAGGACGTCGCGGCTGGCCTCCATCCACTGGCCGACGTCGGCGCCAGCGAGCTCGACGAGGTCGGACGCGGTGTTGATGGCGGACACGTATCCGGCGAGGAATCCGGCCTCGGCGTCGCTGAGGCCGGGGGTAAGGTGAAGTCGCACGGTTCTCCTCCTGTACGGCAGGTGTGGGGATCAGAGAGCCCGTTCGGTGGTGACACACCGGGCGGGCTCGTTCATGTTCTGGGTGGCGAAGTCGGGCTCGGCGGCGTGGATCGCTTCGACGTAGGCCCGGTTGAAGACGAGCGTTCGTCCACCCGGGTTCCGGCGGCCCTTGAGCTTGCCTTCGCGGAACCAGACCCGGACCGTCTCGGGGTCGACCTCGAACAGCTCGGCGACCTCGGGGACTTTCATCGACAGCTTCTGGCGGGCGGCCGGGGCGACGCTCACAAAACACCTCCAAATCGGACACAAGACGGGTAAGGACCAAGCGGAGCCGGGATCGGCTTGCTTGTCCCTCACAGTAGTGGAGTATGCTTACTCTGACAAGGTTGATGGCCGAGGAGGCGAGATCAGAATCCATGTCAGCGTGCGGATAAGGTGGCATTCATTGCTGTGTCACCGAGGAGCGCACCATGAGGCCCAGCGGCCGACCCCAGTCCGAGAAGATTGCATCCGACCTACGCGCCGAAATCATGGCTGGCTTGCTTCCGGTGGGATCTCGGCTGCCACCGATCCCTCAGCTCGCAGCGGAGCGCGGGGTCTCTACTGCCACCGTTCAGAACGCCTGGCAGATTCTGAAGGAGGAGGGCTTCATCGTCAGCGAGGCCGGCCGGGGCGTGTTCGTTCAGGAGGGGCTGCCATTTCCCGTCCGCGCAGCCGCATACTTCGACCCCTCAACCAGAGGTGTCACATACAAGCTGTTGGGCGTGGCCGAGGGGCCAGCTCCTGCCGATGTTGCCGCCGCCCTGGGCGAAGACCGAGCCGTCTGCCGGTGCCGCCTCATGCTGCGCGGGGAGACGCCGGTCGAGTTGTCGCGCTCGTACTACCCGGCAAGCTGGGCGGCCGGGACGGCGCTGGCGGGACGCGGAAAGATCAAGGGTGGTGCGCCCGCCGTGCTGAACGAGCTGGGTCGCGCGGAACGGGGGTGGATCGATCGGGTCTCCACCCGGCCGCCCACCTCCGAAGAAGAAGATCTTTTGAAGGTGCCACAAGGGCTTTCGGTGCTGCGCCAGTTTCGAATGGTCTACGGCGATGGAGGGCGGCCGGTGGAGGTATCTGTGCTGATCAAACCGGGACACCTGTACGAACTGGAATACCAGCAGGAGATCCCGGCCGAGGACTAACCGCCGCCCAGGCTCCAGTCGAGAGTCATTCGATCAAGTAAATGAGGCGGGCCTGGCCGGTGGTTGCACACCGAACAGGCCCTTGATCGCCACCTGGTATCAGCAGGAGGAGACCCGTGGTCACGATATCGCCGTGCGCTCAGACGTGCATATCCGCGCACCCATGCGTAGGCCCCTGATGGGCGTCCGCTTGATGGTCGAAGTCCTCGACCATGCACCCGACACCCTCACGCCCCGGGAGCGCTGGGCGCTGATCGCCATCGCCGAGGACGCGCGAGACGAGACGCGCCTCTGCCTCAAGGGCGTCGAAAGCAACCCGACGCTCGTTCGCCGCATGCGCGCAGGGCGCACCGAGCGGGCAGCGATCATCGCGGGCCTCATTGCCAAGGGCGCCCTCGAGCGGGTGAAGCGCGGCCAGATGCATCAACACGCCGTCTTCCGGATCCCTCCGTTCACAGCGGCTCAGGGTCCGGAAACCCCGGATGCTGAGCCACCCCCCAGCATCCGGGAAACCCGGATCCTGGGCGACTCCCAGGGTCCGGATTCCGCTGGCCCAGGGTCCGGGAATTGCCCGCCCAGGGTCCGGGAAACCCGGACGCCTTCCCCTCAGTCCCCTCAGAACCCCTCATCTCTCTCTGGCCACGAACGCGTCGTCATGGAGGCGCTCGCCTCGGCCGGGGTCACCAAGGATGAGATGAGAGAAGTGATCAAGGAGATTCGAAAGGCGACCAAGGGCAAGATCGAGAACCCGACCAGCTACTTCAGGGCCATCGCCCAGCGCGGCGACCTCCCCGACTACCTCAACCGGGTCCGGGCCGCCGCCGACCGTCGAGCTGCGTACGCCGCCCGGAAAGCGCAGCCGCCGCCGGTCGTCGACGAAGTGCCGAACCCCGACCAGCCGTCGGTGACACCCGAGGAGGCCGCAGCAGCGCGGGCCGCCGTCCGGGAAGCCCTACGCGGCACACAGGTCCGCAACGGCGAGAAAGGGCCCGTCCGCGTCCTACGACCCCGGCAAGCACCCGAGGAGCAGTCACCCGCCGTCCAAGCCGCCCACGCCTACCTCAAGGCGCGCGGCGACTTCGACAGCCACGTGATCGCCGCTCGAGAGAAACTCGGCCCCGAAGCTCATCGGGATGAGGTGGTTGTGCTCGCCGCCGACCTGGCCAAGGGGGAGCAGGCACCCACCCCGGTAACCAGCGAAGCACCGTACGACGCACCTCTAGAAACCAGCGACCGGCCTACGACAATCCCAGTACGGTGACCCCATGCCCGAAGCCCACACCGGCACGGCCGCGCGCATCGCTGACGCCCTACGCCATGGTGTGACCACCATGCAGATTCGGCCCGGCGAGAAGCTGCCCCCCATCCGCACTCTCGCCGAGCGGTACGGCGTCTCTCGCAACACCGTGGCGAAGGCCATCGATCGGCTCCGCGCCGAGGGCGTAATCATCACCCGTTACGGCTCCGGCATCTACGCTCGGCCGCTGGACAACCCCACCCTCGAACAGGCCGAGACACCTGTCGAGGAGACATTCGTCGCGATCGGTCGGCGCCTGGACACGATCGCCCGCGACGTCGCCGACCTGAAAGCCGGGCAGGCGGAGATCCTCGACCTGCTTGCCCGCGTTGTTGCTCACCTCGAAGGCTCAGACCCGCCCCCCGCGGGTACCGTGACCTCATGAGCGCCCAGCCCGTCGAAGAAGACCCGCGCGACCCGCAAACGATCCTGCGCGGCCTGCCGGAGCGGGAACGCCCGGAGTTCCTCCTCCAGTACCGGGCGGCCCTCGAGGTGGCCCGCGACGACATGGCTCGCTACCCGGACGTAGGCCAGCTGCTGCACCGGTGGAGCATGGTTGTGGTGGTCACGAACCGGCCCGGCTACTACGAAGCCCTCGAGGCGGCGAAGACCGGCCCGGGTGTGCCGTTGGGGGGAGCGCTCGGCGCTGTGTGAACCCTGCGTAGACGGCCCCCCTCAGCGGGGGAGTGACGCTAAGTTTGATTAGTTCAATTGAGTCCCGCGATGGCTTATCAAACTTCGCACTTAGCGTCCACACAGGGGAATCAGTGGCTGGAAGAGGTCGCCCAAGCCGGGCCACGGTCTACGAACGGCTCGACCGGGCTCTCGAAGAGCTCAACCAGCGCCTCGGCGGCCTGCCCAGCCCGACCGAAGCCCAGGAGATCTGGTCCAACATCTGGCACCTCGAAGCCCACCACTCCACCGCCCTCGAAGGCAACACGCTGGTACTCAAGGAAGTCCAAGCGCTACTCGACCAGGGCCGGGCCATCGGCGCCAAACCCCTCCGGGAGTACAACGAGGTCAAGGGGTACGCGGACGCCGCCAAGTGGGTGTACGGCCAAGCGCTGGAACCCGAGGTGTGGAACGACGGCCACCTCCTCAGCCTGAGCGAACTACGCAACATCCACCACACCGCCATGACCCCGGTCTGGGACGTCGCCCCCCACCCGGAAGCCACCGAGCGTGAAGGCCCCGGCAGCTTCCGGGAGCACGACATCCACCCGTTCGCCGAAGGGATGACGCCGCCGTCCTGGACGCTCGTCCCCGGCGAAATCCAGGGATGGGTCGACGATGTTTGCGAGCTGGGCAGGAAGCTGGAAGGCAAGCGGGACATTGGGCAGCCGCTGCCTGAGGCGCTCGGAAAGATCCACAACTCCTTCGAGCGTATCCACCCGTTCATCGACGGGAACGGGCGCACCGGCAGGCTGGTCCTCAACCTCATCCTGGTGCGTCTCGGCTACCCGCCGATCATCGTGCTCAAGAAGCAGCGTGACGCCTACCTCCAGGCGCTCCGGCGAGCCGACGCCGGTGACTGCGGGGCGCTCGGAGAGCTCATCGCCCGAGCGATGGAGGAAAACCTCAACCGCTTCATCGTCCCCAACGTGGCCGGCCCCGCCAGACTCGTCCCGCTTGCCGCCTTGGTCGACGAGGAGTTCAGCATCGACGCGCTCCGCCAGGCTGCTCAGCGCGGGCGCCTGAAAGCTGTCCAAGGAGCTGACGGTGTGTGGAGATCCTCCCGGAAGTCGCTCGATGCCTATCGTGCGTCCAAGCACAAGGCCACCAAGCCGAGGGCCAAGCGGGCTGCTAAGCCTCCCAAGGAGTCGCCCCTTTTCTAGGGACGCACAGAGGCGAGAAGGACCCCCTCCGCGCCGGTGGGGGCCCTTCGTGGTTCAGCGACCCCGACCACCCCTCCAGGGGTGGGGTCGCTGCTGCCGCCGGACCCCGGGTGACGCCGGGTGTGCACTGTCCGGCGGGAGTCTCAGAGGCGGGGGCGGCCAGCCAGGGTTTCCCGGTAGACGAGCAGCAGGAAGTGCGTCTTCACCACGGCCGGGTCGATGCCCATCTCGGCGGCGAGCTCGAGCGCGGCCGGTGACAGCTGGAACTCGGCGACGGTGCCGCGGCTCATCGCTTTGCGGGCGGCGATCACCATGCGGTCGTACTCGCTGTGAGGGATCGGCTCCATGCGGTCAAGCCTAAGCTCATCAACCCATGCTTGACCATGCGTAACCTTGGTTATCCGTGAGTGTCTGCGCCTAAGCATGGGTCCGTACGGTGCTGACATGATCGAGTGGCGGGAGAACGCGCCGAAGTGGGTGCAAGTGGCCGAGGTCCTCAAGCAGCGGATCGCCGACGGCACCTACCCGGTGGACGGCCGGCTTCCCTCCCAGCATGAGCTGGTGCGCGAGTTCGAGATCGTGCCGAACACCGCGCAGAAGGTGCTGACCAAGCTGCGCGAGCAGGGCGTTGCCTACTCGGTGCGCGGCATCGGCACGTTCGTCGCCCCGCCGCCGGCCGACGAATAGAGAGATCCCCGGCCTCGGGACGCCGGGCTGGCGTCGTTGACGGAACCCGCCAGCGCGGCCTGCCGCCAACCCGAGCCGAGTTGTTCGTACGTTCGTACGCACGCGCATCCGGACCCTGCTACGTCCCTACGTACGGTCATGATCGTGATCAACCCGGAGGCCGACCGCCCCGTCTACAAGCAACTCGCCGATCTCATCCGCGAACAGATCGGCCGGGGCACACTGGCACCAGGACAGCGCGTCCCCGCAGAGCTGGACTACGTCGAAGAACACGGCATCTCCAGGGACTCCGTCCGACGCGCCATGGCTCTCCTGCGCAGCGAAGGGCTGATCATGACCACCGCCCGAGGATCCCGAGTCAGAGCCGAACAGGAACGCGAGAGCGTCACCATCGGGCCGGCCGACCGGGTGGCCGCCCGCATGCCGTCGCCGCAGGAGCGTCTACAGCTCGGCGTGAGGGAAGGTGTGCCCGTGCTCGTGGTCGAACGGGCAGGGGAGAAGCCGCAGCTGCTGGCCGCGGATCGTACGGAGATTCACGGGGGGAACGACCCGGGCGCCTGAGCGGACGCCCACACAGACAGGGCCACCCCGGCAATTGGACTGCCAGGGTGGCCCGCCCGTGAGGGCCGCACCGCCGCCTGCTCGCCTCGGTGGGACTGGCAGCGGTGCGGCTGCCCTCCCTCGCCACGTGTAACTTTCACACGGAAACTCGAATAGTAGCCGCGCCGATGCGGAATGTCATTAGTCGTTCAACCGGTAACGGCTACTGAACTTTTCGTGAACCTTCCGCCAGAAAGCGGCCTTCGCGAACGTCGAAACCCCAACAACCCGCAAACCTTCACACCCCATTTGATAACGCCACCATCCGGGGGTGCCTACGGCATCGACGGGGCCGCCCACCGGGGCGCCCTCGCCTGCGAGGGGCCGACCGTCGCCGTGCTCGCCTGCGGCGCCGATGTCGCCTATCCCAGCGCGCACCAGCAGTTGTTCGCCGCGATCCGGGCACAGGGGGTGCTGGTGAGCGAGTCCCCCATGGGGGCGCACCCGACCCGGCCGAGGTTCCTCATCAGGAACCGCGTCATCGCGGCCCTGGCCAGGAGCACCGTGGTCGTCGAGGCGGCCGTGCGCAGCGGAGCGCTCAACACCGCCGGGCACGCGATCGCGCTCAACCGCCATCTGGCCGCCGTACCCGGCCCGGTGACCTCGGAGTTCTCCGCGGGGTGCCACCGGCTGATCCGCCAGGGCAGGGCCGTCTGCGTCACCGGCCCCGAGGAGGTGATCGAGCTCGCCGGGACGATGGGCGCCGACCTGGCCCCCGAGCCACGTGGCCCGGTGCTTCCCCGCGACCGGCTCGACCCGGAGACCCGGAAGGTCGTCGAGGCCATGCCCACCCGGGTCGGCGTGGGCCCCGCGACGATAGCCGTCGCCGCGGGCGTCGACCTGGAGACCGTGCTCTCCTGTCTCGGCGGTCTGGCGGCCGCGGGCTACGTCGAACGCGTCTCCCGAGGGTGGCGCCTCCGCCCCGACCGCCCTCCCGGTGGATAGCCCGTTCCTGGGCCGCGAGGTCGGAGCGGGTCAAAGGGCGGAGAGGGCCGCGCGAGTGGAGGGGGCGGGTCATGGGGTGGGCCGGGAGGCCGGGGTCGGGGCGGGCCACAGGGGGAGGAGGCGGACCTGGCCGTGGCCCAGGAGGAGCAGAGGGTCGAGGTAGGCGCGGTCGCGGAGCAGGCCCCAGTGCAGGCAGGCGGCAGGACAGTGGCCGGGGACGTCCTGCAGGGTGCCGATCACCTCGCCGGCTGCCACCGCCTGCCCGCGCCGCACCGAGGGCTGAACGGGCAGGTAGGTCGTCCGCAGGCCGCCGGGGTGGATCACGGTCACCACGCCCCGGTTCGCGAGCGGCCCGGCGTAGCCGACCGTTCCCGCTCCCGCGGCGCGCACCTCGGCTCCGGGAGACGCGGCGAGGTCGGCGCCCCGGTGACCGGCCAGCCAGGGTTGTGCCGGCGGCGCGAAGCCCCTGAGCACCTGTGGCCGCCCCGCGAGTGGCCAGTCCCAGCGAGCGGAGGGGCCGGTCACGGTGGTCGGGTGCGCGAGGGCGGTCGTGTGGTGGGCGCCCGCTGCCGCCGGTGTGGCCAGGATCAGCGAGCCAAGCAGGGCTCGCAGCCCCGCGCTGTGTACGGACCTCATGCCTGTGAGCATGAGGACCCGTGACGGGTGAGGTCGGGGCCGAATGGGATTCTGTGGACAGGTGGGCAGGGAGGATCACGTGGTCGAGGAGCGTGTTCGCGAGCTGGGTGCGGAGCTGGGCGTCGAGTTGCCGCCGCTCCGGGTGAGCGGGGACGATCCGGTGCTGCCCTCCGTCTTCCGGGTGGGCACCGCCTCCGCCGTCGCCGTGGGTGCCGCCACCGCGGCGGCAGCGGCGCTGAGGGGAGGCGGGAGCCGGGCCGCGGTGGACGTGCGGGAGGCGGCGATCGCCTTCCTGGACGAGCGCCGCTTCAGGATCGACGGAGTGGCCGTGGATCCGTGGGCTCCCCTCTCCGGTGACTACCGCACCTCGGACGGCTGGGTCCGGCTGCACTGCAACTTCGACCATCACCGTGACGCGGCCCTCGCGGCGCTGGGACTGCCCGCCGGTACGGGCAGGGAGGCCGTCGGACGCGCCTGTGCGGGGCGTACCGCCGTCGGGGTCGAGGAGGCGGTGACGGGCGCGGGAGGGTGCGCGGCGGCCATGCGCGACCGCGCCGGATGGCGTGAGCACCCGCAGTCCCGGGCGGTCGCGGCGTCGCCGCTCGTCCACCTGACCAGGATCGGCGATTCCGGCGGCCTGAGGACCGGTGCTCCGAGAGGCGGGGGAGGGCGGGTGCTCGACGGGGTGCGGGTGCTCGACCTGACCAGGGTGATCGCCGGGCCGGTGGCGACCCGCACGCTGGCCGCCCACGGGGCCCAGGTGCTCAGGGTGGGCGCCCGGCACCTTCCCGAGGTGCCGGGGCTGGTGATCGGCACCGCGTTCGGCAAGCGGTCCTGCCGGCTTGACCTGAGGACTCCGGCGGGGAGCGCCGCGCTGCGCGACCTGGTGGCGGAGGCCGACGTGCTCGTGCAGTCCTACCGGCCGGGTGCCCTCGAAGCGCTGGGGTTCGGTCCCCGGAGACTGGCCGGGATCAGGCCCGGAATCGTGTGCGTCGACATCTCGGCGTACGGGACGGAGGGGCCCTGGGCGGGCAGGCGCGGGTTCGACAGCCTGGTGCAGATGGTGTCCGGTATCGCCCACGAAGGTGGAGACGGGTCGCGGCCGCACCCGCTGCCCGCCCAGGTCCTCGACCACGCCACCGGCCACCTGGCAGCCTTCGGCGCGATGGCCGCCCTGCTCCGCCGATCCACCGAGGGGGGATCCTGGCGGGTGGAGCTCTCCCTGGCCAGGACCGCGCGATGGCTGGACGACCTCGGCCGGGTCGGCGGAGCGGCCACACCGGAGCCCGACGTCACCGGCATGATCGAGGAGATGGACAGCGCCTTCGGCCGCCTGACCTACCTCCGGCCGCCCGGCACCGTCGACGGTGTGTCACCGTACTGGTCGAGCCCGCCTCCGGGGCAGGGCGAACACCCGCCCTCCTGGTGGTGAGGCCCTTCCACGACCCCTCCCCGAGGGCTTCCCGGGAATCCCCGAGTGCCTCCCGTGCCCGCTCCCCGAGTGCCTCCCGCTCCCCGAGTGCCTCCCGCTCCCCGAGTGCCTCCCGCGAATCCCTGAAAGCCTCCCGGCATTCCCGAGTGCCTCCCGCGAACGGCCTCACCGTGGGCACACCCCTGGTGCGGGCTTACCTGTCGTGCGGGTGTGCCCGTGCGGGCAGGAGTGGCCCGTACGGGGTCATGGGGTCGGGGCGGCCTCGTCACAGGCGGAGGCAGGGGCAGGAGCAGAGACAGGGACAGGGACAGGGACAGGGACAGAGGAGTGGCGCAGGGGGGAGAGCCAGATCCACACGATCGTGGTCAGGACCCCGGCCGCGGAGATCCAGAACACCGGGCGCAGCCCGAGCAGCTCGCCCGCCAGGCCGCCCGCGAGACCGCCGAGGGTGAGAACCCCCTGGACCATGAACGACTGCGTGGCGTTGACCCGGCCGCGTAGCCCGGCGGGGGTCTCGCGCAGGGTGATGGCACCCATGCAGACGGCGAAGGCCACGACGGCCACCCCGGAGGTCACCGCGCTGGCGGCCAGGAGCAGGAAGCTGCGCCACACCGGTCCCGAGGCGAGCGCGGCGACCGCGAAGTCGACGGGGAAGAGCAGCGCGGAGCAGGCCAGCACCCGGTTCTCGCCGAACCGCCGCGTCAGGCGCGAGACGAGGGCCGCCCCGAGCAGGCCGCCGACGCCGAAGAAGGCGGTGATGGCGCCGACCAGCCCCGCGGGCAGGCCGACCACGGTGAGCGCGTAGATCACGAACAGCGCCATGTACACGCTGCCGAAGAAGTTGATCGTGATCCCGGCGGCGCAGAGCGCGCGGAGCACCGGATGCCGGGCCACCGTGCCCAGACCCTCGCGGATCTCGGTCCACATGCCGCGCGGAGCGGCGGGCGTGTGGCTCTCCGGCGCCTTGATCGATCTGATCAGGAACGCCGAGGCCAGGAACGACACCGCGTCGACCAGGAGCGCGAACGGGGCCGTGATCAGATGGACGAGCAGTCCGGCCAGGCCCGGTCCCGCGACGGTCGCCACCGCGAAGGCCGACTGGAAGCCCGCGAGCGCCTCGGTCCGCTGGCTCTCGTGGATCACCGTGGCCAGGTGCGGGAAGTTGACCGCCCGGAAGATCACTGTGCAGGTGCCGACGACGAACGCCACCGCGACCAGCCACGGCACACTGAGCACCCCGGTGATCCAGGCGACCGGGATCGTGGCCATGGCGACGGCCGAGACGGTGTCGCAGGCGACCATGACCGGCCGGTGCCGCCTCAGCCGGTCGGCGAAGGCCCCCGCCTGGAGCCCGATCAGCAGGTAGGGCAGCGAGGTCGCGGCGGTGAGCACGCCCATCTGGGCCGGGGAGGCGCCGAGCAGGACGGCGGCGGTCAGCGGCACCGCGAGCCGGGAGACCTCGGTGCCGGTCTCGGTGACGGCACGGGCGGAGAGCAGGAGCCGGTAGTCACGCTGCTTCCTGAGAGGCACCGGCTTGATCGAGGAGGACCCGGACGTCATAGGGATCGGCACCTCTCCGTCTCCCGGTGATTCTGAAGGGAATGCTTCATAACTATGAAGATAACCCTTCATAGTTATGAAGGCAATGCTTCATATGTGGAGTGGGTACGGTCTGCACATGACCGAGGCACCGAGGCGCAAATCCCTCACCGACCCCACGGCGATGCGCGCGCTGGCGCACCCCGCGAGGCTCGCGATCCTGAACCGGCTCCAGGCCGAGGGGCCCTGCACCGCGACCGAGGTCGCCGAGGTCGTCGGGGTCACGCCCAGCGCGGCCAGCTACCACCTGCGCATGCTCGCCAAGTACGGATTCGTCGAGGACGCGCCCGCGCGCGACGACGGCCGCGGTGACGGCAGGGAGCGCCTGTGGCGCTCCGGCGCCGGCGGGTTCAGCGTCAGCCCCGAGCCTGAAGACGGCCCGGACGTGCGCAGTGCCAAGGAATTCCTGATCAAGGCGTTCCGGGAGCAGGCGGCGGACGAGGCGAACAGGGCGTTGGAGAACCTCGAACGGGAGTCGCGCGAGTGGCGCGAGGCCGCGATGTTCAACCGCGCCGTCCTGCTGGTCGACGCCGACGAGCTGAAGGCGCTGAACGAGCGGATCGACGAGCTGCTCGCCCCCTACAAGACCACCGTGAGAGACCGCGAGGACGCCCCGCCCGGGGCCAGGGTCTCCGAGGCGCAGGTCAGTCTCTTCCCCCGTGCCCGGCGCCGGCCGCACGGCCTTCCACGCGACGTGTAAGGGCCGCCTGACGCCCGAAGGTCGGGAAGAGGCGCGGTTGCGGGTACACTTTTGGAGGCCTGTGAGTCACGGGCCGACTTCGCATGCCCCGTCAAGAACCGGGGTCCCTCGGTCCGGGCGAGAGCCCGGCTGGATCCTGTTCGGGGCATCAGGGCGACAGCCGCAGGCTGTCGCGGCCAACCGAGAACAGCGCCCAGGGATGGGCGCCCCGATCTGGAGGACAATCAATGTCCACCCCCGTCGTCACCATGCGACAGCTGCTGGAAAGCGGCGTGCACTTCGGCCACCAGACCCGTCGCTGGAACCCGAAGATGAAGCGCTTCATCTTCACCGAGCGCAACGGCATCTACATCATCGACCTCCAGAAGTCGCTGGCCTTCATCGACAGGGCCTACGACTTCGTCAAGGAGACCGTCGCGCACGGCGGCACGATCATGTTCATCGGCACGAAGAAGCAGGCCCAGGAGGCCATCGCCGAGCAGGCCGCCCGCGTCGGCATGCCGTACGTCAACCAGCGCTGGCTGGGTGGCATGCTCACCAACTTCTCCACCGTGCACAAGAGGCTCCAGCGCCTGAAGGAGCTGGAGGAGCTCGACTTCGACAACGTGGCCGCCTCGGGGCTCACGAAGAAGGAGCTCCTCATGCGCCGCCGCGAGAAGGAGAAGCTCGAGCGCACCCTCGGCGGCATCCGGGACATGTCCCGGATCCCCAGCGCCGTGTGGGTCGTCGACACCAAGAAGGAGCACATCGGGATCAGCGAGGCCCGCAAGCTTCACATCCCGGTGGTCGCCATCCTCGACACCAACTGCGACCCCGACGAGGTCGACTACCCGATCCCGGGTAACGACGACGCCATCCGCGCCGTCGGCCTGCTGACCCGCGTCGTCGCCGACGCCGTCGCCGCCGGTCTCATGGCCCGCGCCGGCGCCAACCGCGGCGACGACAAGCCGGCCGTCGCCGGTGGCGCCGAGCCGCTGGCCGAGTGGGAGCAGGAGCTGCTCGCGGGCGGTGCCGACAGCGCCCCGGCCGCCGAGACCACCGAGGCCGAGGCCGCGGAGGCCCCCGCCGAGGCTCCTGCCGAGGCCGAGGTCGCGAAGACCGAGACCGCCGAGGCGACGGACGCTCCCGCCGCCGAGGACGAGTCCGCCGAGAAGACCGAGAAGTAGGCCCAGGTCACTCCGTACGGCCCCGGCCGTACGACCCGCAAGACCCTTCCGGGTGGGTGCCGCTCAGTCGGGGGCACCCACCCGATCCACGACGATTCCCACGAGGAAAAGACAATGGCTTCCGTGAACATGGCCGACGTCAAGCGGCTTCGTGAGCTGACCGCCGCCGGCATGATGGACTGCAAGAAGGCTCTCGAGTCTTCCGAGGGCGACTTCGACCGCGCGGTCGAGATCCTCCGCCTCAAGGGCGCCAAGGACGTCGGCAAGCGTGAGGCCCGCACCGCCTCCAACGGCCTGGTCGCCCTGAAGCAGGACGGCGACTCCGCCGCCGCGCTGCTGGAGCTCAACTGCGAGACCGACTTCGTCGCCAAGGGCGAGCGTTTCCAGGAGCTCGCGGGCCAGGTGGTCGACCACATCCTGGCCACCAAGCCGTCCGACGTGCCCTCGCTGCTCGACTCCGAGCTCGACGGCAAGAGCGTCAAGGCGCACCTCGACGAGGCCAACGCCGCGCTCGGTGAGAAGATCGAGATCCGCAGGTTCTCCGTGCTCGAGGGCGGCTTCATCGGCGCCTACATGCACAAGACCGACCCCCAGCTTCCCCCGGCGGTCGGCGTGCTCGTGCAGCTCGACTCCCCGAACGCCGACGTCGCCAAGGACATCGCGCAGCACGCCGCCGCGATGGCGCCGAAGTACCTCAGCCCCGCCGAGGTCCCGGCCGACGTCATCGAGAAGGAGCGCGCGCTCTTCGAGGAGATGACCCGCGAGGAGGGCAAGCCCGAGGCCGCCATCGGCAAGATCGTCGACGGCCGGATCAACGGCTGGTACAAGGACTTCACCCTCCTTGAGCAGTCCTTCGTCAAGGACAACAAGAAGTCGGTCGCGAAGTTCGCGGACGAGAATGGTGTCAAGGTCCAGGCCTTCGTCCGTTTCAAGGTCGGCCAGGCCTAATCCCTGACATCCGCTCTTCAAGCAGAGCACCAAACGAGGAGGCCGCCGCCGTGCAGGAGAATCCAGGACCCGCTACGCCGGCGGTTTCTTCGTACTCGGACCCGCTCCGCTGGAAGCGGGTGATGTTGAAGCTGTCCGGTGAGGCGTTCGCCGGAGGCGAGCCGCTGGGCATCGACCCGGGCGTCGTGGGCCATCTCGCCGACTCGATCGCCGAGGCCGTCCGCGGTGGCGTGCAGGTGTCGGTCGTGGTGGGCGGCGGCAACATGTTCCGGGGCGCCGCCCTGTCCGAGCGCGGCATGGACCGCGCGAGGGCCGACTACATGGGCATGCTCGGCACGGTCATCAACTGCCTGGCCCTCCAGGACTTCCTGGAGAAGCGGGGCATCGACACCCGGGTCCAGACGGCGATCACCATGCAGCAGGTCGCCGAGCCGTTCCTGCCCCGCCGTGCCATCCGCCACCTGGAGAAGGGCCGCGTGGTCATCTTCGGGGCGGGGCTCGGCTCGCCGTTCTTCTCCACCGACACCTGCGCCGCCCAGCGAGCGCTGGAGATCGGCGCGGAGGCGCTGCTCAAGGGCACCCAGGTGGACGGCGTCTACGACGCCGACCCCCGCAAGAACCCCGACGCCGTCCGGTTCGACCACCTCGAATACGGTGAGGTGCTGACCAGGGGCCTCGGGGTCATGGACGCCACCGCCATCAGCCTGTGCATGGACAACAGCCTGCCCATCGTGGTCTTCGACCTCATGGGCGAGGGCAACATCCTGCGGGCGGTACGCGGTGAGAAGATCGGCACACTGGTGAGCCCGGCACGGTGATCGGGCCGGTACGGTGACCGGGCGGGATGGTCACCGGACCGGACGGGCACCGAACCAGATGGTCACCAAGCCGGATAGGCGCCGGGCCGGCTCGATGACAGGGCCGATACGGCAACGGGAGCGAGCCCGACGTAGCGAGTGGAGTGGTACGTGAGGTACGAGCGTCCCGCGAAGCGAGTGAGGAGCGGTGAGCGACCAGAGAACGGGGAGCGAGCCCGACGTAGCGAGTGGAGTGGTACGCGAGGTAGAAGCGTCCCGCGAAGCGAGTGAGGAGCGGTGAGCGACCGGAAGACAGGATGCGAACCTGACGTAGCGAGCCGAACGGTACGCGACCGTGGCGGTCCAGGGCGGACCTCCGGCGTGATGGCGTCCCGCGAAGTGCGTGAGGATGGGGAGTGACCGAGAAGACAGGGAGCCGCTGTGATCGACGAAACCCTCCTCGAAGCCGAGGAAAAGATGGACAAGGCCGTGTCGGTGGCGAAGGAAGACTTCGCGGCCATCCGCACGGGTCGTGTCACCCCGTCGATGTTCAACAAGATCAGCGCTGAGTACTACGGGACGCCCACCCCCATTCAGCAACTCGCCTCGTTCCACGTGCCCGAGGCGCGCATGGTCATCATCCAGCCCTTCGACAAGAGCTCGATGGCCGCGATCGAGAAGGCGATCCGCAACTCGGACCTTGGTGTGAACCCCGGTAACGACGGTGCTGTGATTCGCGTGGCCTTCCCCGAGCTGTCGGAGGAGCGCCGCAAGGAGTACATCAAGGTCGCCCGGAACAAGGCGGAGCACTCCAAGGTCTCCATTCGCAACATCCGTCGCAACGCCAAGGAGACCTTGGACAAGCTGATCAAGGATGGCGAGGCCGGGGAGGACGAGGTGCGCCGGGCGGAGAAGGAGCTCGACGACCTCACCCAGAAGCATGTCGCCAAGATTGACGAGCTGCTCAAGCACAAGGAATCCGAGCTGCTCGAGGTCTGAACCACGATCCTTGTCCCGTGCGGGCCGTGTGAGCCGTCGCCGTCCGTACGGGGCAAGGATTTTGTGCAGGTATGAAAGTAGGACCCCCTGTGGAACCCGTGGCGGGCAGTAGCCGTACCGGCCGGAACCTCCCCGTCGCAGTGGCGGTGGGGCTCGCCCTGGCGGTGGTCATCATCGCCTCCCTCTATTTCGTGAAGGTGCTCTTCCTCGCCGTGGTGATCGCGGCGGTGGGCATCGGAGTGACGGAACTGGTCCGGTCGTTCGAGGCCAGGGGCATCACCGTCCCGCTCGTGCCGGTCCTGGCGGGCATGACCGCCATGCTGGTCGGCGCCTACTGGGGCGGTGAGGTGACCGGCTCGGCCTGGGGCGGGACCGCCTGGCTGGTCGGCGTCTTCGCGATGACCGTGCTCGTGCTGATGATCTGGCGGATGTTCCAGGGCACCGAGAACTACGTCCGCGACATCACCGCGACCATCCTGGTCGTCGTCTACCCCTCCCTGCTCGCCGGGTTCGTGGCGCTGTTGCTCGCCGACCCCGACCAGGGCCCGGACCGGGTGGTCGTCTTCATCGCCACCACCGCCGCCAGCGACATCGGCGGATACTTCGCCGGGATCTCCCTCGGCAGGCACAAGATGGCCCCGGTGATCAGCCCGAAGAAGACCTGGGAGGGCTTCGCCGGGTCGGCGCTGGCCTGCATGGCGGTGGGCGGCTGGCTGGTGGCGTGGCTGCTGAAGGACGACATCTGGAAGGGCGTCCTCATCGGCGCGGTCGTGGTGGTCTTCGCCACGCTCGGCGACCTGGTCGAGTCGGTGATCAAACGCGACCTCGGCGTCAAGGACATGGGCAGCGTGCTTCCCGGCCACGGAGGCATGATGGACCGCCTCGACTCCATGGTGGCCGCGCTGATCCCGGTCTGGGTGCTGCTCACCCTGCTGGTCTGACCGTTCGGGTACGGGGTCAGCTTGCCCGGGTGAGCCGGGTCGCGGACAGGCGCGGGAGCACCGCCCGGTAGCCCTCGGCCGAGACCAGGCTCAGCTCGTCCGGGGTGATCGGGACGAGCCAGAGCCACTGCACGGAGTCGCCGCCGAAGGAGAAGCCCGACAGGTCGGGCAGTCCGGGCAGCCCGGTCAGCATCATGACGCCGCCGTAGGCGGAGCCGAGCGGGAAGGTCTCGGGCCGGTGGTACCACTTGGCGGTGTGGCCGTGGCCCAGCCAGGTGACCGAGTGCCAGGGATACTGCCCCAGCCACAGGAACAGCCGGGCCGCGTCGCGGGCGTCGCCCAGGGAGGCGACGGCGAGCTCCACCCGGGCGTAGGCGTCGGGCCGGTCGATGTACTGCTCGACGGTGGGCATCCGCTGGCAGCTCATCCCGACCGTGGACAGGATCGTGTGCTCCCTGTCGCGCTCCGGGGGGCGTTCGGTGATGCCCACCGCGGGCATCCGCTCGCCTCCGGCGTCCCAGAACCTGCCCGCACCGCCGACCCTGCGGTCCAGGTGGCCCATCACGAACTGCTGGAACGTGGCCCAGGAGCCGTCCCCGCCGCGCCACTCCCAGTAGGCGCGGGCCTTGGCGATCCGGGAGGCCAGGCCCTCGTGGGCCTCCTCCAGGGACCAGGCGAACGGGGACTCGCCGAGCGCGTCGCGGGAGTAGCCGGGCATTCCCCGGCTCATGTCCGCCCATCCCGGAATGACCGCGAGCAACTCGTCGTTCTCGTACAGGGCGACGCCGTCGCCCTCCTCGAACCACAGCGCCCGCAGCGCGCCCAGGGGGCCCCTGCCGCCGGGGTGGCGGGTGTTCGCCCTCGGGGCCATCGGCGGCAGTTCGGAGTTCAGGCGATCGGGGTCGATCCCGTCCGGGGCCGGGCGGTGGTTGGCCAGCCAGACGGCTCCGTGCACCGTTCCCCCCGGCCCGCACAGGTAAGCTACCGAGGAAGTCTCGTCGCGTTCGACCACCAGGGTGCGGCTTCCATAGGGATTGACGTCGGTGAGCACGACCTCGACGCCGTCTCCCCGCTCTCCCGCGGGGCCCGTGGGGCGGTTTGTCGCCATACCCCCGGACTCTAGATCACTGTCGGGCACCGCTTCGAGCATTCGCGTAACCGTTGAGAGAAGGCGTTGGACTTGTCGACCGTCAGCCCGTCCGGGACCCCCGTACCCGGCCAGCTCACCTTCGTGGCGCCGCGCCGGGCCAAGCCCGCCCGCCACCTGGCCGACCTGACCATGGCCGAGCGCCGGGCGGTCGTCGCCGAGCTGGGCGAGAAGCCGTTCCGCGCCGACCAGCTCTCCCGGCACTACTTCGAGAAGTTCAACGGCGACCCCGAGCTGATGACAGACCTCCCGGCCGCGGCCAGGGAGAAGTTCGCCACCGCGCTGTTCCCCAGCCTGCTGACCTCGGTCAGGGAGATGACCACCGACGCGGGCACCACCCGCAAGACGCTGTGGCGGCTCTTCGACGGCGCGCTCGTCGAGTCGGTCCTCATGCGCTACAGCGACCGTACGACCATGTGCGTGTCCTCGCAGGCCGGGTGTGGCATGAACTGCCCGTTCTGTGCCACCGGCCAGGCGGGTCTCACCCGTAACATGACCACCGCCGAGATCGTCGAGCAGGTCGTCGCCGGGGCCCGCGCGCTCGCGGCCGGTGACGTCCCCGGCGGTCCCGGGCGGGTCAGCAACGTGGTCTTCATGGGCATGGGCGAGCCGCTGGCCAACTACAAGGCCGTGATCGGCGCCGTCCGCCGCATGGTCGAGCCCGCCCCCGACGGCCTGGGCATCTCCGCCCGCGGCGTCACCGTCTCCACGGTCGGCCTGGTCCCCGCGATCGGCAAGCTCGCGGCCGAGGGCCTGCCGGTGACGCTCGCCCTCTCGCTGCACGCGCCCGACGACGAGCTCCGCGACACGCTGGTGCCGATCAACACCCGCTGGAAGGTCGCCGAGGTCCTCGACGCGGCCTGGGACTACGCGGCCAGGACCAAGCGCCGGGTCTCCATCGAGTACGCGCTGATCAAGGACATCAACGACCAGGAGTGGCGCGCGGACCTGCTCGGCAAGCTGATCAAGAACAAGCTGGTGCACGTCAACCTGATCCCGCTCAACCCGACCCCGGGTTCGAAGTGGACCGCCTCCCGCCCCGAGGACGAGCGGGCCTTCGTCCGGCGCCTGGAGTATCACGGCGTGCCGGTGACGGTCCGCGACACCCGCGGCCGCGAGATCGACGGCGCCTGCGGCCAGCTCGCCGCCGCCGAGTAGCCTCCCGCCCTCACCGTACGGCTGCGCCCCCGAGGCGCCGACCGCCGCCCCGAGGTGCTCACCCGGGGCGGCGGTCCCCGCCGACCCCACCCTCCCGCCGCGACGCCGACCGGCCTGTCCTGTCCTGTCCCCTCGGCGTTCCCCAGGTGTGATCATGTTCACCGTGACCGGACAGCGACCATCTCGGCACGTCGGCGGGGTGCCCTGTCAGCGATCGAGCGGCCAATCAACCACAGGACCAGCGGCCATCCTGTCAGCAACCTGGCGACCAATCCACCACCACATCGGCGACCATTCCGTCAGCAACCAAGCGGCCATCCTGTCATCGGGCCTTGGTTGTGGCATGCTCACCCCATGGTCAGCGGCTCACAGACTCCTCTCGGCAGGGTCGTTCCACGGCGTGCGGAAAGACTCGTCGAGGAGGCCCTGACCGATACCCGCGTCACCCTCGTCACGGGGGCACGCCAGTGCGGCAAGAGCACCCTGGTCCGGCTTCTCGCCAAGGGACGCGCCGGAGAGTGGCGCAACCTCGACACTCCCGCCGCCCGCCAGGCCGCGCTCGCCGACCCCGCCGGCTTCGTGGACTTCCCCGAGCTCATGGTCATCGACGAGATCCAGCGAGCTCCCGAGTTGCTGCTCGCGATCAAGGAACAGGTGGACACCGACCCGAGGCCCGGCCGATACCTGCTGACGGGATCGGCGCGAGTGCTCGGGCTCCGGGGACTTCCCGACGCGCTGCCCGGCCGGATGGAGACCATCGAGCTGTGGCCCTTCTCGCAGGGCGAGATCGACGGCACGGCCGACGGGTTCGTGGACGCGGTCTTCGCCGAGCCTGAAAGCCTTCACCACACCTCCGAGGTCAGCCGCGCCGAATATGCGGAACGCCTGGTTCGAGGCGGATTTCCGGAGGCGGTCTCACGTCCGGACATCCGCAGACGGGAGCGGTTTCTCGACTCGTATATCGCGGATCTCATCGCGCGTGACGTGAGCCAGCTGGCGGAGATCGAGCGGACGGCGGAGATGCGTGCCCTGATCCGGCTGCTGGCCGCCCGATCGGGCCAGTTGCTGGTGCCCGGATCCCTGAGCAACGGGATCGGGCTCTCCGCGACCACGGTCCAGCGTTACCTCGGCCTGCTGGAAGAGGTCTTCCTGATCAAGCGGATTCCCGCCTGGTCACGCAACCTCGGCAGCCGCGCGATCGGGACGCCCAAGATGGCCTTCGTCGATTCCGGGGTCGCGGCCAACCTCCTGGGAGCCGACTCCAGGAGCCTGGTGCGTCCCGAGGGTGCCTTTGGTCCACTTCTGGAGGGCTTCGTCCTCATGGAGCTGGCCCGTCAGCTCACCTGGTCGGACGAACGCGTGGAGCTGTTCCATTACCGGACCAAGGACAAGGTGAAGGTCGACGCCGTCCTGGAGAATCGCCAGGGGCGCGTGGCCGGCGTGGAGGTGAAGGCGTCGTCGACGGTGCGACCGGACGACTTCAAGGGGCTACGGCACCTGGCGGCCCGGCTCGGCGACGATTTCGCGGTGGGGATCGTCCTCTACACGGGCACGCAGACGCTTCCGTTCGGTGATCGCATGCGTGCCATGCCGGTGAGCGCCCTCTGGGAGGTCGCCGCTCCGCACGGGTGACCGTTCGACGGTCGCCGGCGCCGGGGGCTACTGTCGCGGGCATGATCGGACACGATGCCCTCGACGCCACCCGCGAGGCCTACGACGCCGCCGCCCTCACCTACGCGCAGCTGTTCAGCGACGCGCTGCGTGACAGCCCCCTGGACCGCGCGATCCTGGGGGCCTTCGCCGAGGTCGTGAGTACGGGTGGGGGCGGTCAGGTCGCGGACCTGGGGTGTGGGCCCGGCTACGTCACCGCTCATCTGGACGGGCTGGGGCTGGAGGCGTTCGGGGTCGACGCCTCTCCCGCGATGGTCGAGCTGGCTCGGCAGGCCTGTCCGGGCCTGCGGTTCGAGGTGGGCTCGATGGCCGCGCTGGACATCGCCGACGGCGTGCTGGGCGGCGTGCTCTCGCGGTGGTCCATCATCCACACCCCGCCGGAGGAACTCCCCGCCATCCTGGCGGAGTTCCGTCGTGTGCTGGCGCCTGGCGGCCACCTTCTGATCGGCTTCTCGGCGAGCGAGGATCCGTCCCACCCGACGCAGGTCTTCGATCACGCGGTCGCGCCGGCCTATCGGTGGTGGCCCGATCACCTCGCCGCGATGCTGAGCGGGTACGGGCTGGCCGAGGTGGCCCGGATGGTCCGCGAGCCCCAGCCGACCGACCGGCGGCAGTTCAAGGGGGTCCACCTGCTCGCCCGCAAAGCCCAGGCGGGGGCGCCCCTCAGGGGTTCAGGCGGCGGAGGCGTGCGTACAGGGTGAGGCTCGCGGCGGTCCAGAAGAGGGTGGCGGCGGAGATGGGGAGCGCGACGGTGTCGAGCAGGCCGGCGTTGGCGGCGCGCATCCAAGGCATGATCGGCACCGAGAGGCGGCCCACCGGGGTGAGACTGATCAGCAGCAGGGCGAGATAGCCGCCGAAGAGGGCGAGCATCGAGACGGCGGGGGAGGCCAGGATCGGGCGGCTGGTCAGGGCGCCCAGGGCCGTTCCCGCGCTCACCCCGAGCACGTGCAGCACGATGCCGAGCGTCAGGTCGGCGGGGGCGGGCATGGCCGCGAAGCCGTGGAGCAGCGGGAGCCCGACCGCGATCGCCGCCAGGCCGAGGTTGACGGCCAGCGCGGCGAGCAGCCCGGCCCCGATCTCCCTGCCGGGCCGCCCGGCGGCGGTCATGGAGATCAGCCGCTGGGTCGGGGGTTCGGTGTCGAGCAGCCCCCGGGCGGCCCAGGCGAAGACGAGGATCAGCAACCCGGCCGAGTCGGCGTACGCGGGCAGCTCCTTGCCGGGCGGGGTCAGCGTGGAGTAGAAGATGGTCAGCATCACGAAGAGCCCGATCATCGGCTGGAGCAGCCGGTGCGACCGGGCGTAGGCGGCGAGCTTGAAGCGTACGAGGTGGATCATGATGACCGCCTGGTGAGGTAGCCGTCGGCGCGGAGCTTCTGTTCCACCTCGTCGGCGTCGTCCGCGTCCACGACGACCTCGATGACCACCCGCGCGGGCGTCTCGCGGGGGGCGTCCCCGGAGGGGGAGACCGCGACCCTGCCGTCCGCGACGAGCCAGTGGTCGGCGCCGGGGTGGTCCTGGAGCTGCTTCTGGTGGTCGCTGACCACGACCGTGCCGCCGCGTGCGGCGATCTCCTCGATGATCACGGGAAGTTCGACGCGGGTCTGTTCGTCGAGCCCGGCGAAGGGCTCGTCGAGGATCAGCAGGTCCGGCGGGGCCAGCAGCGACTGGATGAGCCCCACCTTCTGCGCGCTGCCCTTGGACAGGTCGCCGAGCGGCTGGTCGAGCAGGTGGGTCGCGTTCAGCCGCGCCGCCAGGTCTCCGGCGGCGGAGGCGGGGGAGGGGAGGCCGCGGATCCTGGACATGTGCGCCAGGTAGGCGGCGACGGTGAACGGCTGGTCCACGGGGAACACGTCGGGGGCGTAGCCGACGACGCCCGGCCGGTCGGAGATCGAGCCCCGGGACGGGGGGACGAAGCCCGCCATCAGGCGGAGCAGCGTCGACTTTCCCGCGCCGTTGCGGCCGGTGACCTCGACGACGGAGCCGGGACGGAGGGTGAGCTCGACGTCCCGCAGGATCCAGGGGCCGCGCCGCGAGTATCGGAAGGACACCGTGGAGAGCCGCATAAGCCGCAACCCTACCGTGATCATCCGAGTCGCCGTCCTTCGCTTCGTCGCTGGTCGCTGGTCGCTGGTCGCTGGTCGCTGGTCGCTGGTCGTCGCTCGTCGCTCGTCGCCGGTTACCGGTTCGCTGTCGTTCGTCTCACTGTCCGTACCTCCGGGAAGGCGGGAACGGAGACGGAGACCCCGCGTGAACGCGAGGTCTCCGTCGGTGCGCCGGACCTGTGCGCCGGACCTGTGCGCTGACCTGTGCGGTGTTACGCGCCGCCGTCCGGCTTCGTGTTCACGGGGTCAGCTGCCGTAGACGTCGAGGTCCCACAGGGAGTAGCCGTAGGCGGGCAGGCCGCGTTGGGTGCCGTACACGCGGACGTAGCGGCCGGTGCCGGTGACGGTGAGGTCGTCGACGCCGCCGTCGGAGGCGACGGTGGAGTAGATGTCGGTCCAGGTGGTGTTGTTGGTGGAGGTCTGGACCTGGTAGGCCTTGCCGTAGGCGGCCTCCCAGTTCAGGCGGACCCGGTTGACGGAGCGGGTGGCCCCGAGGTCGACGGTGATCCACTGCGGGTCGCTGTAGACGCTGCTCCAGCGGGTGGCGGGGTCGCCGTCCACGGCGTGGGAGCCGACCCGGCCGTTGCCCTCCTCGACGCTGCTGGTCGTGACCGGCCTGCCGACGGACAGCAGTGTCGAGGGCGAGCCGGTGGGGGTGCCGTAGACGTTGAGGTCCCACAGGGAGTAGCCGTAGGCGGGCAGGCCGCGTTGGGTGCCGTACACGCGGACGTAGCGTCCGGTGCCGGTGACGGTGAGGTCGTCGACGCCGCCGTCGGAGGCGACGGTGGAGTAGATGTCGGTCCAGGTGGTGTTGTTGGTGGAGGTCTGGACCTGGTAGGCCTTGCCGTAGGCGGCCTCCCAGTTCAGGCGGACCCGGTTGAGGTTGTAGGTCGCGCCCAGGTCGACGGTGATCCACTGCGGGTCGGCGTAGGCGCTGCCCCAGCGGGTGGCGGGGTTGCCGTCCACCGCGTTCGATCCGGCGTGCGTGCTGCCGCCCTCCACGCTGGAGGTCGTGACCGGCTTGCCCCGCGCGAGGTCGCCGCCGGGGTCGGGGTTGCCGGGCGGGGTGCTGGCGCCCGGACCGGTGAAGGTGTAGCTGTCCAGGTCGTACAGGGCGCCGGTGCCGGTCCCGGTGAAGACGATGTACAGGTCGTGGGTGCCGTCGTCGGGCTTGGTGACCGGGGCGGTCACCTCGGCGTAGTTGTCCCAGCCGCCGGTCCCGCCGACCGTGAGGCGGGCGACCTCGGGGCCGGTGGGCGAGTCGAAGCGGAACGACAGGGTGCCGCCCGCGTTGGCGGAGGAGACGCGCGCCTTCACGCCGGTGATGCCCTTGAGGCTGACGGCGTGGTGCTTGACCCACTCGCCGTTCTGGATGTCACCGAGCCGCCTGGCGCCCTCGGCCGCCGCCTGGTCGACGACCCTGGGGCCGTTGAGCTGCGCGTAGTGCTCGGCCTGCCACTGCTTGGGCCAGAGCGTGATCTCCTTCTCGCCGGTGAGCGGGACGGAGCCGGTCGCGCCGCGGTCGGTGTAGCTGCTGCGGATCACGAAGAACTGCACGGCGTCGAGCCCGGCGTGGATCGGGCCGGTGTTCACCGTGAAGCCGCAGCCGGTGCCCTGGCCCTCCTCGTGGGCGTGTTCCTGGTGGCCGAGCGCGGCGCGGATGACGACGTCGGCGCACGCGGGCGTGCCGTCCTGCGCGTCGGTCGCGGTCGCGGTCGAGACCAGGTCGTCGCCCCAGCTGTACATGCCCCCGGCGGGCAGGCCGTTCAGCGTCACCGTGGGCCGGTTGTTGCCGACCACGACGGGGATCACCACGGTCCCGGTGCGGTTGCTCGGGTCCCTGACGGTGAGCCTGGCCCGCTTGTCGCCGTTGGTCGTGTAGGTGTACGAGGGGTTGGCGGCGGTGGAGTCGACGGTGCCGTTGTCGTCGAAGTCCCAGGCGTAGGTGAGCGCGTCGCCGTCGGGGTCGGAGGTCCCGGCGCTGGAGAAGGTGACCGCCAGCGGGGCGAGCCCGTTGTCGCGGTTCACGGTGGCCTGGGCGATCGGGGAGCGGCCGCCCTGCACATGGTTGATCTTGTAGAGGCCGGCGTCGGCGGCGCCGGAGAAGTAGCCGCTGCCGTACTCCAGCAGGTAGAGCGAGCCATCGGGGCCGAACTCCATGTCGATGGGGTGCACGAGGTTCATCCCCGCGAGCACCGGCTCGATGACGGTCGGCGCCCCGGTCGTCGGGTTGCCGTTGTCGAACTGGACCTCCTTGATCCAGTTACGGCAGTACTCGGAGATCAGCAGCTTGTTGTCGTAGTAGGCGGGCCACTTCACGTCCGAGACGAGGTTCGGGTCGTAGTGGTAGACCTCGGCGTGGTTGGGAGAGCCGCAGCCGCCGGGGTTGTCCAGGGCGGGCCACTCCTTGCTGCCGCCGTGCTGCTCCCAGACCAGCGCGGGCTTGGTGGGGGGCAGCTGCTGGAGGCCGGTGTTGCGCGGCGAGTTGTTGACCGGCCCGGTCGTGCCGCCGCAGGGGAACCAGCCGCGCGGGGCGTTGGCCGCGAAGTCCCAGTCGTTGTAGGCGACGTTGGGACCGCCGCAGTAGGGCCAGCCGTAGTTGCCGGGCCCGGTGGCGCGGTTGAACTCGTCGTAGGCGGCCGGTCCGCGGTTGGCGAGGGTCGCGTTCGCGTCGGGGCCGACCTCGCCCCAGTGCAGGGTGTTGTTCGACTTCTTGTCGACCCAGATCCGGTACGGGTTGCGGGTGCCCATGACGTAGATCTCGGGCCTGGTCTGCGCGGTGCCCGGGGCGAAGAGGTTGCCCGCGGGGATGGTGTAGGTGCCGTTGTTCTCCGGGTGGATCCGGTTGATCTTGCCGCGCAGGTCGTTGGTGTTGCCGGAGGTGCGCTGCGCGTCGTACTGCGGGTTGCGGCTGGTGCGCTCGTCGATCGGGGCCATGCCCGCCGAGTCACCGCCGGAGTTGGTGTTGTCGCCGACGGCGAAGTACAGGTTGCCGTTGCTGTCCCAGCTCATCGAGCCTGCCGAGTGGCAGCACAGCTCGCGCTCGGTGGGCCACTCGATGATCATGTCCTCGCTGGCCGGGTCGAGGACGTTGGTGGTGGTGTTGAAGGTGAACCGGGAGATCCGGTTCACCAGCGGCGTCACCTTGGGGGAGTAGAAGAGGAACACCCAGCGGTTGGTGGCGAACTGCGGGTGCAGGGTGATGCCGATGAGCCCGTCCTCGAAGCGCGCGTCCAGCTGGAGCGTGAGCGCCACGGTCGTGGCCTTCGTCGCCGGGTTGTAGAGGCGGACCTGGCCGCCGCCGGAGGTGGTGCCCCGGTTGATGTAGAGGACCTTGCCGTCGGGCAGGACGGAGAGCTCGATGGGCTCGCCCATCGACAGCCCGCCGTCCAGCTTGACCTTCTCGAAGGCGCTGGTCGGCGGGGGAGCGGCGGCAGCGGAGGTGCCGTTACCGAGTGTGGAGGCCGCGGCGGCGGTGGTGGTGCCGGTGGCTCCCGCCGTGGCGGTGGCGAGAGCGAGGACCGCGACGCCCAGGGCCGTGCGAAGGCGCGTGAAACCTAACACGAAGGTCTCCAGGGGGGTGAAAAGGCAGATGCGTGCGGGAGGGGTGTCAGGTGCCGTAGACGTCGAGGTCCCACAGGGAGTAGCCGTAGGCGGGCAGGCCGCGCTGGGTGCCGTACACGCGGACGTAGCGGCCGGTCCCGGTGACGGTCAGGTCGTCCACCCCGCCGTCGCTCGCGGTGGTGGAGTAGAGGCTGGTCCAGGTGCTGTTGTCGGTGGAGGTCTGCACCTGGTACGCCCTGCCGTAGGCGGCCTCCCAGTTCAGCCGGACCCGGCTGATCGAGCGGGTGGCCCCGAGGTCGACGGTGATCCACTGCGGGTCGGCGTAGGCGCTGCCCCAGCGGGTGGCGGGGTTGCCGTCCACCGCGTTCGCCCCGACGTGCCCGCTGCCGGTCTCCACGCTGGAGGTCGTGACCGGCCTGCCGGTGGACAGCAGCGTGGGCGTCGAGGTGGCGGGGGTGCCGTAGACGTTGAGGTCCCACAGCGAGTAGCCGTAGGGGGCCAGGCCGCGCTGGGTGCCGTACACGCGGACGTAGCGTCCGGTGCCGGTCAGGGTGAGGTCGTCGACGCCGCCGTCCGAGGTGGTGGTGGAGTAGGCGTTGGTCCAGGTGGTGTTGTTGGTGGAGGTCTGCACCTGGTACGCCCTGCCGTAGGCGGCCTCCCAGTTCAGGCGGACCCGGTTGAGGTTGTAGGTCGCGCCCAGGTCGACGGTGATCCACTGCGGGTCGGCGTAGGCGCTGCCCCAGCGGGTGGCGGGGTTGCCGTCCACCGCGTTCGCCCCGACGTGCGCGCTGCCGGTCTCCACGCTGCTCACCGTGACCGGCTTGCCCTGCGCCAGGTCGGTGGCCGGAGGGTTGGAGGGCCCGTCCTGCTTGATGCGGATGTTGCGGTAGCTGATGTCGAGCCCGTCACCGTCGTTCTGGACGCCGATGTAGCCGTTGGCGATGTTCCGGGTGCTCGTGTAGTCGTTGATCTTGGTGCCGTTGAGGTAGATCTCGACGCGCTGCCCGTGCACCGCGATCTCGTAGGTGTTCCACGAGCCGGGCGGGTTGAGCGCCGCGTCGCGCGCGGCCGTGTCGGGCGCCTTGAAGCTGTAGACGCTGCCCGTGGTCCGGGTGGGGTCGGCGTCGCTGGCGTCGATCTGGATCTCGTGTCCCAGGTTGACCGGCTGCCAGGGGTCGTTCCCCGGGTCGGGGAAGCCGATGAAGACGCCGCCGTTGTCGTCGCCCGGCATCATCCAGTCGAGCTTGAGCGAGTAGTTGGAGAAGGTCGAGACGGGGTACCAGAGCAGCCCCATGCCGCCGACCGAGGACAGCGTCCCGTTGGCCAGGGTGAAGCTGCCGGCGCCGGCCTGCCGCCACCGGTTCAGGCTGGCCTGCGTGCCGTCGAACAGCGACGTGTAGCCGGTCTCGGGACGGCAGTCGGCGGCCTTCGCCCTCGCGGCGACCTGGATGCCGCCGAGCAGCATCTTCGTGAAGTTCGGGTCGGCGTAGGACTCGTCGGTGTGACCGAGGCCGGTGTACCAGGCCCGCCCGCCCTGGTAGTCCTGGCACCAGGTGATCGGGTGGTCGGAGCCCATCACGCCGCCGCTGTAGGACGACTCGTCCAGGTTGGCCAGCACCTTGACGGCGGTACGCGGGTTGGCGCGGTAGTCGTACCACTCGTCGGTGCGGGTCCAGGTGGGCGCCAGGTGCGAGGTGGACGGGTTCGCCCGGTCCTCGACGCGGATCGTCGCCTGCTGGGTGGCGGGGTGGGCGCGGAAGTACGCCCCGACCAGGCCGCCGTACCAGGGCCAGTCGTACTCGGTGTCGGCCGCGGCGTGGACGCCGACGTACCCGCCGCCGCCCGCGATGTAGGACTGGAACGCGGTCTGCTGCGCCGCGTTGAGCACGTCGCCGGTGGTCGACAGCCAGATGACCGCCTGGTACTGGGCGAGGTTGGCGGTGGTGAAGGCGCCCGCGTCCTCCGTGGCGACCGCGGTGAAGCCGTTCGCCGCGCCGAGCTGCTGGATGGCGGAGATCCCGAAGGGGATGGAGGAGTGCCGGAAGCCGGCTGTCTTGGAGAAGATGAGGACCTTGGTCAGGGGAGCCGCCGAGGCGGTGCCGGGCAGCAGCGCGATGGCTCCGGTGATCATGACGGCCAGCGCGAGGAGAACCCGCGAGATCCGGCGCATACGTCTACTCCTAGGGGGAGAGGAGCGCGCCGCCGCACCTGGTGACAACCTTTCGGCGGAGACGTCGAGACATTCGCCGCCGTACGACAAAAGATTCGCACGGACCAACGAAAGCGTCAATGCATTGGTAGCGCTAACAGGCGATTCGTCTCTTGATGATCTTGATACATCGGATGTATTTATTTGCGTTACGCTGTAATTTCCGGACGAGATGGACAAAATACGGCCTGGTCAGCGAGTCATCGCGATCGAGAGAGTGCATTTTTCTTGTCCAAAGGGGATATTTCGCGCCTTGACGTTCACAGACGTCCGATGTTAACTACGGCTGACAGATCCGATCTACCGAGTGTGAAAGCAGGCCCGGCCTGTGACCGCAGGTGTCCCGGTGGCGGATCTGTACCCACGGGGAAGTCAGGGAGCCGCCGCCGGTCGCCGATTGCCGGCGGCGGCTCCCTGACTCCCCGGCGTGCTCCCTGCACCACGTCACCCGCCCACCGGAACGTTCGCCGATCCGGAAGGCCTGCCGAGCCAGGACGTCCGCTGATCCGGGACGCCCGCCGATGCGACCCGCCCTTCCCGGGCGGTGGCGCCGGCCCGCGGGTGGGTGAGTCGCGCGCTTGGTCAAGGCGGGGCGGCGTGGCCGCCGTCCCGGTGGCGATTAAGGATGATCATGTCGAGAAAACCAGTACGCCTGTTGTTCATGTGGTTCCTCGTCACATGCCTGGCCGCGGTCGGCCTGGCCGTGCCGGCGTGGGCGGCACCGGGTGACACGGCCTTCGACCAGGCGGCCGGGGCGCTGAGGGTCGACCACGGGTCGTACCTGTCGAAGCACGACATCGTCTACAACCGCCCCAACACCAACCCGATCCAGGGCCTCACCGTCGGCAACGGCCGCACCGGGGCGATGGCCTGGAACCAGAACGGCCTCACGATGCAGGTGTCGGGGGTGGACCTGTCGCAGCAGTCGACCTACGCGGCGGGCCTGGCGAACCTCAGCACCAGCCCGGCCATGGACACCGGGTACACGACCTTCCAGCAGCGGCTCTCGCTGTACGACGGGACGCTGACCACCAAGTACGACTCCAACCGGACCGTCACCGTGATGGGATCGCCGAACTCCGAGGTGATGGGCATCCACGTCGAGGACACCCGGGGCGGCGTGTCCAACGTGGCGTTCGACCTCAGCATGTGGGACCCGGCCACCGTCCAGAACATCGCGGACGTGCCGGACCTGAACACCTGGCGGACCATCTCCACCTTCTCCGACGCCGGCGTGGCCGGGTTCAGCCGGGGCCAGACCGACGCGAACGGCTTCGGCTACACCATGGCCGCCACCGTCGAGGGCGCGAACTTCACCACCCAGGTCGTGAACGGCAGGAACGTGCGGCTGAACATCACGCCCACCTCCAGCTACACCATCTGGTTCACCGCCGCGAGCCGGATCAACGCCCCCAACCGCGACTCGGTCGCCCAGGCCCGCAGCCAGCTCACCGCGGTGAAGAACACCGGCTACACGACCACGTACAACAACTACCGCAACTGGTGGCACGCGTTCTGGGAGAAGTCGTTCGTCCAGTACTCCAACTCCAACCGTGACGCGGACTATCTGGAGAACGTCTACTACCTCAGCACGTACATGATCGCCGCGGGCGGCTACGGCAACTACCCGGTGCACTTCATCAACGGTGTCTTCCGCGCCACGCAGGACAACTCCAAGTGGAGCAACGCCTACTGGTACTGGAACCAGCGAGACGTCTACAACTCGTTCTTCGCCTCCAACCACACCGAGCTGATGAACGGCTTCAACCGGCTCTACAGCCGTAACTACACCGCGCTGAAGGCGTACACGCAGACGAGGTACGGGATCGACGCGCTGTGGGTGCCCGAGACGATGGGCTGGGACGGCAACGCGCGCGGCACGGTCAACAGCGACTACACCAAGAACATCCTGACGACCGGCTACCAGGCCGCGTACAACATGTACCTGCAGTACCGCTACACCAACGACGCGAACTACCTGCGGGACGTGGCGTACCCGTACATGCGGGAGACCGCCAAGCTCTACAAGGGACTGCTGTCCTTCGACGGGCCGACCGGCAAGTACTACATGGCCAACTCCCACTCCCACGAGACGTACTGGAACGTCCGCAACGCGATCACCGACCTGGCCGCGGTGCGCAGCATCTTCCCGCTCACGATCCAGGTCAGCCAGCAGCTCGGCCTCGACGCCGGGCTGCGCGCCGACTGGCAGAACATCGTGAACAACCTGACCGCCTACCCGACCGGCAACGGCGCCTACCTGCCCCACGAGCCGCCGATCTCGCAGACGAGGAACAACGAGAACGTCGCCTCGGAGCTGATCTGGCCGTACAACATCACCGGCATCGGCTACCCCGACTACCAGACCGCGCTGAACACCTGGAACCAGCGGCCGTTCCCCTACGGCAACGTCTGGTCCAACGACGCGGTGCAGGCGGCCCGCCTCGGCCTCGGCGACCAGGCGTACCAGGGCATGAAGACCATGCTGCAGAAGTACCAGAACTACCCCAACGGCATGACGACCAACACCAACGGCGTCTTCGAGTATCTCGGCGTGCACCTGTCGGCGCTGAACGAGTCGCTCATGCAGAGCTACAACGACAAGATCAGGGTGTTCCCCGCGGTGCCGGGCGACTCCTCCTTCGTCGGCAAGTTCACCCTCCTGGCCAAGGACGGCTTCCTGGTCAGCTCCGAGCGCGAGGCCGGGGAGATCAAGTACGTCGGGCTCAGGAGCCTGCACGGCAAGCAGGCCACGGTGGTCAACCCCTGGGGCACCCAGCAGATCCGGGTGCGCCGCGCCTCCGACAACGCCGTCCTGGCCACCGTCTCCACCGGCGAGGTCTCCTTCGCCACCGCCGCCAACACGGTGTACGTCGTGGAGCGGACCGCCAAGCCGCTGAGCGGCTACGCCTCGACGACGCTGACCGGCTCGGCCAACCAGGGCGTCAAGGCCCTGAGCGGCACCGCCTCCACCCTGGGCCTGCCGGGCGGCACCAGCAACGGGACGATCAGCCTGCGCTCCAAGGCCAACGGCCTCTACGTCACCGCCGCCAACGGCTCGCCGCTGATCGCGAACGGGACGTCCACCGGCACGGCGCAGCAGTTCGACCGGGTCAACCAGAGCAACGGCACCGTCGCGCTCCGGGCGAAGGTCAACAACAAGTTCGTGGCCGCGGAGGGCGGCGGTGCCCAGCCGCTGATCGCCGACCGCGACGCGGTGGGCCCCTGGGAGGTCTTCCAGCTCATCACCAACCCGGACGGCTCGGTCAGCCTCCGGGCCCAGGTCAACGGCAAGCTGGTGTGCGCCGAGGGCGGCGGCGCCCAGCCGCTGATCGCCAACCGTGACGCGGTCGGCCCCTGGGAGAGCTTCGACCTGGTGAACAACTGAATCAACTGAATCAACTGAATCAACTGAATCAACCGAATCAGCGGATCTTCGGTAAACCGGGCCCGGCGCGGCACCCCAGCCCGCCGGTCCCGGTCTCCGTCTTATCCGCCGGTCACCCGGCCCTGGTTTCCGCCTTCCCGCCGGTCGTCCGGCCCGCGGTGCCGGTCTTCGTCCTTCCCGCCGGTCATCCGGTCCCGGTCTCCGCCTTTCCCGCCGCTCGGCCGATCCGTGATACCCGGTATCCGGTCCCCGCCTTTTCTTGCAGGTCGTACGGACTGTCACGTCCGGATTTCCTCGCCGTCACGAGAACGCCCGGACCTCGGCGCGTGACGGCGCGCACCCGAGGCCGTTTTCGCGGGCTCCGCGCTCACGTCTGATGTCTCGCTTTTGTCCGGTCATTCCCTCCAGAATGGACACATCGGGTAAAGGCCTGTCGGGGAGACGCGAAAGGACGCGGGTTTGAACCGCTTTCCACGGGTCCTCGGGATTCGCATGGGATATGACACGGACCAGGTGGACCTGCTGGTTCGCAGGATCGAGGGGACCCTCGGCAGGGGCGCCCCGGAGGGCGAACCGGTCACCGCGGATGAGATCCGCGACGCTCGCTTCCGCACCAGGCTCGGCGGCTACAACGAGGTCGCCGTCGACTTCGCCCTTGAGGCCTTCATCGTGGCGATCGAGACCCGGCCCACCGGCACGGACGGGCGCCCGCTCGTCCCCGCCCGCCGTACCGCGCCCGAGAAGCCCGAGCAGTCCGAGCAGTCCGAGCAGCCCGAGGAGCCCGAGCGGGGAGAACACGGGGAACACGGGGAACACGGGGAACACGAGGACCACGAGGAGCACGCCGCCCGGGTCGAGCGGGTCGCCTTCCGGCCGGGACGGCTCGGCATGGGCTACAACGAGGACGAGGTCGACGACTTCCTCGACCGGATCGTGGCCACCCTGCGTGGCACCACCGACACGCCCCTCACCCCCGGCGACGTGCGCGAGGCGAGGTTCGCCACGGTGATGCTGAGGCCGGGGTACGCGATCGGCGACGTCGACGAGTTCCTCGACGAGCTCGCGGACGTCATGGAGCCCCGCCCGGCCGCGGAGGCTTCCGGACCCCGTCCGGCCGGTGACGCACCGGAACCCCGTCCGGCCGGAGAGGCCCCGGAGTCCCGCTGAACCGGCGACGCGCCGGAACGCGTGCCGGAACACGCGCCGGAGCGCGCGCCGGGGACCGTCAGCGGGTGCCCCAGGAGTAGGTCTGTTTGTGAAGCTTGAGATAGACGAAGGTCTCGGTGGCGCGGACGGTGGGGATGGCCCGGATCTTGCCCAGGATCTCCAGGAGATGCTGGTCGCTCTCGCAGACCACCTCGACCATGATGTCCAGCGACCCGGCGGTCAGCACGACGTAGTCGATCTCCCTGATGGCCGACAGCTCGTCGGCCACCGTCTCCAGGTCGCCCTCGCACTTGATGCCGATCATGGCCTGGCGGGGGAAGCCCAGGGTCAGCGGGTCGGTCACCGCGACGATCTGCATCACCCCCGCGTCGAGCAGCCGCTGGACCCGCTGGCGCACGGCGGCCTCGGAGAGCCCCACCGCCTTGCCGATGGCGGCGTACGGTTTGCGCCCGTCCGTCTGCAGCTGCTCGATGATCTGCTTGGAGATCTCGTCGAGGACGACGGGGCCGTTCCTGGCGTCGTTCTCACGGCGAACCTTGGGCGGCGTCGTCATGGGCGCTCCCTGGCGTCATGTTGCGGGGCTGTTGCCGTCATGTTGCGGCTCCGATGCGACATGCTGTCAGTTCCGGTGCTTCTGTCAAGCGATTTCGTAGCAATTTGGTATCTTAACAACGAAATCCCTTGTCGTAGGGCTCCCGCTCTGTAAGAGTCGCGACAACTCAGCCCCGATCCTTAGGAGGCCGACGGTGACCACCCCGGTTGAGACCAACGAACTCCCGCGCCTGCGGAATTATGTCGGCGGCGAACTCGTGGAGGCCAAAAGCGACCGGTTCTCCGACGTCATTGATCCGTGCACCGGAGAGATCTACCTTAAGGCCCCGGTATCGGGTCCGGAGGACGTCGACGCGGCCTATGCCGCCGCCGCGGCCGCATTCGAGTCGTGGAGCCAGGCCACCCCGGGTGAGCGCGCCAACCTCCTCCTCAAGGTGGCCGACGCGATCGAGGCGCGGGCCGAGGAGCTGAACGAGGCCGAGTGCCGCAACACCGGCAAGCCGCGCGCCCGGATGGCCGAGGACGAGACCCCGGTCGCCGCCGACCACTTCCGCTTCTTCGCGGGGGCCGCGCGCACGCTGGAGGGCCCCACGTCGGGCGAGTTCCTCGCCGAGCACACCTCCGTCATCCGGCACGAGCCGATCGGCGTCGTGGGCCAGGTCACCCCCTGGAACTACCCGATGATGATGGCGGTCTGGAAGATCGCCCCGGCGCTCGCCGCCGGCAACACCGTCGTGCTCAAGCCCTCGGACACCACCCCCGTCTCCACGGTCAAGCTGGCCGAGATCCTCGGCGAGGTCCTGCCGAAGGGCGTCTTCAACGTCGTCGTCGGCGACCGGGAGACCGGCGCGCTGGTCGTCGGCCACCCGACCGCGTCGATGGTCGCGATCACCGGTTCGGTCGGCGCGGGCATGGCCGTGGCCAGGAGCGCCGCCGAGGACCTCAAGCGGGTGCACCTGGAGCTGGGCGGCAAGGCGCCCGTCGTCGTGTTCGACGACGTCAAGGACCTCAAGGCCGCCGCGGAGTCCATCGCCACCGCGGGCCTGTACAACGCCGGGCAGGACTGCACCGCGGCCTGCCGCGTGATCGTCCACGAGGACGTCCACGACGAGTTCGTGGCCGCGCTCACCGAGGCGGCGGCCGGCACCGTGACCGGCGACCTCTCCGCCGAGGACGCCCTGTACGGCCCGCTCAACAACGCCGACCAGCTGGCCCGCGTCACCGGCTTCATCGACCGGGTGCCCGGCCACGCCAAGGTCCTGACCGGCGGGAACCGGGTCGGCGACCGGGGTTACTTCTTCGCCCCCACCGTCGTCGACGGCCTCAGGCAGGACGACGAGATGGTGCAGAACGAGGTGTTCGGGCCGGTGATCACCGTCCAGACCTTCTCCGACGAGGCCGACGCGGTCGCCAAGGCCAACGGCGTCAGGTACGGCCTCTCGGGATCGGTGTGGACCTCCGACCACGGCCGGGCGATGCGGGTGTCGAACCGTCTCGACTTCGGCGTGGTGTGGGTCAACACCCACATCCCGTTCGTCTCGGAGATGCCGCACGGAGGCTTCAAGCACTCCGGGTACGGCAAGGATCTGTCGGTCTTCGGCCTGCACGACTATCTGCGCGTCAAGCACGTCATGCACTACATCGGCGAATAGCCGCGAACAGAGGGATAAGCCTGGAATGACCGAGATCCAGGCGGACGCGGAGGCGGCCGACACCGCCTCCCGCCCGCCCCACGTACCCGCAATCGAACTTGACGGGGTCGTCAAGGAGTACGTCTCCCACGGCGAGGTCGTCCAGGCGGTCAAGGGGGTCACCCTGTCGATCGCCGAGGGGGAGTTCTTCTCGCTCCTCGGCCCCTCGGGGTGCGGCAAGACCACCACCATGCGCATGATCGCCGGTTTCGAGGACCCCTCGCGCGGCACCGTACGGCTGCTCGGCCAGGACGTCACCGACGTCCCCCCGAACAAGCGTGACGTCAACATGGTCTTCCAGTCCTACGCCCTCTTCCCGCACATGAACGTCTGGGAGAACGTCGCGTTCGGCCTGCGGCGCAAGAAGGTGGCCGACACCGAGATCAAGCGCCGGGTCGGGGAGATCCTGGAGATCGTCGACCTCACCGGGCGTGAGAAACGGCGCCCCCGGGAGATGTCCGGAGGCCAGCAGCAGCGGGTCGCCCTCGCCCGCGCCCTGGTCAACAAGCCCCGCGCGCTCCTGCTGGACGAGCCGCTCGGCGCCCTCGACCTCAAGCTCCGCCAGGCCATGCAGATCGAGCTCAAGCGCATCCAGCGCGAGGTCGGCATCACCTTCGTGTACGTCACCCACGACCAGAGCGAGGCGCTCACGATGAGCGACCGCATCGCCGTCATGAACGACGGCCTGGTCGAGCAGCTGGGCACCCCCAGAGAGATCTACGAGCGGCCCTCCACCGCTTTCGTGGCGGGGTTCATCGGCACGTCCAACCTGCTCAGCGGCACCGTCGATCGTCTTCAGTCGGGTTTCGCGGTGCTTAAGCTGGGTGATGACGACCACGTCCTCGCCGAGGGCGGATCGTTCCGTGCCGGGGAACCGATCGCGATCACGGTGCGCCCGGAGAAGATCAGGATCACCACGGAGGAGCCCACCGGGGACCTGAGTGTCGTGCGAGGCACGGTCTCGGAGGTGGTCTATCTGGGGCTCTACACCAGTTACACGGTCTCCCTGGCCCACGGCGCGGAGGTGACCGTCTTCCAGCAGAACGCACTCGACAGCACGAGCACGGCGGAACGTGGAGACGCCGTCTGGTTGTCGTGGCTGCCGCACCACTCGTACGCGATCGGAAGTTGAACTCGATATGGACCCCCGCCAGAACCCCGCCTTCCTGCGAGGCATGACGCAGAGCCGTTCCGTCACCCGCCGTGACGCCCTTCGCCTCGGCGGGATGTCGGCCGCGGCTCTCGCCCTCGCCGCCTGCGGCGTGGAGGGCAAGAAGGTGGCGGCCGTTCCCCCGAGAGACGCCGTCGCCGAGTACTGGGGCTCCAAGAAGAAGAACGGCACGCTGCGCTTCGCCAACTGGCCGCTCTACATCGACAAGGAGGGCAAGCGCTACCCCTCGCTGGAGCTGTTCACCGCCGACACCGGCATCCAGGTGGCCTACCAGGAGGCCATCCAGGACAACAGCACGTTCTTCGGCAAGGTCCAGCCGCTGCTCGCCGCCAACAACGACATCGGCTACGACCTGATGGTCCTGACCAACGGCCTCCAGCTGAGCAAGGCCATCGCGCTGGGCTACCTCGTCCCCCTCGACCACTCCAAGCTGCCGAACTTCGCGGCCAACGCGAGCTCCGCGGTGAAGAACCCCACCTGGGACCCCAACAACGCCCACACGGTCCCGTGGACGGTCGGCGTGACCGGCATCGCCTACAACCCCAAGTACGTGGACGAGGTCAAGAGCATCCAGGACCTCTGGAACCCCAAGTACCAGGGCAAGGTCGGCATGATGCTCGACACCCAGGAGGTCGCCAACTTCGGCCTGTTCGCCCTGGGCATCGACCCCGACAAGTCCACCGAGGCCGACTGGAAGAAGGCCGGGGCGAAGCTCAAGGAGCAGCGCGACGCCGGGCTCGTGCGCAAGTACTACGAGAACGACTACGTCGACGCCCTCGCCAGGGGCGACATCTGGATCACCATGGCCTGGTCGGGCGACATCTTCCAGCAGGTCGCCGAGGGCAAGGACCTGAGGTTCGTGGTGCCCGAGGAGGGCGGCACGATCTGGACCGACAACATGTGCATCCCCAAGACCGCGCAGAACCCGGTCGACGCGCTGACCCTGATGGACTACGTCTACCAGCCCAAGATCGCCACGATGCTGGTCGAGTACATCAACTACATCACGCCGGTCTCCTCCGCCAAGGACCTCGTCCTCGCCGACGCGGCCAAGGCCAAGGGCGACGAGCGCAAGGCGCTGGAGCAGATCGCCGAGAGCCCGCTGATCTTCCCCTCCGAGGCGGACATGGCCAAGCTGCGGTCGTACAAGACGCTGACCACCGCCGAGGAGAAGATCTTCGAGGACATCTTCCAGCCGGTCACGCAGGGCTAGGCCGATGAGAGAGCGACTCGGACCGGAAGGGGTCGTCGGCCGGTGAAGCGCCTCGCCCCCTACCTGCTCATCCTGCCCGGCGGCCTCTGGCTCGCGATCTTCCTGGTGGTGCCGATGGTCTTCATGGCCTCGGTCTCCACCCAGGAGGGCAACGTGGTCGACGGCTTCGCCCAGACGTTCAACTTCGCGGTGTACGCCGACAGCCTGGTGCAGTACCAGACCCAGTTCCTGCGCTCGGCGGGGTACGGCCTGGTCGCGACCGTCATCTCCATCGCGCTCGCCTACCCGGTGGCCTACTGGATCGCCTTCAAGGGCGGCAACCGCAAGTCGACCTACCTGCTGCTGGTGCTGCTGCCGTTCTTCGTGTCGTTCGTGCTGCGCACGGTGTCGTGGCGGTTCATGCTCGCCGACGACGGCATGCTGCTGGGGCCGCTGAAGTCGGCGGGGCTGCTGCCCGAGGACTTCCACGTGCTGCAGACGACGTTCGCGGTGATCGGGGGGCTGGTCTACAACTACCTGCCGTTCATGATCCTGCCGATCTACGTCGCGCTGGAGCGGGTGGACCCCAAGGTCGTCGAGGCCGCCCAGGACCTCTACGCGGCCAAACGCGAGGCGTTCACCAAGATCGTGCTGCCGCTCTCGCTGCCGGGCGTGTTCGCCGGGGTGCTGATGACGTTCGTCCCGATGACCGCCGACTACGTCAACGCGGGCATCCTCGGCGGCCCGGAGAACACGATGATCGGCAACATCATCCAGACCGAGTACCTGGTCAACAACGACTACCCGACCGCCGCCGCGCTGTCGTTCACGCTGATGGCGGCGATGCTGGTCGGCATCTTCGCCTACGCCAGGGCGCTCGGCACCGAGAACGTCCTGGAGGCGGCGGCCCGATGAGCGCCATCGACGTCACGGAGGCCCCGGCGGCGGACGCCCCCGCCGGGGGCAGGGCCCCGCGGGCCCGCGGGAGGCTGGGCGACCGGCTGCTCTTCGGCTACGTGTGGCTGATCCTCGCCTGGCTGTTCCTGCCGATCGTCATCATGATCGTGTTCGGCTTCAACGACACCCAGAGCAAGTCGAACGTGACCTGGCAGGGCTTCACCCTCCAGTGGTGGGGCCGCCTGGACGAGTACCCCCAGCTGCTCGAAGCGGTGACCAACTCCCTCAAGATCGCCGTGCTCTCCACGGTGATCACGACGGTGCTCGGCACGCTCATGGGCCTGGCCCTGGGCCGCTACCGGTTCCGCGGGCAGGGCGCCACCAACCTGGTGATGTTCGCCGCGATCGCCTCGCCCGAGCTGGTCATGGGCGCCTCGCTGCTGTCGCTGTTCGTCAGCCTGGGCGTGCAGACCGGCTTCGCGACCGTGGTCGTCGCGCACGTGCTGTTCTCGCTCTCCTTCGTGGCGATCACCGTACGGGCCCGGGTGATCGGGCTCGACCGGTCGATCGAGGAGGCGGCCCGCGACCTCGGCGCGTCCACCTGGACGACGTTCCGGCTGGTCACCTTCCCGATGATCCTGCCCGGCGTCGTCTCGGGCGCGCTGCTGGCCTTCGCCCTGTCCATCGACGACTTCGTGATCACCCAGTTCACCAGCGGCGCCGTCCAGACGTTCCCGCTGTGGATCTGGGGCGCCACCCGCATCGGGGTGCCGCCTCAGGTGAACGTGATCGGAACGCTTATATTCGCGGTAGGCGTCGCCATCGCCGTGGTCAACACGGTCACCGCGCGCCGCCGCACCTAGCCGTCGCCGAGCCCCGTGCCCTCACCGGGTGGCACGGGGCTTCGGTGTACCCGGGTTCCCGGTCGCCCGGGTCCTCGGCGGCGAAGGCCCCGATGGACAATGACCCGGCAAAGAGAAGATTCCCGGCAGAGAACAGGGAGGCGAGATCGGACCCAGGCGGGGGGAACCCGCGCGTGATCTCCGTGACCACGCGATACACACAAAGACAACCTGACTCACGTAGGGAAGTGAGATTTGTGGATCCGCTGAAGGCTCTTGCTGACGCGGAGCGCAAGCCGTACTGGCTCGACAGTCCGGCGAAACCCGAGCCGCTGCCGCGGCTCTTCGGCGAGACCACCGCTGACCTGGCGGTGGTCGGCGGCGGCTTCTCGGGGCTGTGGACCGCCCTGATGGCCAAGGAACGCGACCCGTCGCTCGACGTCGTCCTCCTGGAGGGACGCAGGGTCGGCTGGGCGGCGTCCGGCCGCAACGGCGGCTTCGCGATGGCCACGCTGACCCACGGCATCGCCAACGGGCTGGAGCGCTGGCCCGAGGAGATCTCCACGCTCGAACGCCTCGGCGTCGACAACCTCGACGAGATCGGCGAGGCGATCGCCGGGTACGGCATCGACTGCGGCTACGAGCGCACCGGCGAGCTGCACGTGGCCACCGAGCCGTGGCAGCTGGAGGAGATGAACCGCAACGTCGGCGTCGCCCGCGACCTGGGCGCCCGCTTCGACGTCCTCGACGAGGAACAGGTGCGGGCGGAGGTGAACTCGCCCACGTACATCGGGGGCCACTGGGAGCGCGACGGCTGCGCCATGCTCGACCCCGCCCGGCTGGCCTGGGGGCTCCGGCAGGCCTGCCTCTCGGTGGGCGTGCGCATCCACGAGCGCACGCCGGTACGCACGATGAGGGACACCCCGACGAGCCTGGACCTGATCACCCCGCACGGCAGCGTCAGGGCGCGCAAGGTCGCGCTCGGCACCGGCGTGTTCCAGCCGCTGCTGCGGCGGCTGAAGCACTTCCTGGTGCCGGTCTACGACTACGCGTTGATGACCGAGCCGCTCTCGGACGCCCAGCTGGCCTCGGTGGGCTGGCACAACCGGCAGGGGGTCGGCGACGCGGCCAACCAGTTCCACTACTACCGGCTGACCGAGGACAACCGGATCCTCTGGGGCGGTTACGACGCGGTCTACTACAACGGCGGCATGATCAAGCCCGAGTACGAGCAGCGCGACGAGACCTTCGTCAAGCTGGCGGAACACTTCTCCACCACGTTCCCCCAGCTCTCCGGGCTGCGCTTCACCCACAGGTGGGGCGGCGTCATCGACACCTGCAGCCGGTTCAGCGCCTTCTACGGGCAGTCGCACGGCGGGCGCCTGGCCTACGCGGCCGGATACACCGGCATGGGCGTCGGCGCGACCCGGTTCGGGGCGAACGTCATGCTCGACCTGCTCGCCGGAGAGCGGACCGAGCGGACCGAGCTCCGGATGGTCAAGGAGAAGCCCGTCCCGTTCCCGCCCGAGCCGGTCCGCTCGGCGGGGATCCAGATGACCCGCTGGTCGATCGCCCAGGCCGACCTGCACGAGGGGCGCCGCAACCTCTGGCTGCGCACCCTGGACCGGATGGGTCTCGGCTTCGACTCCTGAGGTCCTCGGGTCTCCCTTCCCGGGCGGTCCCCGTTCCCGCTCACCGGCTCGGGCCGGACGGGCGGGGGCGGGGACCGCCGGGGCGGCCGCTGGCTTCCGCCGCGCGTGCCGTACAGACTTGGAGCATGTCCGAAAAGGTGAAGTTCACCGCCGGAGGGATCACCCTCGTCGGCGACCTGCGGATCCCGGCGGCGCCGGGCCCGCACCCCGCCCTGGTCCTCACGGGCCCGTTCACCGGCACCCGCGACCAGGTCACCGGCCTGTACGCCGCCCGGCTGGCCGAGGCGGGATACGTGACGCTCGCCTTCGACCACCGCAACTGGGGGGAGTCGGGCGGGGAGCCGCGCAACCACGAGGACCCCCAGGGCAAGCTGGAGGACCTGCGGGCCGGGGTCTCGCTGCTGCGCTCGCGCCCCGAGGTGGACGGCGACCGGATCGGCGCGGTCGGGATCTGCCTCGGCGGGGGCTACGCGCTCAGGTTCGCCGCGTTCGACCCCCGGGTGAAGGCTTTCGCGGGCGTCGCGGGGGCCTACAACAATCCGTACGGCATGCGGGCCGGGATGTCACCCTCGGGGTACCAGCGGGCGCTGGCCTCGTTCACAGAGGTGCTGGAGCGCCAGGACGGGGGTGCTGAGGTGGAGTACCTGCCCGCGGTGGCCGAGGAGGGCGAGGCGGCGATGCCGGGCGACGAGCCGTTCGCCTACTACGGCACCTCCAGGGGTGCCTCGGAGCACTGGCGCAACGAGGTCACCCGGGCCTCCGTCCGCGAGCTGATCACCCTGGACAACATGACGGGCGCCGACTTCCTCTCGCCCAAGCCCGGCCTGATCGTGCACGGCGTGGTCGACCGCTTCTGCTCGCCCGAGGGCGCCGAGGAGGCGTACCGGCGGATGGACGAGCCCAAGAGGCTCGTCTGGCTGGACGCGAAGCTGCACATCGACCTCTACGACGCCGAACCGCACGTCACCCGGGCGGTCGAGGCCGTCACCGCGTTCTTCGGCGAGCACCTCTGAACGCGATGTACGTCCTCGGGCTGGACGTCGGCGGGACCTCCTCGCGGGCCCTGCTGCTCGACGCCTCGGGGCGGCGGGCCGGGTACGGCAAGGCGCCCGGCGGCAACCCCGCGGCCCACGGCAACGCCGTCGCGGTGGCCAACATCGGCCGGGCGCTGGAGCTCGCCCTGCACGGGATCGACCCGGGCCTGGTGGCCGGGGCGGTCATCGGGCTGGCGGGCGGCGGGGCGCTGGACCGCCTGGTGTTCGACCCCATGTGGGCCGCCGCGGGCCTGCGCGTCCCGCCCCGGCTCACCGGCGACCTGGGCATCGCCTTCGCCGCCGGTACGGCGGAACCGCGCGGCACCGCGCTCATCGCCGGGACCGGGGCGATCGCCGCCAGGATCGAGGACGGCGAGCCGGTGGTGATCGCCGACGGGCTCGGCTGGCTGCTGGGCGACCGGGGCTCCGGGTTCTGGCTGGGCAGGGAGGCGGCCGGCGCCGCCGCCCGAGCCCTCAGCCGGGGCGAGGCGGGCGGCGGGCTCACCCGCCTCGTCACGGCCGCCCTCCTGGAGGGGGAGACGGCCGGGACGGGGACCGGGTTCGGGTTCGGGTTCGGGATCGGCGAGATGGGCGGTGGTGGCGCGGGCGCGGCGGACACGGTGGGTCCGGCGGGCGTGGCGGGTTCGGCAGGCACGGCGGGCACGGGAGGTTCAGCGGGTTCGGTGGGTTCGGCGGGTCCGGTGGGTTCGGTGGGTTCGGCGGGTCCGGTGGGTTCGGCGGGTTCGGCGGGTTCGGTGGAGGAGATGCGGGCACTGGCGATCAGGCTGGTGGTGCGCGCGCAGTCGCGGCCGCCGCTGGAACTGGCCCGCCTCGCCCCGCTCGTCAGCCGGGCGGCGGTGGAGGGCGACCCGGCCGCCCTGGAGATCGTGTCCACCGCGGCCCGGTTGCTCTGCGAGACGGTGGCCGAGGTCCGCGAGGCGGGGGAGACGAGCCCGATCGTGCTGGCCGGGAGCGTGCTGACCAGCGAGGGACCGGTCGCCTCCGCCGTACGGGAGAGGCTGGGGCCCTCGACGGTCCTGGCGGGCGACGGCGCGGGGGCGGCGGCCTGGCTCGCCGGCCGGAAGGCGTTCGGCTGGGACCCGGCGACGGCGGCCCGGCTGCACGCCCGCGTCGTCTCCGGCGACCAGCCCGGCCCGTTCAGGGCGACCGGCCCGGTTCCACGTCCGATGTGACCTGGTTCGCCGCTGATGTCCGGGCAGGACGGGCCGGAATCCGGGGCCGGTACATACATCGATGTACGTCCCGGATGGGCCTGCGCGACGATGTCCGCGGGCCCGCCGGACGAGATCGTGGAAGGCGTGACAAGTCGCCGAATAGAAGTGCTCGACCTGCTCAGGGGGATCGCCATCGTCGGCACCCTGGGCACGAACATCTGGATCTTCACCGATCCCGGTGGGCCCGCCGACGTCATGGGGGCGCTGGGCCGGCCAGAGACCCTGGAGACTCTCCTCCGCTTCCTCACCAACGGCAAGTTCCTCGCGCTGCTCACCCTGCTCTTCGGGGTCGGGCTCGAACTGCAGTACCGCTCGGCCGCGCGCCGCGGCGTGCCGTGGCCCGGCTGGTACCTGTGGCGGGCCGGGCTGCTGTTCGTCGAGGGCCTGATCCACTACCTGCTGATCTTCGAGTTCGACGTGCTGATGGGCTACGCGCTCGCCTCGATCGTCGTGGCGTACCTGATCGGCAGGAGCGACCGCGCGGTCAAGGTGTGGATGATCACCGTCGGATCGGTGTTCGCCGCGCTGGTCGGCCTGCTCACCGCCGGCATGCTCTCCGCTCCGGCGAGCACGGGCGGGACCTCGGAGCCGTCCAGGCTCTTCTCCGACGGCACCTACCCGCAGCAGGTCGCCGCCCGGATCGAGATGTTCGGCCTCTACCGGATCGAGATCGTCCTCATCGTCCCGATGGGCATCGTGCTGTTCCTGCTCGGCTCCCGGCTGATGCGCGCCGGGGTGTTCGAGGACTCGGAGCGGGGGGCCGCGCTGCGCCGGAGGCTCATGGTCGCCGGGCTCGCGGTGGGCGTGCCGCTGAACCTGGTCACCTCCTTCGCCGGTCCGGGCTGGTTCCTGGTGGACCGCTACCTGCTGCCCCCGCTGGTGGCGCTGGGCCTGCTCGGCCTCGTCGCCACCCTCGCGCGGCGGGCGACCGGCGCCCCCGGCGTGCTGAGGCGAGGACTGACCGACGTCGGCCGTACCGCCCTGAGCTCCTACATCCTCCAGAACCTGGTCGCGTCGGCGCTCTGCTACGGCTGGGGCCTCGGCCTCGCCGCGTCGCTCGACCACCTGCGGCCGTGGTGGGTCCTCGCGGCCTGGGCGGGCATCTGCGCGCTCTTCATGACGCTGTCCACGCTGTGGCTGCGGCGCTTCGAGCGAGGTCCCGTCGAGACGCTCTGGCAGTGGGCGTACCTGCTGCCGCAGGGGCGCCGGAAGAAGCCTGATAAAATAGTAGAAGTTTCCATCGAGCGTTAGGGCATGGTTTGTCGCGGAGGGTCGCCGGCACGGTCGCGGCCCTTCTGCTTTCCCTGATCGCCCTCGTGTACGCCCCGCTGCCGGGGCCCGCCCATCACCCCGCCGTCCCCGGTGCCGCGATCACGCTGGCCAGCGGGGTCGGCTTCGCTCCCTCGACCCCCCACTCGCAGGCCTGCGACCTGTGCCCGCCCGGCCCCGGTCTCGCGCCGCCCGGCCCCCTGGCGAGGGTCGCGCCCCTGCCCGCCCGGCCGGTCCCGGCCACGCACACCCTGTACGACGACAGCTCTCCCCGAGCGCCTCCGTCAAGCGATCAGCAGAGGTTCCTGACCGAGATCGTTTGACGGAGGTTTTTCCATGTTCCACGAATGTGTGTTCGCCATGCCCGCGATCGTCCTCGGGGGAGGGCCGGATGGCACTGGGTGACGCCCTCGTCGCGCTCGGCGGCTCCTTCCTCGCCGCCGGGATCATCGCCAGGCTCGGCACCCGGATAGGGCTGCCGACCATCCCCCTGTTCATGCTGGCGGGCATCATCTTCGGCCCGCACACGCCCGGCCTCGCCCTCGTGGAGAACCCGGCGGACCTGAAGGTCATCGCCGCGCTCGGCCTGATCTTCCTGTTGTTCTACCTCGGGCTGGAGTTCTCCCTCGACGACCTGGTGGCCGGGGGCAGGCGCCTGGTGCTGGCCGGGGTCGGCTACATCGTGCTCAACGTCGGGGGCGGCCTGGCCTTCGGGTTCGCCGTGGGCTGGGGGACCAGGGAGGCGATGGTCCTGGCCGGGGTGATCGGCATCTCCTCCTCGGCGATCGTGACCAAGCTCCTGGTCGACATGGGGCGCCTCGGCAACCCCGAGAGCCGCCTCATCCTCGGGATCATCGTCGTCGAGGACGTCTTCCTCGCGCTCTACCTCGCCGTGCTGCAACCGGTCCTCAGCGGCGCCGACAGTTTCGGCGCCGCCGCGCTCTCCTTCGGGAAGGCGTTCGCCTTCCTGATCGTGCTGACCGCACTGGCGCGATGGGGTACGCGGCTGGTCAACAAGCTGGTCACCACCAGGGACGAGGAACTGCTGGTGGTGATGTTCACCGGCCTGGCGATCTTCACCGCCGGGATCGCCGAGGAGCTGGGGGTCTCCGACGCCATCGGAGCCTTCATGATCGGGCTCATCCTGAGCTCCAGCAGGGCCGCCCCGCGCATCCGGCAGCTCGTCCACCCGCTCAGGGACGCCTTCGCCGCGCTGTTCTTCTTCGCCTTCGGCCTGTCCATCGAGCCGGGCGACATGCTTTCTGTGGCCTGGCCCATCGCGATCGCGGTGCTGGTCACGGTGGTGCTCAACGTCGCGGCCGGGGTGCTGGCGGCGAGGCTCAACGCGTTCGGCAGGGCGGAGGCGGTCAACATCTCGCTCACCGTGCTCTCGCGCGGCGAGTTCGCCCTGGTCCTGGCCACCATGGCGCTGGCCGCGGGGCTGGACGGCAGGCTCGCCCCGTTCATCGCCGGGTACGTGCTCATCCTCGCCCTGCTGGGCCCGCTGGTCGCGAGCCGCTCCGAGCAGATCGCCCGGCTGCTCCCCGGCGGGAGGCGTCGTGCCGAGGCGGACCCGGTGGAGGCCGGGGAACGGGAACCGGTCTCCTAGGGCCTGTACGGGCTTTGAATCTTTAGATGGGTTGAAGGCTTCGGAGCCACACGATGGCTCCGCGTAGATGAAGGCCCGCGAGGTAGCTTTCGGGGGTTTTGTCGAAGCGGAAGGCCAGCCCACGCCACTGCTTGATCTGGTTGATGCAGCGTTCGGCCGTGTTGCGCTGCTTATACAGCTCTGGATCATGGCT
>NZ_JBIAQI010000030.1:0-120029 GCF_042888905.1 Streptosporangium sp. NPDC002721
TGGACAACTACAACTTCGCAACCACCGCCGGCTCCGAGGTGCGCCAATGGACCTGCAACGGCAACAACGCCCAGCAGTGGACCATCTCCTGACGAAAAACAGGAACACCACCCCGCAGGCGCACGGCCCGGTGCCGGCGGATGTCGGGTCGTGAGACCTCGGCGGCGATCCGGAGGAGCGGGTGAACCGGATCGCCGCCGAGCGGAAAGGCACGGAGTCGCGAGAACGGCGACTCCTTACCTGATCGAACAAACATCGTTTCGATCATTCCATTCCCGAAGTTCGCCAGGGGATCAACTTCGATCAGGTTCGATCGGTACTATGAGGAGGCACCGAGGAGGACCATGACCAGTACGGCGGCGCGCGGCTCCCGCGTCCGGCTCGCGGAGGGCGTCGCTCCAGGCCCGCTGCTCGGCAGGTGGGGGACGACCGCCTCGCCGGATGCGCTGATCGGCGTCCTGGCGCCTCCCGGCCGTGCGCTGCCCCTGCCCTCCCTGAGCGGCGAGCCGCCGGCGCGGGCACTGGAGCGCGTGCGGGAGCGGGCGGAGGCCGAGCGCGGGTCGCCGTGGCCTCAGCCGCTCGCCACGCAGTACGCCGGATACTTTCGGGACGGCGACCGCACGGTCTACGAGAGCGGCGTGTTCGGGCGCCAGGAGCGGCTCACCCGGGCCGTGCTCATGGCCGCGGCGAACGGGTCGGACGAGTGGCTGGACGAGGCCGCCGACGGGATCGTGCTGGTGTGCGAACAGAGCTCGTGGTGCTGGCCCGCCCATGAGGAGTCCTGCCGGTCGCGGGGCACGGTGGTGCCCGACCCGGCCGCCCCCTGCCTGGATCTCGGCGCCGGTGACGTGGCCGCCCAGCTCGCCTGGGCCGACCACATGCTCGGCGAGCGGCTGGACGAGCGATTCCCCGGGCTGCGGGACCGCCTGCGCGCCGAGGTGCGGTGGCGGGTCCTGGAGCCGTTCACCCGGAGGCGCGACTGGCACTGGCTGGGGCTCGACGGCCGCGTGCACAACTGGTGCCCGTGGATCTGCGGCAACGTGCTCGTCGCCGCGCTGCGCCTGGCCGAACCGGGAGCGGAGCGGGCCCGGCAGGTCGCGCTGGCGATCGAGGGCCTCGACCGCTACCTGGCGGCGCTGCCCGGCGACGGGTCGGTGGACGAGGGCTACGAGTACTGGTGGAACGGCGCCTGCCGCGCCCTGGAGGCACTCGACGTGCTGGAGCACGCCACGTCCGGGGAGCTGAGGGCGGCCGACGTGCCGGTGGTGCGCGAGACGGTGCGGTTCCCCTACCGGATGCACCTGGGCGGGGCGTGGTACGTCAACTTCGCCGACGCCCGCGCGCTGCCGCCCCCCGAGCAGCCCTGGCACGTGCTGCACCGCTGGGCACGGCGGATCGGTGATCCCGACGGGATGCGGCACGCCGCCGCCCACCGCGCCGGGACCGTCACCCCCGCGGCCGAGCTGGGACGGGCGCTGAGCGAGCTGGCCGACACCACCTGGCTGGAGGCCGGCCCGGCCGGACCGCCGCTGGTGGCCTCGGCGTGGCTGCCCGGCACGCAGGTGGGCGTCGCCCGCACCGCCCACGGTACCGACCGGGGTCTCGCCCTCGCGGTCAAGGGCGGCCACAACGACGAGAACCACAACCACAACGACGTCGGCTCGGTGGTCGTCGCCGTCGACGGGACACCCGCCGTGGTCGACGCGGGGCGGCCCACGTACACGGCGCGGACGTTCGGACCCGATCGGTACGCGATCTGGACGATGCGAAGTGGCTGGCACAGCGTGCCCGAGGTGCGCGGCACCCCGCAGGGGCAGGGCGCGTCCTTCTCGGCCCGGGACGTCGCGGTGGCCGACGGGCCGGACGCCTTCCAGGTGAGGCTCGACCTCGCGGGCGCCTACCCCGTGGAGGGGCTTGAGCGGTGGTGGCGCACGGCCAGGCTGGACCGGGAGGACGGCGGCGTGACGATCGAGGACTCCTGGGCCTTCACCGACGCGGGCCCGCCCAGCGAGGTGCGGTTCCTGCTGTCCGGCCAGGTGCGGCGGGACGCGCCGGGGCGGGTGACGATACGGCCGCCCGGCGGGGGCCGGGCCGCGGTTCTCTCCTGGGATCCGGAGCGCGCGGCCGGGTCGCTGACCGAACGCGCGCTGGACGACCCCCTGCTCGTCGCGGTGTGGGGCGACCGGCTGACCCGGTTGCGGCTGGAGCTGCCCGGCACCGCGAGCGGATCGCTCCTGGTACGCGTGGAGGTGCGGCCATGACCCTGTCCGGCCCACCGGCCTCGCTGCCCGACGAGCGCCGCACCCGGGTGGTCGAGCTGCTGCGGCGGCGTGGCTCCGTCCGGGTCGCCGACCTGGCTGAGGAGCTGGACGTCTCGGTCATCACCGTCCGCCGTGACATCGCGCTCCTCGCCTCGCAAGGGCTGATCCGGCGGGTGCGGGGCGGGGCCGTGCTGCGCGGCGGCGCCCCCGCCGTCGAGTCCGACGAGTCCGGTGAGGAGGCCTCGCCCCGGCCGGTCGCCGAGGAGGGCGCCGGCGACGGACGGCGGCTCACGATCGGGATGGTCGTGCCGTCGCTCGACTACTACTGGCCGGAGGTGATCCGCAGCGTCCGCGAGGCCGCCGCGGCGGCCGGGGCCAGGGTCGTGCTGCGCGGCGCCACCTACCAGGCCGCCGACGAGCGGCGGCAGTTGTCGGGGCTGATGGACCTCGTCGGCGTGGACGGGCTCCTGGTCGCGCCGACCACCACCGGTGACGACGGCGAGGAACTGGTGCGCTGGTTGCGGCGGGCACCGGTGCCGGTCGTGCTCATCGAGCGGGCCGCCGCCGTCGGGCCGTACGAGGAGGCCATGGAGTCCGTCATCAGCGATCACGCGCTGGGGGCGGCCATGGCCGTGCGCCACCTGGCGGCGCTGGGACACCGGCGGATCGGGGTGGTCACGACCGTGCACAGCCCGACGACGCCGCACGTGCGGCGCGGATGGCGGCAGGCCTGCCAGGAGCTCGGCCTGGAACTCGACGGCACCCCGGACCTCACCACCGTCGACCAGCGCAACCCCGAGTGGAACGAGGTCATGGACCGGATCCTCGGTTCGTGCCTCGACACGGGCACCACCGCCCTGCTGGTCCACTCCGACCCGGAGGCGATCAGCCTCGTGGAGCGGTGTCAGGAGAGGGGGGTCCGGGTGCCCGCGGACCTGGCGGTGGTCACCTATGACGACGAGGTGGCGGAGCTGTGCGATCCGCCGCTGACGGCGGTCCGCCCGCCCAGGAAGGCGATCGGGCGGGCGGCGTTCGGCCTGCTGCAGGCTCGCCTGACGGATCAGGACCCGCATCGGCCGACGCATCGCGTGGTCATCGAGCCTCGGCTGATCGTGCGCTCCTCCTCGTCCTGAGGCAGGGCCGTTCACGGCAGGAGGGACACGGGATCCAGCGTGTCCTCGGCGCCGTCCGGCCAGACGATCCGGGCGGCCGCGTTCGCCCAGCTGACCTCCGGAGGGGCTGAGGCCGCACTCGAACCGAGGTGAATGCGCGCTTCATACCATCTGTCCGGCTCGGCGGGCATGCTGGTGCCGCACCAGGGGACGAGGGTCCGGTCCGAGAGCGGGGTGGCGTTCTCGGCGAGCGTCACGTCCGACAGGTCGAGGCCGGGGCCGGGGACGACGCGCGAGATCAGCCCTGACGACGCGGTGTCGGCGGGGACGGGCCAGCCGCCCAGGCGCAGGGGGGTCGCGCACGGGGGCAGGACGCGGACCAGGCGAACCTCCCATGCGCCTCGCAACGCCGACAGGACGGTGATCCAGGGCCCCAGGACGGCGGTGCCCGGCCGGCCGTAGCCGTGGTCGGCGGTGTCGGGGTCCGGGTCCACCCAGTGGGCCCGCCAGCGGGAGGCGCCGACGGCGGTGCCCGTCGGCAGGAGGTCCACGAGGAGGGCCTCGAAGCCGGTGCGGTGGCTGGGCCGCCCGTCCGGGTCCAGAAGCGTGACCGACTGGTCGAGGGGGTCGCCGGCGTGCGGGCCGGCCAGGACGGGCGAGGTGGCGCTGGAGTATCCGAGGCGCGCGTACAGCGGCGAGTCGGCGCGGTGGTCGCCGGGTGTGGCGTGGTCGGTGCCGTGGTTGACGACGCGCACGACGCCGTCCGCGCGGGTGCCGGAGACCAGCCAGCCCGGTGATCGGATCACGAGCTGGAAGTCCTCCCGCTCGACCGGCAGCGGCTCCTCGACCGAGGTCCACACCGGGTGGTCTGCGGGCAGCGCCAGTCCGTACAGGCCTTTGGTGGCCCAGTACGGGGAGCCGGTGCCGGAGTAGGACTGGGCGATCGGCCGCCAGGGGCCGTGCCAGCCGAGTGTCAGGATTCCGTCGTCGCCGGGGCTGCCGTGCTCGGCGAAGTGGCGGGCGATGCCGGAGGCGGCGCGGCGCAGGAGACCCGGCGCGGGAGTCGCGACACCGGCCCGCGCTCCCGCCCAGAACTGGGCGGCGGCCGCGAACCGGTAGGTGAGGCTGCGGCCCTGTATGAGCGGGGATCCGTCCGCGCCCACCAGGTGGACGGCGTCGTGGAGATAGCGCGTGAACCGGGACAGGTAGGCGGCCCGACGGGTGTCGGCGGCCGGGTCGCCGGCCGCCATCTCGGTCCACAGCAACGGGTAGAAATGCAGGGCCCAGCCGACGTAGTGGTCGTAGCCGCGCCGCTCGCCGTCGGAGTACCAGCCCTCCTCCCGGGCGAAGCCGTCGGTGACCGCGAGCCCGGTCTCGACGTCCGGACGCGAGGACGGGCCGCCCACCGAGGTGAGGAACTGCTCGACCACGAGCTGGAACCAGATCCAGTTGATCGGCGGATACCGGCCGCCGATCGCCGGGGCCAGGTAGCCGATCACCCGTTCGCGCACCCCGTCGTCGAGGCGGTCCCACAGCCACGGACGGGTGAGGTGCAGCACCAGCGCGATGGAGGCGGCCTCGACCTTGGCCTGGTCGTGCTCCTCCAGCCGCACCCAGCGCTCGGGAGAGCCCGGGTCGGTCCCGGCCGCCAGGCCGCGTGCGTACCACTCCATGTAGCCGTGCGGGTCACGGCCGCCGTCCCCCGCCACCCGGAAACCCGCGGCCAGGAACGTCCGGGCGAACCCTTCCAGCGCGTCGACGTCCGGCCCGTACCCTCCCGGCTCGCCGGGGAAGGAGATCCGCGCGTGGGAGGGGGAGGCGTATCGCCGTGCGGACAGCAGCAGATGGTCGGCCAGGGCGGCCCAGTGATCCCTGGTCCAGCCGGTGTAGGGCGAGAGCCGCCGGTCGTCCAGTTCTCGTAGCCAGCGCATCAGGTCTCCCGTCGTGACTCCGAACGAAACTCCGCGATGCTGGCACCGCCCCGGGGAACACGTCAAGCATCAATGAATCAAAAGCGTTCACACTGATCATCGTTGACGGCCACCGGAATCCTCAGATGATCGGATTGATCAGTATCGATCATATTAGCGTTAACAATCTATTGACCTGATTGAAACGATCGGTCATGATCGGCGGCACTGGCAAGCACTGGCTGGCGAGAGGACCGGTGTGAGAGACCGACGATCACAGGCTCTGCTGGTGATGGATCCCGTGTACGTCGATGTGCAGTTCCAGGAGCCACAGCTGCGGCGGTTGCGCGATCTCGTCGAGCTCACCGACCCCGTGGCCACGGCGGACCTCGACGACCCGCTCGTGCGCCGCCGGCTCCGCGAGGTCGAGGTGCTCGTGACCTCGTGGGGCTGTCCCCCGCTCACCAAGGAGCGGCTGGACTGCGCGCCGGAGCTTCGGGCGATCTTCCACTGCGCGGGAACGGTGCGCCCGTTCGTCACCGACGAGGTCTGGCGGCGCGGGCTGCTGGTGACCAGCGCGGCGGACGAGAACGCCGTCCCGGTCGCCGAGTTCACCCTCGCCGCGATCATCTTCGCGGGCAAGAAGGCTCCGTTCCTGGCCCAGGACGCGCGCAGGCATCGCGACGACTGGTCCTACCTGGAACGGCGGGGCGAGCTGTCCAACCGAGGGCGCACGATCGGCGTCGTCGGCTTCTCACGGGTCGGCCGCCGGGTCACCGAAAGGCTGCGCAGCCTGGACGTGGACGTGCTGGTGTACGACCCGTACGCCGGTGCCGCCGAGGTCCGTGAGGCGGGCGGGCGGCTGGTCGGTCTGACCGAACTGCTGTCGCGCTGCGACGTGCTCACCCTGCACGTCCCGGAGCTTCCCTCCACCCGTCACCTCATCGGGGCACCGGAACTCGCCCTGCTGAAGGACGGCACGACCGTCATCAACACGGCGCGCGGCACCGTCCTGGACACCGCCGCCCTGGAGACCGAGTGCGCGAGGGGACGCCTGGACGCGATTCTCGACGTGACCGACCCGGAGCCGTTGCCCGCGGACTCGCCCCTGTACGACCTTCCCAACGTCATGATCACCCCCCACATCGCCGGATCCCTGGGATCGGAGACCCGGCGAATGAGCGACAGCGCCCTCGACGAACTCGAGCGTTACCTGTCCGGCCGTCCGCCGCGCGCGGTGGTGACGGCCGACGAGTTCGCCGTGAGCGCCTGAGCCCGGCCTCAGGGAAAGGAAACCACACCGATGTTCAATCCCGTTCCACCCGCCAGGACCCGGACGCGGCGCCACGTCGTGAAGGCCACGGGGATGACCGTCATCGCGCTCGCGCTCGCCGCGTGCGGCGGCTCCGGCGAGCCGGCCGAGGGCGGCGGACCCACCACCCTCACCGTCACCGTGTGGAACCTCGCCAAGACCCCCGAGTTCACCGCGCTGTTCCAGGCGTTCGAGAAGGCGAACCCGGGCGTCAAGGTGAAGCCGGTCGACATCCTCGCGGACGACTATCAGGAGAAGGTCACCACCATGCTCGCCGGTGGCGACAAGTCGGACGTGATCACGATAAAGAACGTGACGGACTACGCGCGCTACTCCAGCCGCGGGCAGCTCGTCGACGTCACCGATCTCGCCACGTCGACCGACGCCTCCAAGCTGGCGGGTCTGCAGGCCTACAACACCGGGAACACCTACTACGCGCTCCCCTACCGCCAGGACTTCTGGCTGCTCTACTACAACAAGACCCTGCTCGACAAGGCGGGCATCAAGCTCACCGGCGCCATGACGTGGGACGACTACGCCAAGTACGCCCAGCGGCTCACCGGGGACAAGGACGGCAAGAAGGTCTACGGCGCCTACCACCACACGTGGCGTTCGGTGGTCCAGGCGGTCTCCGCGGCACAGACGGGCGGCGACCAGCTCGGCGGCGACTACACCTTCTTCACCGACCAGTACACGATGGCCCTGGACCTGCAGAAGAAGGGGGCGGTCATGGACTTCGGCACCGCGAGCGCCCAGCAGGCCGACTACCGGAACATGTTCGGAACGGGCTCGGCGGCGATGATGCCCATGGGCACCTGGTACATCTCGGGCATCCTGGAGGCCAAGAAGAAGGGCGAGAGCCAGGTCGACTGGGCGCTCGCCCCGATGCCGCAGCGGGCGGGCGGCTCCGGCGAGGTCGTCACCTTCGGCTCCCCGACGGGGTTCGCGGTGAACAAGCGGAGCGAGTCCGCCGACCTCGCCAAGAAGTTCGTCCGGTTCGCCGCCGGCAAGGCGGGCGCGGAGGCGATCGCCCAGGTGGGCGTGGTTCCGGCGCTGCAGGACCCGGCGATCACGGAGGCCTACTTCAAGCTCGAGGGCATGCCGTCGGACGAGCTGTCGAAGAAGGCGTTCGAGCCCGGCAAGGTCGTGCTGGAGATGCCGGTGAGCGACAAGAGCTCCGACGTCGACACCATCCTCAACGAGGAGCACCAGCTGATCATGGTCGGTGAGAAGTCGGTCGCCGACGGCACCCGATCGATGGGCGAGCGCGTCAAGAACGAGGTCCTCAACTAAGGACGGCCACGGCGGGCCCCGCGGTCCGCCGCCTGCCCACCCGGCCTGCGAAGAAGTCACGAAGGACGACCATGGCCCATGTCATGCCGCAGCCCGCGCCAACCGAGCCGGGCGAACCTCGGGTGCCCCACGGCGGTCGGGCCTGGCGCAACACCCTGATCGGGTGGAGCTTCATCCTGCCGAACTTCCTGGGCTTCGCCCTGTTCACGCTCGTCCCGGTGATCGCGGCGTTCGTGCTGGCGTTCATGGACTGGGACTCCTACGGAACGCCCGAGTGGGTGGGGCTGAGCAACTTCGAACGATTGTGGGGGGACGAGAACTTCCACGTCGCCCTTCGCAACACGTTCTACTACGCGCTCGGTCACATCCCGCTGACCCTGGTCGCCTCCCTCGCCCTGGCGATGGCGCTGAACCAGAGGCTGCGCGGTGTGAACTTCTTCCGCACCGCGGCGTTCTTCCCGTACATCACCTCCCTGGTCGCGGTGGCCGTGGTCTGGAACATGCTGTTCAACCCGACGGCGGGGCCGATCAACCTGCTCCTGGAGGCGATCGGCGTCCAGGACCCCCCGCGCTGGGTGTCGAGCACCGGCTGGGCGATGCCCGCGGTGATCATCACCAGCGTGTGGCGCGACATGGGCTACTACATGGTGCTCTACCTGGCCGGTCTGCAGACCATTCCCAGGGAGTACTACGAGGCGGCCAAAGTGGACGGGGCCAACGCCTGGCAGCGGTTCTGGGGCATCACGCTGCCCTCGCTGCGGCCCACCACCTTCTTCGTGCTGGTCATGCTGACCATCCAGAGCTTCAAGGTGCTGGACCTGATCGTGGTCATGACCGGGGGCGGCCCCGGCCGCAGCACCCTGGTGCTGGCCCAGCTCGTCTACCGGGAAGGCATCACCGAGGGCCAGTTCGGCTACTCGTCGGCGATCGCGCTCGTGCTGTTCCTCATCGTGTTCACCGTGACCATCGTCCAGTTCCGGATCAACGAGCGGAGAGGCGCGTCATGACCACGTTGCGCGATGCTCCTTCGGCTACAGAGCGGCCGCCACGACACGCCGGGAACACCGGGTCGCCGGGCTCCCGGCACCCCGCCGCCCGCAGGACGCTGGCCTACCTCGGGCTCGTCACGGTGACGTTGCTGACGCTGGTGCCGTTCGGATGGATGCTGTCGGCCTCGCTCAAGCGCGACAGCGAGGTCCTGGCGATCCCGATCCAGTGGATTCCGGACGAGCTTCGCTGGTCGAACTTCGTGGAGATCTGGGAACGCGTGCCGATGGCGACCTACCTGGGCAACTCACTGTTCCTGTCGGTCACCATCACGTTCCTGCAGGTGCTGACCGGCAGCTTCGCCGCCTACGGGTTCTCCAAGGTCCGCTTCCCCGGGCGCGACGCGCTGTTCCTGGGCTATCTCGCCACCATCGCGGTGCCGTGGCAGGCCTACATGGTGCCGCAGTACATCATGATGCAGCGGTTGGAGCTGACGGACACGTACTGGTCGCTCATCCTGCTGCAGGCGTTCGGCGCGTTCGGCGTGTTCCTCATGCGCCAGTACTACATGTCGATCCCGGACGAGCTGTGCGAGGCGGCCAGGATCGACGGGCTCAGCGAGTACGGCATCTACCGGCGGATCATGCTTCCCCTGTCGAAGCCGGCGCTCGCCAGCCTGGCGCTGCTGACGTTCGTCAACACGTGGAACGACTACATGGGGCCCTTCATCTACCTGACGAGCAACGACCTGTGGACGGTGCAGCTCGGCCTGCGCTCCTTCGTCGGCCAGTACGAGGCCGAACACGCGATGATCATGACGGGCGCGGTGCTGTCCGTGCTGCCGATCCTGGTCCTCTTCCTGTTCGGGCAGCGCTACTTCATCCAGGGCGTGGCGACGAGCGGGCTGAAGGGGTGAGCGCGATGCGCGGCCTGCTGCGGCCGGCCCGGCAGGAGACGTACGAGAAGGTCTTCGGCATGGTCTACGTCGGGCTGACGACGAACCTGCTGCTGGCGGTATCGTGCGCCCCGCTGCTGGCGGCACTGGCCCTGGTACGGAGTCCGTCGGCGTCGTGGCCGTTCTTCGCGGCGCTCTCGGCGGTGTGCGCGCCGGCGCTGGCGGGCGCGTTCCGGTGCTTCGCCCTGCTCGGCGAGGGGTCGACGGCGGTGTTCGCGACCTTCTGGAACGGTTACCGGCGGGCGGCGGCGCGGGCGCTGGCCACCTGGCTGGCGGGCGCCGCGGTGGTGGGCGTGCTCGTGGTGGACGTCATGGTGGTCGGTGGCACCTCGTGGGGTCCGGCGCTGCTGCCGTTCTTCGTCACCGCGGGCGCGCTGGTCGTGGCCACGACGGTGACGGTGCTGGTCGTGGTGGCCGAGTCGTCGCGTCCGGTCCGCGGCCTGGTCCTGCCGTGCCTGTACCTGGTGGCGCGTCGCTGGTATCTGACACTGCCGGCGCTGATGGTGCTGGCGCTCGCCGTCGGCATGGTGCTGCTCGAACCGGTCTTCGGCGTGCTGCTAGGAACGGCGCCACTGCTCTACGCGGTCTGGGCCACGATCCGGTTCGTGGCCCTGCCGCTCCTGCCAAGTCCCTGACACGAGGGCCGCTCCAGCTCGGGGGCACATTCCGCGAGCCGAAACTGTCGGTGCCGGGCGAGAGGATGGGATCATGAACGACGCACCCCCCAGCACCCTTCTCGCCGATCAGACCGCCTACGCCGAGGCCGTCCAGCTCGCCCTGGACGCCGCCGCGGCCTACTACGGTGACGGCACCTCCACTCTTGACGACGACGCCTACGACCGGCTGGTCCGGGGCATCCAGGCCTACGAGGACGGGCATCCCGACGAGGTGCTGCCGACCTCGCCGACGGGCAAGGTGGCCGGGGGCGCGGTGGTCGGCGACGTGCCGCACACCGTGCCGATGCTGAGCCTCGACAACGTCTTCGGCGCCCAGCAGCTCGCCGACTGGGCCGCGTCGCTGGAGCGCAGGCTGGGCCGGCCGGTCACGCGGTGGAGCGTGGAGCCCAAGCTCGACGGGCTGGCGATCACCGCGCGTTACCGCAACGGGCGGCTGGCCCAGCTGGTCACCCGGGGCGACGGCGTCGCGGGCGAGGACGTGAGCCACGCGATCGGCACCATCGCGGGGCTGCCCGCCAGGCTGGCCGAGCCGGTCACGGTGGAGCTGCGCGGCGAGGTGATGATGACCACCTCGCAGTTCGAGGACGCGTGCGCCAAGCGCCAGGCGCACGACGGCACCACGTTCGCCAACCCGCGCAGCGCCGCCGCCGGCACGCTGCGCGCCCAGGACCGGCCGTACGTGTGCGAGCTGACGTTCTTCGGCTACGGCGCGCTGTCGCACCCCGACGACACCTCCGAGACGGCGACGCGGCTGCGCGAGCTGCCGCACAGCGAGGTCATGGCGTGGGTCGCCGGGCAGGGCGTGCGGACCCCCGCCGTCACCGACGTCGGCGGGATCGTCGCCACCACCCTGGAGCGGATCCAGGAGCGGGTCGAGGAGATCGCCGCCAAGCGGGCCGAGCTGCCGTTCGGCATCGACGGCATCGTGATCAAGTGTGATCTCGCCGCCGACCAGGCGCAGGCCGGTTTCAGCTCGCGCGCCCCCCGCTGGGCGATCGCCTACAAACTGCCCGCCACCGAGAAGATCACCAAACTGCTCGACGTCGAATGGAACGTCGGCCGCAGCGGCATCATCGCCCCGCGCGCCGTGCTGGAGCCGGTCGTGCTCGACGGCAGCACCGTCACCTACGCCACCTTGCACAACGTCGCCGACATCACCCGCCGGGGCCTGATGCTCGGCGACAGCGTCACCGTCTACAAGGCCGGCGACGTGATCCCCCGCGTCGAGGCCCCGGTCGTGCACCTGCGCACCGGAGACGAGCGGCCGATCCCGATCCCGCAGGCCTGCCCGTTGTGCGGCGACGAGATCGACGCCTCCCAGGAGCGGTGGCGGTGCGTACGCGGCCGCGCCTGCCGGACGATCGCCTCCATCGGCTACGCCGCCGGCCGCGACCAGCTCGACATCGAGGGCCTGGCCGAGAACCGCATCCAGCAGATGCTCGACGCCGGGCTGATCACCGACTTCGCCGACCTGTTCCACCTCACCCGCGAGCAGGTGCTGGGCCTGGAGCGGATGGGCGCCACCAGCACCGACAACCTGCTCGCCGCCATCGAACGGGCCAAGGCCCAGCCGCTCAGCCGGGTCTTCTGCGCGCTGGGCGTACGCGGCACCGGCCGCTCCATGAGCCGCCGCATCGCCAAGCACTTCGGCAGCATGGACGCCATCCGCGCCGCCGACGCCCAGGCGATCGAGGCGGTCGAGGGCATCGGCCCGAAGAAGGCGCCATCGGTGGTGGCCGAGCTGGCCGAGCTCGCGCCGATGATCGACAAGCTGGTCGCGGCCGGAGTCACCATGACCGAGCCCGGCTGGACACCACCCGCCCCCGCCTCCGACGCGCAGGCGGACGCGGAGCCGGGTGACACCTCCGGGTTGCCGCTGGCCGGGATGTCCGTCGTGGTCACCGGCTCCATGAGCGGAGCGCTGGAGGCGCTGACCCGCAACCAGATGAACGAGCTGATCGAACGCGCCGGCGGCAAGTCCTCCTCCAGCGTCTCGAAGAAGACCAGCCTGCTGGTGGCCGGGGAGAACGCGGGCTCCAAACGCGCCAAGGCCGAGACCCTGGGCGTGCGCATCGTCGGCCCCGAGGAGTTCGCCGGCCTCGTCGGCGAACTCCTCTAAGGGGGCGGGAGAGCAGACCTGCGGCCATAACCGTCAACCGCAGGCTGTTCAGGTCACTCATGGGAGCATCCGCTCACAGTGGTGACGTCGCGGACTGCCTGCCGGCTCACGTTCTCGCGCGGGGAACTCGTCGTCACGTGAAAGGCCCGTCACCATCTCTGCTCCGGAGTCAGGACGTGTCGGGTCCGGTCCCCGATCCAGGCCGCTTCGAGGATCGCGGTCAGGCTGGCGGTGTCGGTCGGGCCTGGATGGTTCTGGATCAAGCGGGTGACGCCACCGGCCATCTCGGCGAAGCGCGGGAGGTCCGCGCGTGCCACGCCGATGTCCGCCAAGGTGGCGGGGATGCCGATGTCGGCGAGGAGCACGTCGAGCCAGGTGAGGAACGTATCCGTGGCCTCGGCGTCCGAGGCGTCGGTCACGTCGAGCCCGCACACCCTGGCGAGGACGGCCAACCGGTCGCCGATGGCGTCCCTGGCCGCGTCCAGCGCGTAGGGCAGCAGCAGCCCGACGCCCAGGCCGTGCGGTGTGTGGGTGGCCGCGCCGATGGGGTACTGGAGGGCGTGCGGAGCCGCGTTGCCCGCGTGGGAAAACGCCAGCCCGGCCAGCATGGACCCGTAGGACATGTCCGCGCGCGCGTCCTTGTCGCCTCCGTCCCTGACGACACGGGGCAGGCTGCGGGCGATCCGCTCCGCGGCCAGGAGCGCGTAGTGATCGGTGATCGGGTTGCGGCCGAGGAAGACCTGCTCCACCGGGTCGCGCGGTCCGTGGGCCCGGGGTCGCGCGGTGTAGCTCTCCACCGCGTGACAGAACGCGTCGATGCCGGAGTGGGCGGTGACGGTCGCGGGGCAGGAGTAGGTGAGCTCGGGGTCGACGATGGCGAAGTCGGGCACGATGTGGACGCTGGAGACCCCCACCTTCAGCTCGCGGTCCGGGTCGGTCAGCACCGATACGGGCGTGAGCTCGGAGCCGGTGCCCGACGTCGTCGGGACCGCGACGAGGGGAATCGTCGGCCCCGGCACCTTCGACTCGCCGTAGAAGTCGCGCGGCGTCCCACCGTGGCGCCGGATGACGCCGACGATTTTGGCGAGGTCGATCACCGTGCCACCCCCGATGGCGAGGATCACGTCGGCGTCCACCTCTGCGGCGGCCGAGACGGCCAGGGCGACATCGGTGAGTGGCACGTCCGAAGTCGCGTCGGCGAACACCCCGACGACTCCGACCTTCTCCCCCACGGCGGCCACGATCTCGGCCACGCCCGGCTGTCCCAGAAGAACCCGGTCGGTCACGATGAGGACTCGCGAGCCACACTCGGCCACCACTCGCGGGATGTTCTGCGCGACCCCTTCGCCCACTATCAGCTGGCGTGGTCCGCGGACGGTCTCAAGCATGTCGGTGCCTCTCTGGAACGTCGGCGGTGATGGGCCGGGCGGACGTCCAGGTCACCTGTGAGACCGGGACGGCGTCGGCGAGGTTGGCTGCCGGGTGGCGCGGGCGCGCGCGCCGGGCTCCCGGACTCGGTCGTGCCCGGGTGCCCTCGGGTCCATCGTGGCCCGGGTCCCGCCCCACGGGGGGAGGCCGGTCAGGTCATGTGCGCGCAGGGCGCGGCGACCCTCGGCGGGCACCCGGAGCGGCGGGCCGGTCACGGTAGGTCGATCGACGCGTAGGTGACATCGAGGTACTCAAGAATGCCCTCGTGTGACCCCTCCTTGCCGATCCCGGACTGCTTCACGCCTCCGAACGGAGCCGACGGGTCCGAGATCAGACCACGGTTGACGCCGACCATCCCCGTCTCCAGCCCTTCGGTGAACCGGAGCGCCCGCTGGAGGTCACGGGTGAAGACATATCCGACCAGTCCGTGCTCGGTGTCGTTGGCCTTCGCCATCACCTCGTCGTCGGACGTGAACGAGATGATCGGCGCCACCGGGCCGAAGATCTCCGCCTCCAGCATCCGGGCGTCCTCGGGCACGTCGACGAGGACCGTGGGCGGGTAGAAGTGGCCCGGCCCATCCGGACGCTCGCCGCCCACCAGGACACGGGCGCCGCGATCGACCGCGTCGGCGACGAGCTCGTCGATCTTGGTGACCGAGGCCTCGTCGATCAACGCCCCGACGTCCACGCCGTCGTCGAGACCATGGCCCACCGAGAGCGCGCCCATCCGCTCGGCGAAGCGCGCCGTGAACTCCTCGCGCACCGGCTCCTCGACGTAGATTCGGTTGGCCGCGATGCAGGACTCCCCGATGTTGCGCATCTTGGCCACCATGGCACCGTCGAGCGCGACGTCCAGGTCCGCGTCGGCACACACGATCAAGGCCGCGTTGCCGCCCAGTTCCATGGAGGTGCGCAGCACGTTGTCCGCCGCCTGTCGTAGCAGCACGCGCCCTACCTCGGTGGACCCGGTGAACGAGAGCTTGCGGGTCCGGCGGTCGGCCAGCAGTGCTGAGACCACCTCGCCGGCACGCTTGGTCGTCACGACGTTGACGACGCCAGGGGGAACGCCGGCCTCCTCCATGATGCGGGCCAGGAACAGCATGGTGAGTGGCGTCTGGGCCGCCGGCTTGGTGATCGTCGTGCAGCCCGCCGCCAGCGCGGGAGCGATCTTGCGGGCACCCATGGCCAACGGAAAGTTCCAGGGCGTCACGAAGACGCACGGTCCGACCGGCTTCGGCACGGTGAGGATGCGATATCCACCGGCGGGAGCGGTGTTGTAGCGCCCCTCGACGCGCACCGCCTCCTCGGCGAACCAGCGGAAGAACTCGGCGCCGTAGGCCACCTCTCCCCGAGCCTCGGCGAGCGGCTTGCCCATCTCGAGCGTTATCAGCCGGGCCACCTCCTCGGACCGCTCGGTCAGTGCCCGGTACGTCGCGGTCAGCAACTCCGACCGTTCTCGCGGCGGGGTCGCCGCCCACTCCGCCATCGCCCTGCTCGCCACGTCCAGAGCGGCGAGCCCGTCGACGACGCCGGCGTCCGCCACCTCGGCGATGGTCTTGCCGGTGGCCGGGTCCTCGACGGCGAAGGTGGCTCCGCCGGCGGCGTCGCGCCAGGCGTCGCCGATCCGGAGCCGCCGGTGCTCGGGGGCCAGGACGTTCATCGGGTCACTCATCGCGTCGCCTCCTGTGATGTTCTTGGTGATGTCCGGCGTGACCTCGGCGATCGCGCCACGCGCGTCGACGGACGGGTCGCACGGCCTCGTCGGGGTAGGGGTCGGGGTCGCCGAGCGGGCCGGACGTGGCCGTCAGCCCTGGGCCCTGGCCGCGGGGCGACGCCCCGCGCCACCGGTCGCCTTCTCGGGCCATGTCCGCTTCGGCGTCGTCAGGCCGTGCTCACCGGTGCTCACCGGTGACGGTCCGCCGAGGCTCGATCGCCACGTGCGGGCGCGTGTCGACGTCGCCGCCCCGCGCGGTTACCTGCCGGCCTCGGACAGCGCCAGCCCGGTGCCGGCGTCGAACAGGTGCGCACGGTCCAGGTCGACCGTGACATGCAGCCGCTCGCCCGGCGTACCGGTGACGGTGGGTCGTGCCTTGACCTTGAGGATCTCCGTCCCCACTCGGACGTCGACCACCGTCCGGTCACCGAGCGGCTCAAGGCCGTAGAGCTCACCCGGCAACGACGCGTTCCCACGCCGCTCGACGGACAGGTCCTCCGCGCGCAGGCCCAGCAGCAGCGGACGACCGTCCTCGGCCGTGGTCCAGCGGGGCCGCGGCAGCGTCCAGCCTTCTTCCGCACCGACCAGACGATCTCCTTCGGCGTGGCAGGCGAGCAGGCTGATCGGCGGGCTCCCGACGAATCCCGCGACCCACTGGTTGGCCGGCCGCTCGTACACCTCGGTCGGCGTTCCGACCTGTTGCACCTTCCCCTCCTTGAGGACCGCGACCTGGTCGGCCATGGACAGGGCCTCGACCTGGTCGTTGGTCACGTAGACGAAGGTCGCCCCGAGGCTCCGGTGGATGCGGGTGAGCTCGGTGCGCATCTCGACGCGGAGCTTGAGGTCGAGGTTCGTCAGCGGCTCGTCCATGAGGAACGCGCGCGGGTGACGGACCAGCGCCCGGGCCAGGGCGACACGCTGCATCTCACCGCCCGACAACTGCGCGGGACGACGCCGCAGCAGACGTTCGATGTGCAGCAGGTTCGACATCCGCTCGACGGCGGCGGCGACCTCGCTCGAAGAACAGCGGCGTGCCCGCAGTGGCGAGGCGATGTTCTCGTACACCGTGTGTCGCGGGTAGAGGGCGTAGTTCTGGAAGACCATGGCCAGGTCGCGTGCGGCCGGGGTGTCACCGGTCGCGTCCCTGCCGTCCAGACGCACCGACCCGGCGTCAAGCTTCTCAAGGCCGGCGATCGCTCGCAGGGTCGTCGTCTTGCCCGCCCCGGAGGGCCCGAGCACGACGAAGAACGAGCCGTCCGGCACCTCCAGCGTCACCCCGTCCAGGGCCTGGACCTTGCCGAAGGACTTGCACAGCCCGTGGACTGCCACGGTTCCCATCAGGCCACCAGCTCTTCCGTGCTCACGTCGTAGACCGGCGGGGGCCCGCCGGTGTGCCGCAGCCCGACCGGTGCGTCAGCGGCGAAACGGACAGTCGGTGGCATCCGGACCCGTACGTCGCGCTGATCGCCGTGGTCGACCACGTAGATGATTTCGTCGCCCAGCCACTCCGCCGAGACCACGCGGGCCGGGACCGAACGTTCCGCCCCTGGTTCCGTGACTTCCAGCGCCTCCGGCCGGACGCCCGCGACCAGGCGGCGGTCGCGCGGCAGGCCTGGCGGTGGCGTGAGGACCAGTCCGCCCTGACCGCGCAGCTTCCCGTCGGCCACCTCCACCTCGATCAGGTTCATCGGCGGGGAGCCGATGAACGCGGCGCAGAAGAGACTCGCCGGACGGTCGTAGACCTCCAGCGGCGTGCCGATCTGCTCGACGCGGCCCTTGTTGAGGATGGCGATCCTGTGACCGAGCGACATCGCCTCGACCTGGTCGTGGGTGACGTAGACCATCGTCGTCCCCAGCTCCCCCTGCAGGTGCTTGATCTCCGTGCGCATGTCCGCCCTCAGCTCCGCGTCCAGATTGGTGAGGGGTTCGTCCATGAGGAACGCGCGCGGTCGTCGCACCAGGGCGCGAGCGAGCGCGACGCGCTGCTGCTCCCCGCCCGACAGCCGGCGCGGTCGCCGGTCCAGGAGCGGACCGAGCCGCATCAGCCGGGCGGCCTCGTCGACCCGCTCGTCCACCTCCTGCTTGGGCAGTCCCTCGGCCCGCAGGGGGAACGCCAGGTTGTCGCGGGTTCTCAGATGCGGGTAGAGGGCGTAGAACTGGAACACCATGGCGATGTCGCGCTCGGCGGGCGGCAGGTCGTTGACCAGCGTGTCGCCGATGCGGATGTCGCCCGTCGTCTGCCTCTCCAGGCCGGCTATGGCCCGCAGCGTGGTCGTCTTGCCGCACCCCGAAGGGCCGAGCATCACGAACAGCTCGCCGTCGCCGACGGACAGGTCCACGTGCTCGACCGCGACCGTCCCGTCCGGGTAGCGCTTGTGCAGGGCGGTCACCTCGATGCCCGCCATCAGCGTCGCACCGCCCCGAGCGTCACACCGGCGACGAGGTGCTTGCGCACCAGGTAGGCGAAGACGAGCACCGGCAGGGCGAACACCACGGAGGCGGCGGCCACGAGACCCCAGTCCACGGTGGTTCCACCGATGAGGCCGGCGATGGCGGGTGGGGCCGTCCGCACGCTGTCGCTGGAGGTGAGGAAGATGGCGAACACGAACTCGTTCCACGAGAAGATGAGTGCGAAGACCGCCGTCGCGGCGATGCCGGGCAGCAGCAGGGGAAGGGTGAATCGCCAGAACGCCTGCAGGCGGGTGTAGCCGTCGAGCATGGCGGCGTCCTCGTACTCCGCGGGCACCTCGTCGACGAACCCCTTCATCATCCAGATCGTGAACGGGACGTTGAACGCGGCGTAGATGAGGATCAGGCCGAGCTTGGTGTCGATGAGCCCGATCTGGCGGTACATGAGGAAGATCGGGATCACGACCACCACGGGCGGCATGAAGCGGGTGGACAGGATGAAGAACAGCTGGTCCTTCTTGGCCTTCACGGCGAAGCGTGAGTAGGCCCACGCCGCCGGGACCCCCAGCACGGTGGCCAGCACCGTGGAGGCCCCGGCGACCAGGACGGAGTTGAGGAACGCGACGGACAAGGTCGAACGACCGCCGCCGGAGGCGACGAACACGTCCTTGAAGTGGTCCAGAGTGACCGTGAAGTCGAAGAACTTGGCCGGGATGGCGTAGACGTCCCGGTTCTCCTTGAGGGACGTCTCGATCATCCACAGCACCGGAAAGAGCATCACGACGGCCAGCACGGTCAGCAGCGCGACCTCCAGCACGGAGCGGCCCCGGCCGCCGAAGCGGCGTGCGGGGGGCGTGCGGTCCCGGACAGGACCCGGGGACACGGCCTCGTCGACGGAGAGGGCCATCAGTCCTCCTTGAGCTTGTTCAAGTAGCGCAGGTAGAGCTGCGTGAGGACGATGACGACGAGGACCATGAGGATCCCGTACGCCGAGGCGGTTCCGGTGTTGAAGCCCAGGAACGCGACCTTGTAGACGTGGAACGACAACGTCTCGGTGGAGACCCCCGGACCTCCGCTGGTGAGGATGTAGACGAGGTCGAACAGCCGGAAGGCCTCGATGGCCCTGAACAACACGGCGATGAGGAGCAGCGGCCACACCAGCGGAAGAGTGATGGTGCGGAACCGGAACCACTCCGACGCCCGGTCGATCGAGGCCGCCTCGTACAGGTACTTGGGGACCGCGGTGAGGCCCGCGAGTGCGATGAGCATGATGAACGGCGTCCATTGCCAGGTGTCGACCACGATCAGGGAGATCAGTGCCGTCCGCTGCCGGGTGAGCCACTCCACCGGCTCCAGGCCGAGCGAGCCGAGCATGCTGTTGACCACGCCGAACTGCGCGTCGAGCATGAATTTCCAGAACAGCCCGACCACGACCTGCGACAGCATCATCGGAACCAGGAACAGGGTGGTCAGCAGTCCTCGCCCGTGCGTGCGCCGTGAGATCAGGTAGGCGATGGTGAAACCGAGCACGGTCTGCAGGGCGACCGCGCCGACCACGTAGACCAACGTCGTCATGGCCCTCAGGTGGACCTGCGCCGACGTCAGGATGGCGGTGTAGTTCTCGAACCAGACGAAATGGGCCGGCCCCCCGCGGGTGGCCGAGTAGTCGGTGAAGGACAGGTACAACGCCCACAGCAACGGGAACACCGACATGGCGAGCAACAGCAGCAGCGCGGGGGAGATGAAGGCCACGCTGAGCCAGCGGTCGCTCAACCGGCCGGACCGGCCCGGTGCGGGCGGCGTCGCGGACGCCACCTGCCCCGGGCGGTCGGTCGTCACAGAGGCGGGATCACTCACAGTCCGCCGCCGCCCTTGCGGTTGCCGGAGTCGAGTACGCCCTGCTGCTCCTTGGCGATGTCGTCGAGCGCGTCCTTCGGCGTCTTCGCACCGTTGAGAGCCGCGTTCACGTTGGTGTTCTCGATGTCGACGAGGCGCGCGTACTCGGGCACGTTCCACATGTCCCGCATCCGCGAGACCGAGTCGGCGTACACCTGGTTGAACGGCCCGGCCTTGAGGAACTCGGGCGACTCCAGGGCGTCCGTACGCGACGGCACGCCACCGGCCGCGGCCCACTTCTTCTGGATGTCGGCCTGCTCGAACCACTTCATGAAGTTCAGGGCCTCCGCCTGGTTCGCCGCGGGGGAATAGGCCGACACGTGCATCCCCATGCCGCCGAGAGGCACCAGGTTCGTCTTCTGGCTCGGCAGGGTGGCGAAACCCAGCTTGTCGAGAATCTGCTCCCGCGTGGTGCCGAGCGTCGACTGCTTCGGGTCGAGCAGGCCGCCGCTCGCGGCGATCCAGTTGAACGCGATGCATGCCTTGCCCTGGGCGACCGCCGCGTTCACCTCGTCGATGAACCAGTTGCCGGAGCCCTTGGCGGTCAGCGGCTTCATCTTGTTGACCAGGACGTCCATCGCCTGCTGGCCCGCGGTGTCGTTGATGACGCCCTCGATCTTGCGCGTCTTGGGGTCCCAGAGGTTGCCGCCGTAGACGCCGTTGACCGTGTTGTAGGTCACGGCCGCGGCGTCGGAGCCGTTGGCCTGGTGGAAGGCCAGCCCGCTGACGCCGGGGTTGTCCGCCTGGCACTTCTCGGCGACCGAGATCATCTCGTCCCACGTCTGCGGTGGCCTGTCGCCGATCAGGTCCTTGCGGTAGATCATCGTCCAGGTGTCGCCGAGCAGCGGCAGTCCGTACAGGCTGGCGTTCTCGTCGCGCTTGCCGGTCTCCGCCTGGGGGTACTGGCCGTAGGCCGCCAGGAGGTACGGGTTGTAGGCCTTGACGTCGATGTTCTTCTTGACGAAGTCGGTGAGGTCGAGGATGTTGCCGTTCGTCACGGCCTCGCCGATGTGCTGCGAGTCCAGGATCGGGATGTCGAAGTCGGTCTTGTGCGCCGCGAACTGGGTGAACATCGCGTCGTGCCAGTTCGCGTTCGGCACGGTGTTGACCTTGATGGTCACGTTCGACCGCTCCTTGGTGTACTCCGCGTTCGCGAAGGTTTCCAGCGCGTGGGCGGGGGGCCAGTCGAACCAGATGAAGCTGAGGGTCAGCGGGTCCTTGGTGAGCTCCGGGATGGTCGCCGGCGCCTTGGGGGCGCTCGCCTTCGCGCCGTCGTCCTGGCCGCAAGCCGCCATGGTCGTGGCCACCAACATGGCCGCCGTCGCCAGCTGAACCTTTCGACCGGGAACGGACAGTCGTCCTGTTCGCTGTGGATACCGCATCTTCTTGCCTGCTTTCTGGGGGGTGGACCTCTGGAGCCTTGCTGCGTGCTCCGCCGAGCGGTGGCTGGGTTGTTCAGGCGTGTCGCCGGCTGTCGCAGGGGCTGACCCGCGGACCGGCGTCACGGGTACGCCGCGACGTAACGGGGCTTCAGGCAGTCGAGAAGTCCTTCGGTCCTTGTGGGACCCGGTGGCGAACCGAGCAGGACGTCGAGCATGCTCATGAGAGCTCCAACCGATCGAAGCGGAGCGACGGCGGGCGGTTCCCCGATGGGTGAAGGATGGCCGGCATCCGCCACCTTTCCTATACGATCCGGGTGGGGGCGTCAACATCCCGTAGCGTTGCGACCGATGTCGACAGGTTCCCGAAGACGCAGGAAAGGACCTCACGTCACGATGGACGACGAAGCGGTGATCGCGCGGCGCCGTGGGGCCATGACGGGCGGGACGCCGCCGGGAAGATCTCGCGGCCGGCTCGCCGACGAGGTGTACGACACGCTGCTCGGACAGCTGATGTCGCTACGGATCGAGCCTGGCTCCCGCGTCACGATCGACGCCCTGGCGCGAGAGCTGGGGGTCTCGCAGACGCCGATCCGAGACGCCCTGAACCGCATGGAGGCCGAGGGCCTGGTCGTGCGCGTGCCCCATGCCGGCTATCGCATTCCCCCTCAGATCACTCGTGACCGATTCGAGGACATGCTTGAGGTCCGCCTGCTCCTGGAGCCGGCGGCGGCGCGCAGATCCGCCGAACGCGCGTCCTCGAAGCAGGTGGCCGGTCTGCGGCGAATGCTGGAGGAGATGGCGGAGCTGGAGGGGGGCGACGGGCTCATGGCCTATGGCGCCTTCGGGCTGCGTGACGCCGCTTTTCACGATCTCGTCGCCCTGAGCGCGGAGAACCAGGTCATCCGCGAGGCGCTCGCCCGCCTGCACGCGCACGTGCACCTGTTCCGGCTTCTCCACGACACCCAGGTCACCCACCTGGCCATGGCCGAGCACGAGGAGGTCCTGGCCGCGATCGCCGCGCGTGACCCCGACGCCGCCGCCTACGCCATGCGCCGGCACATCCTGCTGTCCGGCGAGCGGTTCCGGCGGTTGTTCGACGAGGCCAAGGGCGCGGACGGAATGGCGACGGAGGCTTGACGGGCGGGCTGGGCCGAGGAATGCTAACCCAATCGGATCGGATTGGATCGGATTGGATCCACTTCACCCGCCCCAGATGCGAGGAGAAGCAGGTGCCCAGAGCACTGCTCCTGACCGGCGACGCCGCCGAGGAGCTCGACACCATGTATCCCTACTATCGCGTGCAGGAGGGCGGCTGGGACGTCGACGTCTCGTCACGGACGATGCGTGACGTTCAGCTGGTCATCCACGAGTTCGACCCCAACTCCGACGCCTACGTGGAGAAGAACGGCCGGAAGCTGCCGGTCGACGTGCCCTGGGCCGAGGTCGACGTCGAGCGCTACGACGCCCTCATCATCCCCGGGGGACGTGCCCCCGAGTGGATCCGGGTCGACGCCGACGTCAGGCGCATCACCGAGCACTTCTTCGCGCGCGACCTCCCGATCGCGCTGGTGTGCCACGGCGCGCAGGTGCCGGCCGTGTACGGGCTGCTGAAGGGGCGGAAGACGGCGTGCTTCCCCCCTATCACCGGTGACATGGAGAACGCGGGCGCGACGGTCGTCGACGCTCCCGACGTCGTGGACGGCAACCTCGTCTCCTGCCGGGGATGGCCTGACATGCCGCAATTCGGCAGGGCGATGATGGAGGTCTTCTCGAAGTCCGTCGACCCCGCATCGGCATGAGCACACCGGACCTGCCTCGGTGACGGCACTTCGGACCGTCGCGGTCGACGGCTCCCCCGTCCACGTCCTGGAGAGCGGCACCGGGCCCGCGGTGCTGATGCTGCACGGCTCCGGACCCGGTACGACCGGATCCGGCGCCTGGGCGACGACGGCACAGGCGCTGGGCCCGTCCTGGCACCTGGTGGCTCCCGACCAGGCGGGGTTCGGCCGTACACCGATCCCGGAGGGCTCCAGGGGTGGGCTCCGGCTGTGGACGGAACAGGCCGCGGGCCTGATGGACGCTCTCGGTGCCGAGCACTACGCCGTGGTGGGCCACTCCATGGGCGGTGCCGTGGCGCTGGCGCTGGCGGCCGCGCGTCCCCGGCAGGTGACCCGTGTCGTGGCGGTCTCGACGATGGGCGCCCCCGGGGCACCGCTGTCCGCCGAGCTCGACGCGATCTGGGCCGCCCCCGCCGGCCCGCTCGGGGCGCGGGACATGTTGAGCCGCCTCGTCCTCGACCAGGCGCTCGTGACCGAGTCGGCCGTCGCCGCCCGTGCGGCCGCGATGCGAGCGGGGGCGGCCGCGTTCGCGTCGCTGTTCCCTCCGCCCAGGGCACGTTGGGCCGACGAGCTCACCCTCTCGGCGCGAACGCTGGCGGGGATCCGCGCGCCCGTGCTGCTCGTCCACGGCGCCGAGGACCGGGTCACCCCGCTCGGGACGGCGGCCCTGCCCCTGCTCGAACACCTGGCCGATGTCCGTCTGCACGTGTTCGGCCGATGCGGGCACGTGCCGGCGCTCGAGCACCCGCACGACTTCGGGCGACTCCTGTCGTGCTTCCTCGGCCGGGAACGAGGTCACTGATCGGCGCCGACGGGCCCAGGGCCCGTGCCCAAGCAGATCAGCGTGAAGCAGGCGTGATCCGCGCAGCGGGGTGATCGTCCTGGCCGGGGTCACGATCGGGGAGAACACCGTCGTGGGCGCCGGCGCGGTGGTCACCCTCGACCTTCCGGCGAACGTCGTCGCGGTGGGCAATCCCGCCCGGGGCAGATCCGCCACGCGGTGCGCGTCCGCTCGGAACTACAGGTCCGGGAGGTCGTGGTGGTGGCGCCGGATGTGCGTCGCGAAGGCGCGCATGTATCCGGTCAGGAATTCGGCGGTGGACGGCACCTGGATGTCGCCCTGCTCGTCGATCAGCCCCTCGGTGAACCGGATGTAGGCCTCGGGCTGCCCGAGCACCGGGGAGTTGGTGAAGGACAGGATGCTCTTGAGGTGCTGCTGCGCGACCGCGGTGGAGATCGGGCCGGGTGAGGCTCCGGCGATCGCGGCCGGCTTGCCGTTCAGCACGCTGGTCCCGTAGGGCCGGGTCGCCCAGTCGATGGCGTTCTTCAGCGCGCCCGGGATGGACCGGTTGTACTCCGGGGTGACGAACAGGAGGGCGTCGGAGGCCTTGATCGCGTCCTTGAACTCCTGGGCCACGACGGGGTAGTCCGGGTCGTGGTCGTGGCTGTACAGGGGCAGCTCGCCGATGGGGATCTCCGAAAGACGGAGTTCCGGCGGCGCGAGACGGCTCAGGGCCAGGGCGAGCTTCCTGTTGATCGACTTCCGGGACAGGCTTCCGACGATGTAACCGACGGTGTAGGTCATTGCTTTCCTCTCAGGGCATGAACGTGCCGCCGTCGACGCCGACGGTCCGGCCGGTGAGGTCTTCGAGCTTCTGGTTTCGGGGGCACGGGCGTCGTGCATCCTCGGGGGCGTCTCGCGTGCCCGCCGGGCTGTCCCCCGACGAAAGCGACCGTCTCGCCGAGCGGCGCCCGGCCCGTACGGGCGTGATCCACCGTGACGTCCTCGAACCCGATCGACACGCCGCAGAAGAGAACGCATCCGGTTTAGTCACGTTAGCGACGGTATCATTGCCGATAGTATCATTTAATACCATACAAGGGCATGTGAGTCTCGTCATGCACGGCGAGGCCGGACCCCGGCCGGACCCGGGACGCCGACGCCGCAGCCCTCAGGGCCGGACTCCTCACGAAAGCCGCGCGGGACGAAAGACGCCCCCGCCACAGGATGAAGCGCGCCTCCACGGCGGGACGAAGAACGCCTGCACCGCAGGACGAAGGGCGCCCACGAGGCGGGACGAAGCGCGCCCATGAGGCGGGCGAAGGGCTCGCGGGCGCGCCTATGCCTTGTCGCCCGCGGGATAGGCGAGCCGGGTCAGCAGATCCCTCAGCAGCTCGGGCTCGCCGGGCCCGAGCCCGGCGACCAGACGCTCGGCCAGCGGTTCCGCCGCCACGTGGGCCGCGTCGAAAAGCTCGACACCCCGGGGCGTGACCTCCACCGCCCGCGCCCGCCGATCTCCCGGAACGGCCTTGCGCACGGCGAGCCCCTTACGCTCCAGGTCGTCCACGACCCGCATGATTCCCGCCTTGTCCGACCCCGTCGCCACGGCCAGGTCCCGCTGCACCGTGGCCCCGCGGTCGACCAGCACGATCAGCACGGCGAAATGCCGCAGCTCGATGCCGAGCGGCTTGAGCGCCTCCGCCATCACCGTGGCCGCGCGCCAGTGCGCCTGGCGCAGCAGCAGACCGAGGGCGAACGGCGAGGTGTCCCCCGGGCGGTCGGTCGCACGCGAGGTGGTGGTTTCGCGAGGAACATCGGCACCCATGAGGGCATATTACCGAACATGATCCCATTCGAAACGGTATCAGGTGAGATTAAATCCGGTTCGGCGGCCGGCCCCGCCTCGTCGTACCTGATCGGGGGTTCGGCAAGCAGCGAGTAGATCTTTGCGCACTCCGTATCAAATGTAACCCTTGGGCGGTTACAGTTCCTGCGTGCGTTTTATCCCCTTTGTCATGATTTCCGTTACGCTCACCGCGACCGCCGCCTTCCCCGCCTCCCCCGCCCTGGCCATCACCAACGGATCGCCCGACCTGACCGCTCACCCGCAGGTGGGTGCCGTCATCGGCGACAAGCCGAACGGTGACGGCACCTGGTCCTACTGCACCGGCACCCTCATCTCGCCGACCGTCTTCCTCACCGCCGCCCACTGCGCGGAAGAGGGGCAGAAGACCGCCCGGGTCTCCTTCTCCCACCGCTACCAGGACGGGGACAAGATCCACACGGGCCGCTACGTCCTCGACTCGCGGTACAAGGACAAGTCCGATCTTCACGACATGGCCGTTGTCATCTTCGACACGGCCGTCCCGGACATCAAGCCCGCCAGGCTGCCCTCCGAGGGCCTGCTCGACCGCCTCGACGCCGCCAACGCCCTGGAGATGACGCGGTTCACCCCGGTCGGGTACGGCGCCGTGGCCGCGGCCAACGTCCCGGCCAAGGGAAAGCACGCCTCGACCAAGGGGAAGCAGAGGGTTCGGCTGACCTACAACGACACCCGTCACCAGGCGTCCATCTCCTTCAAGGACCTCACCCGCAGGTGGCTCAAACTCTCGCTCGCCTCCAAGGGCGACGGCAGCACCTGCTTCGGCGACTCGGGCGGCCCGAACTTCCTGGGAGGGCCCACATCCGACCTGCTCGTGGCCACGACGATCAGCGGGGACGACGACGCCTGCAAGATGACCAACTACGACTACCGCCTGGACACCCCTCAGGCCCGGGCCTTCCTCAAGAAGTTCGTCACCCTTCCCTGAACGGGCGAGCGGCCCCGAACGGGTGAGCGGCCCCGAGCGGCCTTCCTGACGCGGGAAGGTCACCGGACAGGTATCGGCCGCCAAAAGCTTGTCCTGCTCGCCGGTGTCCGCCGCGGCGCCGCGTCCCTTTCGCGATCTCGTTGGTGATCACCGCTTCGGAGCGGCCCGCGCACGAGGAGAGGACAAGGCGGATGAGCACGACCCAGGACACCGATGTCATCGCGGTGCTGACGCACGACCACCGCGAGGTCGAGCAGATGTTCAGCGAGCTGGAGCGGCTGGGCGAGAGCGATGTCGACCGGCGCCGGCAGCTGACCGAGAAGGTCATCATCGAGCTGGTACGCCACTCGGTCGCCGAGGAGGCCTACCTGTATCCCGCGGTGCGGGAACTGGTGCCCGGCGGCGGGGAGCTGGCCGACCGGGAGCTGACCGAGCACGCCGAGGCCGAGCAGACCATGAAGCTGCTGGAACAGACCGACGCCGACGACCCCGACTACGAGATCTTGCTGGGCCAGCTGATGAGCGTGATCCGCACGCACGTGCGGGAGGAGGAAGGCGAGCTGTTTCCCCGGCTGCGCGACAACGCCACCCCGGAGCAGCTGGCCGAACTGGGGCACAAGGTACAGGCGATAAAGAAGATCGCGCCGACCCGGCCGCATCCGGCCGCGCCGGACACCCCGCCCGCCAACAAGGTGCTGGGACCGTTCGTCGGGCTGGTCGACCGGATGCGCGACGCCGTCACCGGACGCGGCAAGGACTGAACACGCCGGCGCGGGCGAACCGGCGGCACGACCGCCGGCGACACGGTGATCGGCTCCGACCGCCGGTCCCGCCGAGGGCGGCTCCAGAGACCGGCCGAGACGGCGTACCTCTCCCGGCTCGACGCGAACTCGGGCGGCACCTCCTTCATACTTGACATACACTGCCAAGTACTTGCTATCTTTCGTCAAGTGAACCATGCGAGTACGGCGGAGCACGTCGAACTGGCCGGAGAGCTCGTCCGGCTGATGGAAACCCGGATCGTCGACCCGCTCGAGATCCTCTTCGAGTCGGATGACCAGGTCCGGCCGATACGGGAACGCCTGCGCGTCGAGGCCGAGGTGTGGGCGGCACAGCTGCTCGGCCCGGATGACAGGCTCGCGGTCCGTACGGCGGCGCGGCTGATCGCGGCGGCCTTCCCCGGCGACGAGCCGTTCGACCCACCGGAGGCGTGGTGGCGTTCGGCCTTCGGGCGGGCCGTCGCCCGCCGCGTGGGACACCCGGGGGCCGTGGCCGTACCGTACGCCACGGCCGCGGCCATGCTCGGCATCACCCGCCAGGGGGTTCACGACCTCGTCAAGCGCGCGAAGCTCGCACGCCATCCCGACGGCGGGGTGACCACGGAGTCCGTGCGCGCCCGGCTCAACCAACCGAAGGAGCAGCGTGTCCCCTCAGGACATCACCATCACTGACCACGTCGTTCCCCTGGCGGCCCGCGACCACGGCGGGGACGGCCCCGCGGTGGTGCTCCTTCACGGGCTGGGCGGGACGCTCGAAGCCTGGGACGCGCTCGCACCGCTCCTCGCGCGAAGGCACCGGGTCGTGGCCGTGGACCTGCGCGGCCACGGGCTGTCGGGGGACGCGCCCTGGGAGTGGGACGCGGTTCTCGACGACCTCGACGCCGTGGTCGAGCGTTTCCGCCTGGACCGTCCGGCGATCGTGGGCCACTCCCTCGGCGGCATGCTCGCCGTCATGTGGGCGCGACGCCACCCCGGATGCCCGGCGATCGTCAACCTCGACGGCCTCAGGTCCGCGGAGAACGACCCGGGCAACTATCCGGGCATGGCGCGGGACGCGCTCGGGACGGCCCTCGATCGGCTCAAGGCCACCTTCGACGCCCAGGCCGCTGCGATGGGCCTGCCGGTCCCCGCCGAACAGGTGCCGATGCTCCCGCGAAGGGCCCTCACCACCCGGGACGGCCACAGCTATCTTCGCCCCGGCCCGGAGATCCTGGCGGCGCTGCGCTACACCCCGGAGTTTCGCGACACGATCCCCCTCCTGCGTACGGTGACGTGCCCCGCGCTGGTGGTACTGGCCGACCGGGACCCGGCGGGGATGGACGGCGGTGAGCTCATGGTCGCCTTCCGCCGAGGGGTACGGCGCGACCTTCGCGACCTCCCCGGCACCGTTCACGTGACCGAGCTGGCCGCGAGCCACAACATGGTCGCGGAGCGGCCGGGCGACCTCGCCGATCTGATCGTCCGGTTCCTCGCGAGCGGCGAGAAGCCGCAGGCCGAGCCCGCCCGCGGGCCGGCTGCGGCGGGGAGCCAGGTGTGAGGCTCAGATCATCCGTCTCAGGGCGCTCTCCACGACGTCGATGAGCGGTCGCCCTCGGTGCCGAGGTGGCGGGAGGCCGGGGTGGCGAGGCCGTTGCTCTCGAACGCCGCCCGCCGGCGTGAGAACGCGCTCGGCGTAGGACAGCGGTTCCTTCATCGGCCTGCCCTCATCAGGCTCCGGCAGACGTGGCAGGGGCAGGCCACGATGAAGGTCCCGCCGGTACGCCGGTCGGCGGGCCAGCGCGCGTCGATCTCGGCGGCCGCCGTCAGGCACCCGGGACAGGCGTCGGTACGGCCGGGCCGCCACTGCGCATCAGAGCCGGTGAGGTCGTCGGCGTCCAGTCCGCACAGGGTCAGCCTCCAGTGCCCCGAAGCGTGGTAGCGCCGGGGCTCCCCGCCGAAGTCCTCGTTCCAGCGCTGGTCCGGCGGTGCGTAGGACGGCCGAGTCGAGGTGGGGGTGTGGCCGGGCGGGCCGGTGTGAAAGACGTCCACGGCGGCCTGGCACCACACGCACGCGTAACCGGTCGCCGTCTCACGGCGGCTCCGCCAGGTGGTGGACCGTTTCGTCGGGTGGCCGCAGACGGAGCACGGGCCGATGTCCACCGGGGGGTAGGGGGGCTCCACCCAGCCGGGCCAGCCGCCGGTCTCCTCCAGGGGATCGCCGTGGAGATAGAAGTACGCCCGCCAGCCGCTGTCGTCGACCATCGGAAATGTCATCCTTGTCATCCGCTGAGTTCCGCCTCGGCGAACGCGCCCACCACGGCGTCACCGGTCGCCGAGATCCTAGCCGCACAGGGACACCATGGATCTTCACGCGCTCGCCGACGGGTCCCCGGTGCGAGGATCGACGCCACGTCACCACCGCGGGGATGTCGGCCGATGCCCCGTCGGCCACGTTCGGCGCCGCCGTGAAGTCACCGGTGTACGCGCCGTGCTTCCCACCGCACGCCGGGCCGGGCCGGTTCGGCTCCGGCGGGTAAGGGCGTGACCCCCTGCGGCGGGCCGTGGCCGCTCGCCGGTGGGGCCGGAGCCCGGGGTCACCTCAACCGTTCAGATACTCCCCCGCCGCGTCGAGGAGCCAGGCCGCGAGGTAGTCGGCGAAGGACGAGCGTACGAAGACGTGGAACCCGTCCTCGTCGCGGGCGGCGAGGATGACCTGGGCGCGGGCGAGCATGGTCTGGGCGCAGCGGCCGGGGCCGAACGCGCGGGGGTGCAGGTCGAGGGCGCAGCCGTGGGAGAGCAGGTCACGGGCCTTCGGGCCGGTCACGAGCAGCACGGTCCGCTGGGCGGAGACGTCGGTGACGGCGGCGTGCCCGGTCCCGGCGGCGGCTCGCAGGCGGGCCTCCAGGCCGGTGTCCCCCGGAGGCCCGACGACCAGCCACTCGTCGGGACCGAGCCACAGCACCTGGCGGCCGCTCACGGAGGTGGCGGACGGCGGCGTGTCGGGGCCGGTGCTCGCGGAGGTGGCGTACGGCGGCGTGTCGGGGCCGGTGCTCACGAGGGTGCCGGGTTCGGTGGGAAGAAGCGGGACGCCGAGGGCGCGGGCGATGTCGGCGGCGGTACCGCTCGCGGGGTCCACCCGCAGGTCGACCTGGGTGAGGAAGGGCAGTTCCGCGACGCGGAGGTCCCGGCTCGACACCGGTTCCAACCGGGCCAGCGGGCTCAACCGCCCGGCCGGCTCTGTCACAGGCGGTTCCGTCACGGTCGGCTCCGTCACGGTCGGCTCCGTTCCTGGCGGTTCCGTCACGGACGGCTCCGTTCCTGGCGGCTCCGTCACGGACGGCTCCGTCACGGGCGGCTCAGCCATCGCGGCGCGCTCCCTCGGGGTCGTAGAGGACGTGGTGGGTGACGGTGACGGGCAGCAGTTCCTCCCCGACGGGTACGTACAGCCGCTCGCCGACGCGTTCGCGCCCGCCGCTGACGAGGGCGAGGGCGAAGGTCCTGCCGAGCACGGCGCTGCGGTAGCTGGAGGTGACGTGCCCGAGCATCGGGACCGGCGGCTCGGGCAGCCGGTCGACGGCCACCAGCTGGGAGCCCTCGGGCAGCAGGACGTCCGGGTCGAGCGGCAGCAGGCCGACCAGGTGCTTGCGGTCGGGCCTGGCGGTGTCGGCCCGGGTGAAGGAGCGCTTCCCGAGGAAGTCGGCCTTCTTCTTCGACACCACCCATTCCATGCCGAGGTCGGCGGGCGTGACCGTGCCGTCGGTGTCCTGGCCCACGATGGGGTAACCCTTCTCGGCCCGCAGCACGTGCATGGTCTCGGTCCCGTACGGGGTGACCGCGCCGGTGGCCTGGACGGCCTCCCACAGGGCGAGCCCGTCCCAGGCGCTGACGTTGATCTCGTACGCCAGCTCGCCGGAGAAGCTGATCCGGCACACCCGCGCGTCGAGACCCGCCACCCGGGTGTCGCGCCACGTCATGAACGGGAAGCTCGCGTTGTCCACGGCCAGGTCGGGGGCGAGTCCGGCCAGGATCTCGCGGGAGCGCGGCCCGGCGAGCGCGACCGTCGCCCAGTGCTCGGTGACGGAGGTGCAGTAGACCCGCAGCGAGGGCCACTCGGTCTGCAACCACTCCTCCATCCAGTCGAGGACGGCGGCGGCGTTGCCGGTGGTGGTGGTCACCAGGAAACGGTCCTCGGCCAGCCGGATCACCGTGCCGTCGTCGAAGACCATGCCGTCGGGGCGGCACATCACCCCGTAGCGGATCGAGCCGACCTTGAGGGTGCTCATCAGGTTGGTGTAGAGGCGGTCGAGCAGTTCCGCGCTGTCGGGGCCCTGGATGTCGATCTTGCCGAGCGTGGAGGCGTCCATGGCCCCGGCGGCCTCCCGCACGGCCCGGCACTCGCGCAGGACTGCGGCCTCCATGTCCTCGCCCTCGCGGGGGTAGTACCAGGGCCGCTTCCACTGGCCGACGTTCTCGAACGGCGCCCCGTACGCTCCGTACGCCGCGTGCCACTCGTGCAGCGCGGTGACCCGGACCGGGTCGTGCAGCGCTCCCCTGTCGCGCCCGGCGAGGGTCGCGAAGGAGACCGGCAGGTAGGGGGCGCGGAAGGTGGTGGTGCCGAGTTCCCCGACGTCCACGCCGAGGACGCAGGCGACGACACCGCTGGTGAGCACGCCGGAGGTCCTGCCCTGGTCGTGCCCGGTCCCGGCGGTGGTGTAGCGCTTGACGTGCTCGACCGAGCGGAGCCCGGCCCCGGTGGCGCGCATCACGTCGGCGACGGTGACGTCTCGCTGCAGGTCGACGAAGTGGGTCCGGTAGTCGTCGGCGGGGACGAGCCACACGTGCTCCGCGGGGGCGGTTCCGGGGGCCTCCACGCCCGGGGACGCCTCCCCTGCTCTCCGGGTGAACGCGCCGGAAGGCGAAGGGGTCCGGAACCCGGCCGCCTCGGCGGCCCGCGCCCCGGCGGCGGTGCCGTCCTCCAGACAGGCGGCCAGGCTGAGAAGCCCTCGGGCGGCCCCGGCGACCTCGACGGCCTGGCGGGTGCTCCCGGGGACGAACGAACCGAGCGCCTCGTCGTAGCGGAGCGTCCCCCCGGCCTGGCCGAACAGGTGAACGGCCGGGTTCCAGCCGCCCGAGACGAGCAGCAGGTCGGCCTCGATCTCGCGTCCGCCGAAAGGAATCACACTCGAAGGGACCGCCCTCGAAGGGACCGCTCCGGAGGCGGGTGTCCCGGAAGAAGCGGCCCCAGAACCGGCCACCGCAGAGGGCCCCCTCTCGGAAGAGGTCGTTCCGGAGATGAGTGTTCCGGAAGGCGTGCCGCCCGCGGCGGGTCTCTCCGAGACGGTCACGGAGACAACGCCGTGCTCGCCGTTCGCGCGGGTGACGAAGTGACCGGTGAGCACCTCGGCATCGCCCAGACCGTCCAAGCCCCCTGGACCGCCCGAACCACCCAGGCCGCCCAAGCCACCCGGACCGTCCGGGCCGTCGCGGCCCGGGTCTCCGGCGGCACGCGTGTCCACGATGGCGGCGATCTCGACACCCGCGGCGGCCAGGTCGCGGGCCGCCGCGTAGGCGCTGTTCCCGCTGGTGAACACCACCGCGCGGCGGCCGGGCAGGACCCCGTACCGGTTGACGTACGCGCGTGCGGAACCGGCGAGCATGACGCCCGGCAGGTCGTTGCCCGCGAAGGCGATCGAGCGCTCGTGCGCGCCCGTGGCGAGGACGACGCGGCGGGCCCGAATACGCCAGACGCGTTCGCGGGAGGAGGCGTCCTCCCCCCTGCGCTCCACGGCGACCAGGTAGTTGTCGTCGTAGTGGCCGAACACGCTGGTGCGGGTGAGCACCCGCACCTCAGGGTGGCTCCGCAGCGCGGCCAGCGCGGTGGCGGCCCACTCCGTGCCCGGGACGCCGTCGACGGTCTCGCCGGTGTCGGGCAGGCTGCCGCCGGGCGACGGCCGGTCGTCGGCGAGGATCACCCGGGCGCCCGACGCGGCCGCCGTGGTCGCCGCCGCCAGGCCCGCCGGGCCCGCGCCGACCACCAGGACGTCGCAGTGCGCGTACACGCCGTCGTAGCGTGCCGGGTCGGGCACGTCGGCGAGCCTGCCCCTTCCCGGCAGGCCGGTGGCCACCAGTCCCGCGTACAGCTCGACGACGGTGGCCTGGAGCATCGGCTCGGGGAAGGGGTGCTCGATCTGGACGACGGCGTTCGGCTCCTCGGTCCAGGCGGCGAAGATCCCGCGGGGGCGGCCCAGCGTGACGCTCGTCGCGACCGTACGGACACCGTTGGCGAGCAGCGCGGCGGCGAGCGTGTCACCCCGGTGGCCCTCGTAGTCGCGGCCGTCGAACCGGAACGGCAGCACCTCCCCGCGACGGCCCGCCCGGCGGAACGGCTGCCCGCTCACCGGCGCACCGTTCCCTCACCGGCGGCCCGAACGCCCGCGCCACCGGGATCCGAGAGACCCACGCCGCCGACAGCCTGAACGCCCGCGCCGCCGGAGACCCGGAAGCTCGTGCCATAAGCCCGGAAGCTCGTACCGGAGACCCGGAGGTTCGTACCGGAGACCCGGAGGTCCACGTCGGGAACCGGGAGACCCGCGCCGGTCACCGCGCGGTTCACGCGTCCACCGGCCTTGGCTCGCCGATGTGGTAGACGGCGCGGAACTCGCCGGTGGCGGTGTCGCGGACCGCGTTGAACCAGCGGCGGCATCCGGCCCCGTGCTGCCAGCGTTCGGCGAACGGCCCCTTGGGGTTGTCGCGGAAGAACAGGTAGCGGGCCCACTCCTCGTCGGAGAGCGCGGCGGGGTCGCCGGGGTAGGCGACCTGGGCCTGCCCGCCGTAGTGGAACTCGGCCTCGTCCCGTGGACCGCACCACGGGCAGGGGATCAGCAGCATCGGTCGGGCTCCTTCAGTGGGCCACCGCGGCGGCGCCGTGCTCGTCCACGAGCGCGCCGGTGGTGAATCGTTCGAGCGTGAAGGCGGCGTTGAGGGGATGCGGCTCGCCGTGGGCGATCGTGTGCGCGTAGCACCACCCGACGCCGGGGGTGGCCTTGAAGCCGCCGGTCCCCCATCCGCAGTTGACGTAGAGGCGGTCGACGGGGGTGAGCCCGACGACGGGCGAGGCGTCGGGGGTGACGTCGACCACCCCGCCCCAGGTCCGCAGCACGTGGGCCCGCGCGAAGACGGGGAACAGCTCCAGCGCCGCCGCCATCTGCCGCTCGATGATGTGGAACGCGCCGCGCTGCCGGTAGGAGTTGTACGCGTCGATGCCCGCCCCCATGACCAGCTCGCCCTTGTGGGCCTGGCTGACGTAGACGTGCACCGCGTTGGACATGACCACCGTGGGGTGTACGGGCTCCAGCAGCTCCGAGACCAGGGCCTGCAGCGGGTGGCTCTGCACCGGCAGCTCCACCCCGGCCATCCGGCCGACGACCGAGGAGTGCCCGGCCGCGCACATCGCGACCCGGCCCGCGGCGATGCGGCCCCTGGTGGTGCGTACGGCCTCCACCCGCCCGTCCACGACGTCGACGCCGGTGACCTCGCAGTGCTCGATCAGGTCGACGCCCATCGCCGCGGCGGCGCGGGCGAATCCCCAGGCCACGTAGTCATGCTTGGCGATCCCGGCGCGCGGCTGGTAGGTGGCGCCGAGGACCGGGTAGCGCGCGTCGGGCGAGACGTCGACGATCGGGCAGACCTCCCTCACCTCCTCGGGGCCGAGCCATTCGGCGTCGACGCCGTTGAGGCGGTTGGCGTTCACCCGGCGGACGCCCTCCCGGACGTCCTGGAGGCTGTGCGCGAGGTTGAGCACGCCGCGCCGGCTGAACAGGATCGGGTAGCCGAGGTCCTCCTCCAGCCCCTCCCACAGTTTCAGCGAGTGCTCGTAGATGCCCGCGCTCTCGTCCAGGAGGTAGTTGGACCGGATGATGGTGGTGTTGCGGGCCATGTTGCCGCCCGCCAGCCAGCCCTTCTCCAGCACGGCCACGTCGGTGATCCCGTGGTTCTTCGCCAGGTAGTACGCGGTGGCCAGGCCGTGGCCCCCGCCACCGACGATCACCACGTCGTAGGAGGCCTTCGGCTCGGGACTGCTCCACAGCCGGTCGGGGTGCTCGGGCAGCGCCTCGGTGCTCATCGTCGTCCCCTCTCGATCCCGCCGGCCCCGCCGGCGCCGCTAGCCACGCAGGCGTTCCATCGCCGGGTCGTACAGCGGCTCCTCGGCGACGACCGCGGCCACCCGCTGGTCGAAGTAGCCGATGCGCAGCTCCCGCCCCGGCACGGACAGCTCGGCCGGCAGCCAGGCGTAGGCGATGCCCTTGCCTGTCGTGTAGCCGTAGGCGGCGCTGGTGACGTATCCGACGGGGGACGCGCCGTCGTACACCGGCTCCTTGCCCATGACGACGGCGGCCGGGTCGTCAACGGTGAGGCAGGTGAGCCTGCGCCGGGGGGTCGCGGCGCGCTCGGCGAGGGCCGCACGGCCGATGAAGTCACCCTTGTCCGCCTTGCGCACCGCGAAACCGAGTCCCGCCTCGTACGGGTCGTGCTCGTAGGTCATGTCGGTGCCGAAGGAGCGGTAGCCCTTCTCCAGCCGCAGGCTGTTGAAGGCGCCGCGGCCCCCCGCGATGATCCCGTGCTCCTGGCCCGCCTCCCAGAGGGTGTCCCACAGCTTCGCGCCCATGTCGGCCGTCGTGTAGAGCTCCCAGCCCAGCTCGCCGACGTAGGAGAGCCGCAGCGCGGTGACGGGCACGGTGCCGACGTACGCCCGCGCGGCGCGGAAGTAGCGGAAACCGCCGGGGCCGAAGGCGGGCCCGGCGAGCGGGGCCACGACCTCGCGGGCCCGGGGGCCCCAGACGCCGACGCAGCAGGTCCCGGGGGTGAGGTCGGTGACGGTGACCGACCCGTCGGCGGGCAGGTGGCGGCGGAGCCAGTCGAGGTCGAGGTTGCCGTTGGCGCCGACCTGGAACAGGTCGCGGCCCAGCCGGGCCACCGTGACGTCGCTGCGGATGCCGCCGTCGTGGTCGAGCAGCAGGCAGTAGGTGACCGAGCCGACGGGCTTGTCGACGTCGCCCGTGGAGACCCGCTGCAGGAAGGCGGCGGCCCCGCGGCCCGCGACCTCGATCCGCTTGAGCGCGCTCATGTCGTACAGGGCCACGGCCTCGCGCGTGGCCCGGGCCTCGGCGCCGACGATCGGCGACCAGTGGCGGGCGGCCCAGTCGTTGGGGCGGGGGATGTCACGCCCGTCGAGCAGGGGCGCGTTGGCGCCGTACCACTGGGGGCGCTCCCAGCCGGAGGCCTCCAGGAAGTACGCGTCCAGCTCGCGCTGGCGGGCGTGGAAGGGGCTGGTGCGCAGCGGGCGCAGGTTCTCGGCCGGTTGGAGCGGGTGGATGATGTCGTAGACCTCGACGAAGTTCTGGCAGTCGCGGGTGCGGACGTACTCGGGGGCGAGCTGGTGGGCCTCGAACCGGTTGACGTCGCACTCGTGCAGGTCGAAGGACGAGCAGTGGCCGTCGGCGAGCCACTCGGCCATCGCGCGGCCCACCCCCGCCGAGTGGGTGACCCACACCGCCTCGGCCACCCAGAAGCCCTCCACGTCGCGCGAAGGCCCGAGCAGCGGCATGTTGTCGGTGGTGAAGGAGAACAGGCCGTTGATCCCCGGTTCGAGCCCGGCCTCCCCGGCGGCGGGCAGCAGCGCCTTCGTCTCGGCCCAGGCGGGGGCGAAGTCCTCGGCGGTGAACGGCAGCACCGACGGCATGACCTCGGCGTCGGCGATCGGGAGGATCTCCTCGGCGGTGGTCGGCATCGGCCGGTGGCCGTAGTAGCCGACGCCGAGCCGGTCGAACCGCTCCCGGTAGTACAGGTCGGCGTCCTGGTGGCGCAGGATCGGCCGGACGGCCTCCTCGGCCTGCCCGGAAAGAGCGGGGACGGGGCCGGTCCAGGCGAGCTGGTGGGCGAGGGGGGTGAGCGGCAGCGCCATGCCGACCATGCCCGCCACCTTCGGGCCCCAGATCCCGGCGCAGCAGACCACGAGGTCGGCGGGGATCTCGCCCCGGTCGGTGACGACGGCCGTGACCCGGTCGTCCTCGACGCGGATGTCCAGCACCTCGTGCCGGTCGAGGACCCGGACGCCCCGCTCCCGGGCGCGCGCCAGCTGGACCTCGACGGCGCGTACGGCCCTCGCCAGGCCGTCGGTGGGGACGAACAACCCTCCGAGGATCATGTCCCGGTCGAGCAGGGAGTGGCGCTCCACGCATTCGCCGGGGGTGAGCAGGCGCGCCTCGATCCCCCAGGAGGTCGCCCACCCGTGGCGGCGGTGCAGCTCGGTGAGCCGCTCGGGCGTGGTGGCCACCTCCAGGCCACCGACCTGGAGGAAGCAGTCGAGGGCGACGAGTTTCTCGACGGTGTAGCGGGCCAGCTCCGCCATGGTCTTGGACGGGTTGGTCTGGAACACCAGGCCCGGCGCGTGGGAGGACGATCCCCCGGTGGCGGGCACGGCGCCCTGGTCGACGACGGTGACGTCATCCCGGCCCCTGGCCGAGAGCTCGTCGGCGAGGGCCGCCCCGACGACCCCGGCCCCGATGATGACGACGCGTCGGCCCGGCATACCCACCTCCGTCGTTGCGCAGTCCGAAACGAAGTGCGCTTCCCGCAACAGATTGTCCTCCCGTCGACAACACTGTCAAGGACGGGCCGGGGGACGGCGGTCAGTCCTCGGCGGGCACCGGGTGGAGGTGCCGCGCGGTGAAACCGAGCAGGGCGGACGCGGGTTCGAGGTCGATCGGCACGGTACGGCCGGGGAAGCGGCGCCGCCGGGGAACCCCGGGGTGACAGAGGTCGAGAAGGTGTTCGGTGGGCAGCGGGGAGAGAGTCTCCGGCGCGGCGACGTACAGCACGTGGGAGCCGGGGACGGTGACGGACAGCGACAGCAGCAGGGCGCGGGCGGCGTCGCGGATGTCGAGGTAGCTCCACAGGTCGGCCGCGCCCGCCTCCGGGCTGCGGGCGTATCTGGCCGCCGTCTCCGGCAGCCTGCGCTCCGCGTCGCCGACGAAGGGGAACCGCAGGGCGACCGTGGTCATCCGGTGGCGGAGGGCCATCATCTCCGCGGTCGCCTCGTCCGCCCGCTTGGACAGCGCGTACGGGTCGGTGATCCGCAACGGGGTGGCGACGTCGACCGGGAGGTACGGCGGCGACGTCGGCCGCACCGCGAACGGCAGCCCGCCGATCGCGTAACTGCTGGCGATCACCGCGTTGCCCACCCCGCGACGCCCGGCCTCCTCCAGCACGACGAAGGTCGCCCGCGCGTTGCCGGTGAAGACGTCCTCCGGCGTGCCCAGCCGGGGCGAGGGCAGCGCGGCGAGGTGGATCACGCCGTCTGCGCCCTTCATGGCCTCGGCCACCACGTCCGGGTCACGGGCGTCGCCGACCACGACCCGGTCGGCGGGAAGCTCGCCGCCGAGATGACCCCCCGGCGGCCCGCCCCCTGACACTCCGCCCCCTGACGCTCCGCCCTGCGACACGCCTCCTCCCGGCAGCCCGCCCCCCGACGGCCCGCCGCCCGGCGCCCCATCCCCCGGTGCCCCATCCCCCGGTGGGAGTACGAGGGCGGTCGCGGCCACGTTCTCCCGGGCGAGGAGGTCGAGGACCGCGCGCCCGACGTGGCCCGCCGCGCCGGTGACCAGCACCCGGTCAGGCATTGCGGGCCCGGGCGGTGGTCTGGCGGATGTGGAGCCGGGGCTCGATCTGGATGTGTACGGGCGACTCGCCCAGCCGCCCCTCGATCAGGTCGGACAGCAGCCGTGTCGCGACGACGCCCACCTGTTCCTTGCCCGGCGCGACCGCCGTCAGGGGGGGATCGGCCAGGCTGGCCAGCTCGTCGTCGTAGGCGACCAGCGACAGGTCCCCGGGGATCGAGACGCCGTGGGTGCGCGCGTGCTGCAGCAGGACCAGGGCGTCCTCGTCGCCGTGGCACAGCAGGGCGGTCACCCCGGCCGAGGTCAGCTCCTCCAGCACGGCCGCCGGGCCGCCCGGCCCCCAGGCCGGGCCGGTGCCCAGCCTCTCGCCGGTGATGTTGGGCACGTCGGCGTCCATGCCGTACCTGGCGATGGCGTCGACCCAGCCGCGGCGCACGAAGACGGCGCTCTGGGAGTCACCCCTGCTGATCAGCGCGACCCGCGTGTGCCCGAGGTCGCGCAGGTGGCGCATGGCGCTGGCGACCCCGCGTTCGTGCGCCGAGCGCACCGTGGACAGCCGTCCCAGCTCCTCGCCGGGCACGGCGCGTTCGATGAGCACGACGGGCACGGGCACGTCGTCGAGGTAGGCCAGGGCGTCGTGGTCGTTCCCGCCCACCGACGGGGCGAGCAGGAGACCCGCGCATCCGGTGGAGACCAGCTCGGCCACCAGCTTCGGCTCCTCGGCCCGGTCGTAGTTCGACAGCAGGAGGCGGACGTCGCCGCCCGTGCCCGCGGTGACCGACCGGATGCCGTCGACCACGCGGCGGAAGTAGTAGGCGGCCGGTATCAGCACGCCCAGCGTGCGGTGGGGCGCCGGGGCGCCGCCCGAGCCATGGCCCGGGGACGCGGACTCGGCGGGGACGCTCTTGAGCATCGCCCCGCCGCGGACCTTCTCCAGTACGCCGTCGTAGATGAGGGCCTCCAGGTCCCGGCGGACCGTGACGTGCGAGACGCCCAGCTCGCCGACGAGCTGGGAGACGCGGACGGCCCCCTCACGTTGCGCGGACTCCAGGATCCGCGACCTTCGCTCAGCACTCAGCACCTGTGACCCCCTGTCGCCGAGGCGTGGAATCTCATCTTGATTGAAACTATTGACCACTAACGAAAAGTATTCGTAACATAAATGCGCCAAAATGTAAAGTTATGAGGGGTTGTTCGTGCCTGTTCCCGCTGTACAGCTTTACTCCGTTCGCACCGAGATCGCCACGCGACCGGCCGCGATCCTGCGGTCCGTCGCCGAGATGGGGTTCCGCGCCGTGGAGCCCACCGCGGGCCTGGTCGGTGACGACCCGCACGCCTTCCGCGACGCGCTGGCCTCGGCCGGGCTCACCGTATCGTCCCTGCACGGTCCGCTGCTCGACGAGCGCAGGGACGCGGTGGCCGCCGCCGCGAGGGGGATCGGCACGGACACCGTCATCGTCCCGGCGATCGCGGCGGAGGGGTTCGCCGACCGGGCGAGCGTCGAGGACAGCGCCCGCCGCGTCAACGAGGCCGCCAGATGGGCGGCCCGGGCGGGGTTGAGGCTCGGCTATCACAACCACCACTGGGAGTTCGCCCAGGTCGTGGCGGGGCGTCCCGCGTTCGAGCTGTTCGCGGACCTGCTGGAGGCCGAGGCGCTGCTGGAGGTCGACGTCTACTGGGCCCACGTGGGCGGGGCCGACGTGCCTGAGCTGCTCGGGCGGCTGGGAGAGCGGGTCTCCCACCTGCACGTCAAGGACGGTCCCGGCACGGTCGACGCGCCCATGACCGCCGTCGGCTCGGGCACCCTGCCGATCCCCGCCATCCTGGCGGCGGCGCCCCCGGGGGCGTGGCGGATCGTGGAGCTCGACCGGTGCGACGGCGACATGCTGGACGCGCTGGCCCGGTCGCGGCACTACCTCTCCGGCCTCACCGGACTCCCGGCATGAGCGGCACGAGCTCCGTGAGCGGCACGAGCTCCGTGAACATCGGCGACAGGCCGGTCGGTGTGGCCGTGGTGGGCTGCGGCGTCATCAGCGGGCAGTACCTGCGCAACCTCGCGGACTTCCCCTCCGTACGCGTGGTGGCGTGCGCCGACCTCGACCGGGCGAGGGCCGAGGCCGCGGCGGCCGAGCACGGTGTCGCGCACGCCTGCGGCCCGCAGGAGGCGCTGGGACTGCCCGAGGTCGAGCTGGTGGTGAACCTGACGACCCCGGCCGCGCACGCCGAGGTCGCCGAGGCCGTGGTCGCCGCGGGCCGGCACGTCTACAACGAGAAGCCGCTCACGCTCGACCGCGAGTCCGCGAGGCGGCTGCTGGCGGCGGCCGGACGGGCGGGCGTCCGGGTGGGGAGCGCGCCGGACACCTTCCTGGGCGCGGGCCTGCAGGCGATGCTCCGGCTGCTCACGGGGGGCGGCGCGGGCCGGCCGCTCTCGGCGGTGGCCCTGATGCAGGGGCCGGGGCCGCAGCGCTGGCACCACGATCCGGAGTTCCTCTTCCGCGCGGGCGGCGGGCCGCTGTTCGACATGGGGCCGTACTACCTGACGGCCCTGGTCACCGCGCTGGGGCCGGTGGCCCGCGTCACGGCGATGTCGGGCAGGTCGCTCGACCGGCGGGTCATCGGCGCGGGGCCGCGCGCGGGCACGAGCTTCCCCGTGGAGGTCGCCACGCACGTGACCGCGCTGCTGGAGTTCGCCTCCGGCGCGGTCGCCACCACGGTCTTCAGCTTCGACTCCCCGCTGGGCCGCCAGGACTTCCTGGAGTTCACCTGCACCGAGGCCACCGTCGCCGGGCCGAACCCGAACGGTTTCGGCGGCCCGCTCCGGTCGCGCCGGGCGGGCGAGACCGGGTGGAGCGCGCTGCCGGTGCCCGGGACGGTGACCGGGCGCGGCGTCGGCGTCGCCGAGATGGCGATCGCCCTCAGGCGGGGCCGCCCGCACCGGGCGAGCGGCGAGCTGGGACTGCACGTGCTGGACGTGATGACCTCGATCGGCGAGTCCGCCGAGCGGGGCGAGTTCGTCGACGTCGCCTCCACGTGCCCGCGCCCGGACCCGCTCCCGGAAGGGTGGGACCCGCGAATCGCGACCCCGATGGAACAAGAAGCAAACCGAACTATCTAAATATTTCACACTTCTTGCCATCTGGTTTCGTGTGTATGAACATGAGCCAGATGGAAGGAGCGTGAGCCCAACAATGTCCCTCCCCCCACACGCTCGATCACTCCGGCGCCTGTTGCCGGTCGCGGTCGTCGCCGTGCTGTCCACACTGGTGGCCGCCCTGCTGCCCGCCCTCCCGGCGCGGGCGGCGGGCACGGTCGAACAGGTCGCCGTCAGCCAGGCCGGATACGGTTCCGGCTCCTACAAGGCCGGTTACGTCGTGGCCACCGACAAGCTCTCCCCCTGGACCTGCGAGGTCGTGCGCGGCGGCGCCGTGGTCCTGCCGGGCTGCGTCCTGGCCGACCACGGCGTCGTGTGGGGCAGGCGGGTCTACAGCGTGGAGCTGACCGCCCTCACCCAGCTCGGCACCGGGTACACCCTCCGGGTCAACGGCGTCTCCTCGCCCCCGTTCGACGTCGCGGACGACGTCTGGGACGGCTACAAGGACGAGATGACGGCGTTCTACCGGCTGCAGCGCGCCTCGGTGGCCACCTCCTCGGTCTACCCGGCCGGATACAGCAGCGTGGCGCCCTCCGCCAAGGTGTTCCACGGCGCCGGGCACCTCGACGACGCGGCCTCCGCGGACGGCACCGTCCACCACGACCTGACCGGCGGGTGGTACGACGCCGGCGACTACGGCAAGTACGGCGGCAACCAGTGGGTGGGCGGCCAGATCGCCCTCGCCTACCTCCGCAACCAGGGTTCGGCGCGGGTGCGGTTCGACAACGACGCCAACGGCGTGCCCGACCTGCTGGACGAGGCCAGGTTCGGCGCGGAGTACCTTGTCAAGATGGCCGCCGTCGCCGACGGCGCGATGTACGACGTGCGGGGCAACGGCACCTTCGACCCCCCGGAGACGCAGACCGACAACGTCCCCGGCACCTCCGACGACCGCAGGATCAGCGGGCTCGGCGTGGGCGGCTCCGCCAAGGCCGCCGGCGCGCTCGCCGCCACCGCCCGCGCCATCGAGGGCGCCCTGAGCACGGGAGCCGTCGCCGCGGGCAGGGTCGCGGACTTCCAGGCGTTCGCCCAGCTCTGCGAGGAGACGGCCAGGACCTTCCACGACTACGCCGCCGCCCACCCCGACGACCCGATCGGTTCCTACTCCACGCGCGGCGGGCTGTCCAACTCGCTGCTCTTCGCCGAGGTCGAGCTGTTCCTGCTCACCGGCGAGGCGCCCTACGGCCAGGCCGCCACCGCCAAGATCGGCGCCCTCACCTTCGACGACCTCGCCTCGACCAACTACTGGGACCTGCGGCCCTTGTCGATGGCCGAGTTTCACCCGGTGGCGAACGCCGCGACCAAGCAGAAGATCAAGGAGCTGCTGACCCGGCAGGTGGAGTTCTTCCTGTCGATGGCCGACGACACGCCGTACGGCGTGCTCAACCAGTTCAAGAACTTCGGGGTGAACGAGCCGCACGTCTCCTATCTCGGCGACATGATGCGCTACTACGAGCTGTTCGGGGACCAGCGGGTGCTGCGGGCGGTGCTCAAGGGGACGTACTGGGTGTTCGGCGCCAACCCGTGGAACGTCAGCTGGGTGTCCGGCGTCGGGGCCAGGCACGTGAAGTTCCTGCACACCAGGCTGGACGCCGAGGCCGACGACCAGACCGGCACCGGCGTGGTGGTTCCGGGGGCGATGGTGAGCGGGCCCAACGCCAGGGACCCGCAGGACCCCAGGAGCGCGAGCCCGTGGTACGCGGACCGGCCGATGTGGCAGGACAGCGCCCAGCAGTGGCGCTACAACGAGTACAGCATCAGCATCCAGGCCGGGCTGCTCTACACGATCATGGGTCTGATCAGGTCGAACGGCAACCCGAGCAGCGCCGCGCAGTCCCCGATCAGGCTGCCGGTCACCTCCCCGGTCATCGGCGACCTCGTCACCGGCGACGTCACGGTCTTCGCCCAGCCCGCCGCCACGCTGAGCGGCGCGGACCTCGGGCCCGAGCACACCCCGATGCCCCTGGTGAACGGCGTCCACACCGGCACGGTCAACGTCGACGGCGTCACGCCGTACACCAACCGGCGGGTCGACGTGCGCGGGACGCAGGCGAACGGCGCGCACACCTACTCCTCCACCCACCTCACGGTGGCGCCCCCGCCGCCGACCCCGCAGACGCCGCTGGTCTACGACGACTTCGGCGGCGGAGGGGTCTTCGGCTCGCAGAACATGGCGTGGGTGAACTGGTGGAACAACCAGGCGGGCATCGGGATCTACACCAGGCAGACCATCGACGGGCGCACCGCGGGCCGGTTCTTCCAGAACCCGGCCTCGGCCTCCTCGCAGGCGAAGTTCCAGCCCTGGCACCACGCCGTGGACGCCTCCGGCTACCGCTACCTCAGCGTCGTGATGAAGAGCCCGTCGCCGGGGGCGCGGGTGTGGGTCGCGCTCAACGACGGCACGAAGGGCTACCGGGTCTCGGGGACGGCGCCGCTGACCGTGCCGAACACCTGGACGACCTACGACTTCGACCTGAACGCGTTCCCGCTGATGGACAAGTCCAGGGTGAAGATGGAGATCTGGCTGCAGCAGACCGCCGACGCCGACGGTGAGGTGCACGTCGACGACGTCTCCTTCACCGGCAAGCCGGAGGGCACCGCGCCGGCGCTGAGCGGGGTGACCCTCAGCCCCGCGACCGGCACGGCCACGACCGCGTTCACCTTCACCGCCACCTACACCGACGCCGACAACCGGCCGCCGTTCTCCGTCGACCTGGTCCTCGACGGCGTCGTCCGCAGGATGGCCGAGGTCACCCCGTCCGACACCGTCTACACCGACGGCAAGGCGTACCGCCTGAAGGTCTGGCTGCCCAGGGGGGTGCACTCCTCCTACGTACGGACCACCGACACGACGTCACCGCTGGTGAGAACCGCCGTGCAGACCGGCCCCACGGTGAACTGACCCGCCCGCCCTGTCCCGGCGGATGACCCCGCCGGGACAGGGCGCCCGGCCGTCCAGGCGCTCGGGCGATCTCCGGGAGAAGGCGCTCAGGCGATCTTCGGCAGGTCGGCGCCGTCCACCGCGTGCAGCGGCGCCCGGCCCTCCGCGAAGCACGCCAGCTCGTCCAGCGCCGCGTCCGCCAGCCGGTACGTCTCCGAGCCCAGCGCCCCGGCGATGTGCGGGGTGAGCACGACGTTGGGCAGCGTGTAGAGCGGCGAGCCCGCAGGGAGCGGCTCGGGGTCGGTGACGTCGAGGACGGCGTCCAGCCGCCCCGCGGCGCACTCCTCGGTGAGGGCGGCGGTGTCGACCAGGCCGCCCCTGGCGGTGTTGATCACGACGGCGCCGTCGCGCAGCAGGGCGAGCCGCCGCCGGTCCAGCAGGTGCCGCGTCTCGGGGAGCTGCGGCGCGTGCAGGGTCACCGTGTCGCTGCGCCGCAGCAGGGTGTCGAGGTCCACCAGCGACGCGCCGAGCGCGGCGGCGCTCGCGGCCGAGGCGTGCGGGTCGGCCGCGAGCACGGTGACGTCGAACGGGCGCAGCAGCGCGGCCACCCTGCGGCCCACGTTGGACAGGCCGACGATGCCGACCGTACGCCGGTAGTTGGAGGGGTCGGGCACGGCGTCGCGCCAGGGCTCCCACGTCCCCGGGTTGCGGCGGTAGGCGGCGGCGAACCGGTGCGCCCGCTTGCCCGCCATCAGGATCGCGGCCAGCGTGTACTCCGCGACGGGGATCGCGTTGGCCCGCGCCGCCGACGTCACGACGAGCCCGCGCTCCCAGCAGGCGCCGGTGACGTGCTCCTTCACGGTGCCGGCCGCGTGGAAGACGGCCCGCAGTCGTGGCGCGCCCGCCAGCACCTCCGCCGTGAGCGGGGGGCAGCCCCATCCCGTGATGAGGACCTCCACCTGGGCCAGCCGCTCCCGTACGGCCGCCGAACCCAGCTCCGTCGCCCACAGCGGCGCGCCCGTCCTGGCCAGGCGTGCGAGGCGTTCGCGGCGCGCGTCGTCGAACAACTGCCGATAGGTCTCCCGCGCCATGACGATGAGCGCTTCGGGCCGCTGGGTCACTGCGATGGGCTCCTGCCAGGTCAAGGAACTGAGCACTTGCGACACAAAATATACAACTTAGAAACTTATGTTTCATAGGTCTTGTCTTTTGTGTGATGCCCGACCACTATTGCCAGGACGTAACCGGACGGGCACCCCGGCGTCACACCGATGTCGTCGTCGGTCCCGGGCGGCGCGCTTCCGTTCATGGAGGTCAAGGATGAAATCCCAGTTCCGCAGGTTGAATTCCGGCGCTCTCCTGCTCGCGCTCGCGGTGAGCGCGACGGGCTGCGCCCAGGACGACGCCCCCGAGGCGGGCGGCGCGACCACGATCACCGTCATGGGGATGCCGGCCGCGACCAACGCCAAGGCGCTCAAGCTCTTCAAGGACCAGGTGGCGGCCTTCGAGCAGGCCAACCCGGACATCAAGGTCACCGGCTCCGACCTGCCCTGGGACGTCAAGACGTTCGCCCCCATGCTCGCCGCGGGCAGCGCGCCGACCGTGCTGCGCGTCCCGCTCACCGAACCGGCCGGGCTGATCGAGCGGCGGCAGGTCGCCGACATCACGAAGGAGGCCACGGCCCTCACCGAGTTCGGCGCGCTGAACCCCGACATCATGTCCTACCTGACCAAGGACGGCGTGACGTACGGCCTGCCGGAGAAGGCGTACGCCCTGGGCCTGGCCTACAACCGCTCCCTGTTCACCAGGGCCGGGCTCGACCCGGACAAGCCTCCGGCGACCTGGGACGAGGTGCGCGCGTACGCCAGGCAGATCTCCGAGAAGACGGGTGCGACGGGCTTCGGGGAGATCACCACCAACAACAGCGGCGGATGGCACCTGACGGCCTACACCTACAGCGAGGGCGGGTCGATGATCAAGGAGACGCAGCCCGGGAAGTGGGCCGCGTCCTTCAACGACACCGCGGCCCGCCAGGTCCTCGACCGCTGGCGCGCGATGCGCTGGGAGGACGACTCGATGGGCGGCAACGTGCTGGGCAAGCAGGAGGACCTGATCGCCCAGTTCTCCGCGGGGAAGGTCGGGATGTGGGTCACCTCCCCCTCCGACATCTATCCCGCCTACATCACCAACGGCGGCAAGCCGGAGGACTTCGGCGGCGGGCCCATGCCGCAGGGCGCCGGGTCGGCCACGCTGGTGGGCGGCACGATCCACCTGGTCAACGCCAAGGCCACCCCCGCGCAGCGGGCCGCGGCCGTCAAGTGGATCCGGTTCCGCTACCTGCGGCCGAACTTCGACACCGGGGCCGCGGTCACCAACGCCAAGGCGGCCGCCGCCGACGGCACCCCGGTCGGCGTCCCGGTCCTGCCCATCTTCGACCAGGCCACCGCGGACAAGGTCAGGGAGGCGATCACCCCGCACGCCAACGTACCCGCGGAGAACTTCGCCGGTTACGTGAAGTCGCTGGGCGCCTTCACCTTCACCCCCGAGCCGCAGGTCGCCAGCCAGGAGATATACGCGGCCCTCGACCCGGTCGCCCAGGCGGTCCTCACCCGTAAGGACGCCGACCCGGCCAAGCTCCTGGCCGACGCCGAGGCGCGGGTGAACGCCATCCTCCAGAAGCAGCGGTGATGCCCGTCCTCACCACCGCGCCGCCCCCCGCCGACGCCGCGTCCGCCGCGAGGTCCGGCGGGCGCGGCGCCGGGGGCCGGGCCGGGCGCTCCGACCGCGACCGGCGCGCCCTGGCCGGGCTCGCGTTCCTGCTCCCCGCGCTGCTGTGCTTCGCCTTCTTCGCCTGGTGGCCGATCGGCCGCAGCGTGGTGCTCTCCCTGCAGCAGACCAACCTGGTCGACCCGCCGGTCTGGGTGGGACTGCGCAACTTCGAGATCCTTCTCGCCGACCCGCTGCTGCCGACCGCGCTGCTGAACACCCTCTGGTACACCGTGCTGTCGCTGCTGATCGGGCTGCCGGGGCCGCTCGCGGTGGCCGTGCTCATCTCCGAGCTGCGGCGCCTCGGCGGGCTGGCGCGCGTGCTGGTCTACCTGCCGGTCATCGTGCCGCCCGTGGTGTCGGTCCTGCTGTGGAAGCTGTTCTACGACCCCGACTCCGGCCTGGTCAACGGCCTGCTGGGGCTGGTCGGCCTCGGTCCCTACCCGTGGCTGCAGTCACCGGCCTGGGCGATGCCGAGCCTGGTGATCGAGGCGACCTGGGCGGGCGCGGGCGGGGCCGTGCTGATCTACCTGGCCGCCCTGTCCGGGGTGCCCAGGGAGCTGTACGAGGCCGCCGAGACCGACGGCGCCTCGGTCGCCCGGCGCGTCGTGCACGTGACGCTGCCGCAGCTGCGCGGGGTGATCCTGGTGCTGCTCCTGCTGCAGATCATCGGCTGCCTGCAGGTCTTCACCGAGCCGTACGTCATGACGGACGGCGGGCCGGAGAACGCGACCGTCACCGTGCTGCTGATGATCTACCGCTACGCGTTCCTGTTCGGCGACTACGGCACCGCGACCGCGCTGAGCGTCCTGCTCGCCTGCGTGCTCGCCGTCGTGTCGGCGCTCTACCTGCGACTGACGAGAGGATGGGGAGCCCGATGACGACCTCCTCCCCCGGCCGCGGCGTGCTCTCGCAGGCCGACTGGCGCAAGCCCGCCACCGGCACGGGGTGGCGGATCACCCACGTGCTGCTCCTGGCGGGCCTGCTGCTCGCCGGGCTCGGCCCGCTGCTGTGGACCTTCAAGGCCGCCGTCTCCTCGACCGCCGACCTGCTGGGCGACCCCCTGACGCTGTGGCCGTCGCAGGCCCGGTGGGAGAACTTCACCGACGCCTGGACCACCCTGGAGATCAGGCACTACCTGCTCAACACGGTCGTGCTGGTGGCGGGGTCGTGGCTCACCCAGCTCCTCGTCGCCACCACCGCCGGGTACGCCCTGTCGGTGATCCGGCCCTGGTACGGCCGCTACGTCTACGGCGCGTTCCTCGTCACGCTGTTCGTGCCCGCCACGGTGACGCTCGTCGCGCTCTACCTGACGATCCTCGACCTGCCCGGCCTGAACGTCTCCATCGCCAACACCCCGCTCGCGGTGTGGCTGCCCGCCGGGGCGCACGCGTTCAACATCCTGCTGGCCAAGCAGTTCTTCGACGCGATCCCGCGCGAGCTCTTCGAGGCCGCCCGGGTGGACGGGGCCGGTGCCTGGATCGTCTTCCGCAGGATCGTGCTGCCCATGTCCGCGCCGATCCTGGCCGTCATCTCGCTGTTCGCCGTGATGAACGCCTGGAAGGACTTCCTGTGGCCGCTGATCGCCATCACGGACCCGCGGGCCCAGCCCATCGCGGTGGCACTGCCCCGCCTGGCGCAGGCGGCCGATCCCGCCCTGCTCGTGGCGGGCCTGCTCATCGCGACGATCCCGCCGCTGCTGATCTTCCTGATCTTCCAGCGGCACATCGTGCGCGGGATCGGCTTCACCGGGCTGAAGGGATGACCGCGTGGCTCCCCCCGAAACGGGCCGTCCACCGGAGAGTGTCGATCGCGTTGCCTCCACCGGAATGGACCACCCACCGGAGAGCGTCGACCCCGTGAGCCCTGTCGAGGCCGACCGGCCACTGGAGGCCGTTCACCCGCCAAGGGGCGACCGGCCGCTGGAGGCGGTCCTCTCACCTCGCGAGCTCGCCGCCCACCTGCCGGAACCCGGCGCGTGGCGCCCCTTCCCCGTCCTGGGAGACCCCGCCTGGGAACGGATCGAGCCGGCCACCCGGCGGAGCCTGGTCGAGCAGGCCCGGCGCGCGGCCGCCGTCCCCTGGCCGCCCCTGCCCGCGAGCCTGTTCTCCGGCTACGCCCGGACGGGCGACCGCGTCGGCTTCGAGCGGCCGTACTTCGAACGGCGGCGCAGGCTCGCGGCCGCGGTGCTCGCCGCCGGGGTGACCGGGGAGGAGCGGTGGCTGGACGAGGTGCGCGACGGCGTCTGGCTGCTGTGCGAGGAGAGCACCTGGTGCCTGCCCGCGCACGAGGAGTTCGCCCGCGAGGACGGGGGCGAGCTGCCCGACCCGCGACGGCCCTTCGTCGACCTGTTCGCCGCCGAGACCGCCGCCCTGCTCGCCTGGACCGACCTGGTGGCGGGCCCCGCGCTGGACGCGCCCTCCGCCGTGGTGCGCCGCAGGCTTCGCGAGGAGGTGCGCCACCGGCTCCTCACCCCCTACCTCGCCCGTCACTGGCACTGGTACGACGACCGGGTCAGGCCGGTCAACAACTGGAACCCGTGGATCCACTCCAACATCCTCACCTGCGCGCTCCTGCTGTCCGGGAGCCGGGAGGCGATGCTGGAGACCGTCGTGCGGGCGGTTCGCGGGCTGGACGGCTTCGTCGCCGGGTACGGGCCCGACGGCGGGTGCGAGGAGGGCGTGTCGTACTGGTGGCGGGCCGGGGCGTGCCTGGCCGAGAGCCTGCAGACGCTGCGCTCGGCGAGCGGTGGCCGGCTCGACGCGTTCGCCGTCCCCGTCGTCCGGGAGATGGTCGCCTACCTGCACCGGATGCACATCGGCGGCGACTGGTACGTCAACTTCGCCGACGGCAGGGCGCACCTGCCCGACCAGACGGCGCTGGACATCCCCCACCGGGCCGGACTGCTCACCGGCGACGGCGACGTCGTCGCGCACGCCCGCGCGACGCGCCGGACCGGGCCGCCGCTCGTCCACCACGAGGTCGGCCTCGGCCGCACGCTGGCCGGGCTGTTCGACACCGGGTGGCGTGACGCGCCCCCGGCCGAGGCCCCGTACGTCGAACACGCCTGGCTGCCGTCGGTGCAGGTGATGGTCGCGCGCGAGCGGCGCGGGTCGCCCGGCGGGCTGTTCCTCGCCGCCAAGGGCGGCCACAACGCGGAGAGCCACAACCACAACGACGTCGGGTCGTTCGTCGTCGCGCTGGACGGCCGTCCGGTGCTGGTCGACGCGGGGGTGGGCGAGTACACCGCGCGGACGTTCGGCCCCGGCCGGTACGGCATCTGGACCATGCGGAGCTCGTACCACAACCTCCCCGAGATCGACGGCGTCATGCAGGCCGCGGGCCCGGAGCACCGCGCCCGCGACGTCTCCTGCGCGCTCACCGCCGACCGGGCCGAACTCTCCCTCGACCTCGCCCCCGCCTGGCCCGAACAGGCCGGGGTCCGCGAGTGGCGCCGCACCCTGCGGCTCGAACGGGGCGACGACCCCGAGGTGACCGTCGAGGACCGCTGGGAGCTGCGGCGCTCCCCGTCGAGGCTGGCCCTGTGCCTGATGGCGCACGGCGAGGTCGGCACCTCGCCCGGACTGGTGTCCGTCATGGGACGGTCGCGCCCGCTGCTCGTCCACTACGACCCGGAGGCGTTCACCGCCGACGTCGAGCGCCTGCCGCTCGACGACCCCAAGCTGTCCGCTGTGTGGGGCGACCACCTGCACCGGATCGTCCTCCGCGCCACGACGCCCCGCGCGTCGGGAACCGCCCGCCTGGTCATGAAACCCGGAGCCGCCCCGTGACCCCCGTCCCGAACCTCCCGAGCGGCCCAAGGACCCCGAGCGGCCCGAGCCCTCTGGGCGTCCCCATGCCCGAGACGCAGAGCCCCTGGCCCGCCCGCGACGGCCTGCGCATCACCTCGGTGCGGCCCGTCGTCACCGCCCCCGGCGGCGTGCCCCTCGTGGTGGTGCGCGTGGACACCTCGGAACCGGGGCTGTACGGGCTGGGCTGCGCGACGTTCACCCAGCGCTTCCACGCGGTGGCGAGCGCCGTCGAACACCATCTCGCGCCCATGCTGATCGGCCGGCACCCGGCCGACATCAAGGACATCTTCCGCATGCTGCACTTCTCGTCGTACTGGCGGGACGGGCCGGTCGGCAACAACGCCATCTCCGGCGTCGACATGGCGCTGTGGGACATCGCGGGCAGGCGGGCGGGCATGCCGGTGTACGAGCTGCTCGGCGGGCGGGTCCGCACGGCCGCCCCGGTGTACCTGCACGCGGGCGGCGCCACGATCCCGGAGACCCTCGACCGGGCCCGGGCCATCATGGAGACGGGCGTCACGCACGTGCGGCTGCAGACGGCGCAGCCCGGGTTCGGCTCCTACGGCACGCCCCGCGCGGGAGGCGGGTACCCCGGCGCGCCCCATCCCGACGGGTGGGACGTCCAGCACTACCTGCGCACCACGCCGGAGCTGTTCCGCCGGGCCAGGGCGGAGCTGGGCGAGGAGGTGGAGCTGCTGCACGACGTCCACTCCCGGCTCACGCCCAAGCAGGCCGTGACGCTGGCGCGGGCGCTGGAGCCGTACCGGCTGTTCTTCCTGGAGGACGTGGTCGCGCCCGAGTTCTTCGACCGGCTGCCGGAGATCCGCGCCGCGTCCCCGGTGCCCGTCGCCGCCGGTGAGCTGCTCACCTCGGCCACCGAGGCCGCGCGGCTGGTCATGGGCGGCGGGGTGGACCTGCTGCGGCTGCACGTGTCGGCGATCGGCGGCCTCACCCCGGCGAGCGCCCTGGTGGCCCTGTGCGAGTTCACCGGGGTACGCACCGCCTGGCACTCCCCCGCCGACGTCTCCCCCGTCGGCATGGCGGCCAACATCGCCCTCGACGTGACCACCCCGGCCTTCGGGATCCAGGAGGGCCACGTGTACGCCGACGCCGTCCACGACGTGTTCCCCGGAACACCGGTGATCCGCCGGGGCCATCTGTACCCGTCGGACGCGCCGGGCTGGGGCATCGAGCTCGACGAGGTCCAGGCGGCGAAGTACCCGCCCTCGACGCACGCGCACGAACGATGGGCCGCCCGGGTCCGCAGGCCCGACGGGGGGCTCGAACCCCCCTGACCCGAGGCGCGGCGGCTGTGACATCTGTTCTCCCGTGCCTCTCGAGCTCGCGGGCGAACCGGTCGGCAAGCGCTCGGGCCGGTCTCAGCCATATCGCTCGACGAGCGCCTTGCCGATCGAGGCCAGGTGGTCTCGCACACCCGGGGGGCCGGTCACCTCGAGCCATTCGACCAGCCCGGCGAGCTCGCCGGCGAGCGCGTACTCGTTGTAACCGCGGATCACGACCTCGATACGGCCGTCGGTCGTGGAACCTCCCACCTCGAGCCGGCCGCCGAGCACCATCCGGAGCAGGCCCATCCCGTGGGGCGCGCATACCGCCCGGATCTCGAGGGGCGTTCGCCTGCGGTCGACCTCGTCGGCGATCTCGCGCCAGCTCTCGGCGAGGTCGAAGTCCTCGGGCCGGTGCACGGGATCGCCGGTCGGGTCGGCGGACGACACGCGGTCGATCCGGAAGGTCCGCCGGCCGGTCTCGGTGTCGGAGACGAGGTACCACGACGAACCCTTGGAAACGATGCCCAGCGGGTGGACGGTTCTCTCGGTCTCGGCGCCCTTGCTGTCGACGTAGCCGAGCCGCACCTGGACGCCGCGGATCACCGCGTCCTGGAGTTCGTCGAGGAAGCGAGGTGGTCGGTGCTCGACCCGACTCGACCCCCATCGTCGCGGGTCCACGACCAACGACGACGCCGCAGCCTCGGCCTGCACCCGGAAGGGCTCCGGCAGGGCATGGACGAGCTTGCGCAGAGCCGCTTTCACGGCCGGCGTCGCGGCCGACGCCTGGCCGGCGACCAGGAACAGGGCGCGGGCCTCACTCGCGGTCAACCCGGACAGGTCGGTGCGGGCGCCGCCCACGAGGCGCCAGCCGCCGCCTCGGCCCTGCGTGGAGTACACGGGCACCCCGGCCATGGCCAGGGCGTCGAGGTCGCGGCGGGCGGTGCGCTCGGAGACCTCCAGCTCTCGGGAGACCTCCGCCGCTGTCACCTGCTCGCGCCGTTGCAGCAAGAGGAGGATGGCCACCAGCCGGTCGGTTCGCACGCCGACAACCTCTCACATGAAACCGGTCATGAGGTGACCGGTTTCGGTCGGCAAGATGGTGACACGACCTCACCGGCGAGGCCGACCGCGAGCGAACGCCCCTCGGCTTGTCAGGGGTGCGCCGACGCTGTCTTCGGGCACGTTCGCTCCCTGATCACCCCGAAAAAATAAAGAGGAAATACGATGTTTGATCCAACCGATTTTCCCGAGCCCACCCTTGTTTCCGTCAACGGTGTGGAACTCGAAGTCTTCGAAGCCGGGCGGCAGAATGCGGGAAAACCCATTGTGCTCTGTCACGGCTGGCCGGAGCATGCCTTTTCCTGGCGCCACCAGATGCCCGCCCTCGCCGCGGCGGGCCATCACGTCATCGTCCCGAACCAGCGGGGTTACGGCAACTCATCCCGTCCGGCCGAGGTAACTGACTACGACATCGAACACCTGTCGGGTGATCTCATCGCACTTCTCGATCACTACGGGTACGAAGACGCCACCTTTGTCGGTCACGACTGGGGGGCGATGGTCGTCTGGGGACTGACCCTGCTGCATCCGAACCGGGTGAACAAAGTGATCAACCTGAGCCTGCCCTACCAGGAGCGCGGGGAAAAGCCCTGGATCGAGTTCATGGAAGACGTGCTTGGCGGCGACTTCTATTTCGTCCACTTCAATCGGCAGCCAGGCGTCGCGGACGCCGTGTTCGAGGAGAACACATCTCAGTTCCTTCGCAACCTGTACCGGAAGAACGAGCCTCCCAGAGAGCCTCGGCCGGGTATGTCGTTGATCGACCTCGCCAGAGCGGAGACACCACTCGGTGAGCCCCTGATGAGCGACGGCGAACTGGCCGTTTTCATCTCCGCCTTCGAATCGACGGGGTTCACGGGCAGTGTGAACTGGTACAGAAACCTTGACCGCAACTGGCACCTGCTGGCGGACGTGAACCCGATCGTCCAACAGCCCACACTCATGATCTACGGCGACCGGGATGTGATCCAGAAGTTCGAAAGACTGACAGATTTCGTACCCGATGCGGAAGTGGTCAGCCTGGACTGCGGTCATTGGATCCAGCAAGAAAAGCCCGAAGAAACCAACCAGGCGATTCTGAAGTGGCTGGACCAGCGGGACGCCACCTAGCGCGTGTTCCATGAGTGCTGTGGGCCGGTCGCCCGACGGCCGTGACCAACCGGCCCACAGGCATGTGCCGGTCATGGATGAACAGTGAGGTCTCCGGCGGAGCGTTCATCCGGCGAACCCTCCAACTCGACAGTGGCCGTCAGGTCCAAGAGCCCCTTCCCTGGCCGATCAATGAGGCACGGGCGATCTGGACGGCCCCGCTCTCCGGAAGTTCCCGTTAGAACGGGTATGGCGACGTGGGATCTGGAGGGATCCATATCGCCGTGTTTTCAGCAGACGGCACATCAAGCCGGAAAAATCAGAGTCTGCGGACCCAGGAAATAGAAACCGAACGACGGCATGACCGTCCGCCAGATCATTCCGCTGTTAATGATCCGTCTTCGAAGGCTGCGCGATGAGAACGGCCCATTTGGCACCAGGTGGCGCCTCTACTTTGATGCGGCGATTTTCCACCCTATTGGGAATCGTGCTGGTTCGTATGTCGCCGGGACCGGTCGAACATCGTCGAGGGAACTGGCCTCCTCCGACTCGTATCATCATCGTCCCATCCGCGCCGACGCAGTCGGTGGCGAGCCGGAAAGACGTTCCTACCTCTATGTCCGCGCTCCAGGTGGAGACCAGCCCCTGCTCTTCCACATGGTGCAGTAGAACCTTGGTCTTGACGCCTTGCGAAATGTCGACGAGGGTCTGGGACGCACCTGACATCGTCGTCCTGGTGGCACGCTTTGCCTCAGGCACGTTACCGCCGCTGGGAGTGCAACCGACCAGGAATGCCGTAGCCGCAATAACTGTGACAAGTATGCGCACTTCACACCTTTCGGAGATCAGGACGCGCTTAGATTATTGGAGCGACGCCGCAAACACCACCGGTCCTGCCTGACCTTCCCGTCTGCCTCGTCCCACCCCGGAGAGGCGACAACTCAGAGACGGCCGGAATGTCGATCATCCCGGAGCCGAAGTGCCCCCGCCGGAGGCATCTTTCCTACGATCCGTGGTTGCAGCCGCACCACCACCGACCATCATGCCGACTCCGGCAAGAACGAGAAGGGCGGTTTTGATCAGTTCCACTCAGGCAACGGAAGCGGGGGCAGCGATGACAGCGGTGCCACTGGTGCTCCAGTTGATCACCAGAGGATCAAAAAGACCATGAACAAGCCGGCTCGGAACACGGTGGTCACGAAGACGATCTATCGGAAGCAGATCCGGCCCCCGCCACTCCTTCGTCCGGTTGACGCAGCGCTCGGCGGTATCGCGTTCCTGGTGCAGCGCCACATCGTGCGGGCAGCACGGGTGCGGTTTCGGGTGAATCTTTCATCCGGCTCCGCCTTGCCGTCCCCACCTGGACAGCGGGCGCGAGGGCGGCGTTTCCCGAGGTCTCGAAGGTTCTTTCCCAAGCCTCACACCGACTCGGGGAGGCGATGACCGTACGGGCGACAACGGTGTCTGTACATCCTCCGAGAACCGTCCGAACCTGGAACCGCCGGCGCGAACGGGCGGCGGCCAACAGGGTGGCTCAACGGGGCGGCTCACGGGAGGATGATCATTCGTGGGACTTGGTAAGGGCTTGTCACGGAACAGGGTTCTGACGTCGGCCGCGGCCACCGCGCTGCTCGCGGCCGGGGCCGTCATGGGCGGCACGGCCACCTCCGCCGAGGCGGCGGCCGGTTGCGCTGTGACCTATACCTCGCACAGCTGGGGCACCTCGTCGGGCGGCTTCACCGCCTTCATCGACATCACCAACACCGGAGACCCGATCTCGGGCTGGGCGCTGACGTTCACGTTCCCGAGCACCCAGCGGATCACCAGTGGCTTCAGCGCGCAGTGGAGCCAGAGCGGCCGGCAGGTCACCGCCAGAAATCCCGCGTGGGGCGGGTCGATCGGCTCCGGAGGGACCTTCGGCATCGGCTTCAACGGAACCTGGACCGGCAGCAACCCGCCGCCGACGGACTTCGCCCTCAACGGCGTGCCGTGCACGGTCAAGGTGGTGCCGAGTCCCACCCCATCACCCAGCCCCTCGCCTTCCCCCCCGAGGCTGCGGATCCTCCTCTCCCCCACCAGGATCACGGTGCCCGAGGGCGGCACGGCCGGCGTCCAGGTACGGCTCAGCCAGCAGCCCCCGGGCAACGTCATCGTGGGCACCGCGCGGGTCTCCGGCGACACGGACCTGTCCGCCGGACCACCGCTGACCTTCACCCCGGACAACTGGGACGTCCCTCAACCTCTCACCGTGACGGCGGCCGAGGACGACGACGCGGTGAACGGCCCGGCGACGTTCGACTCCCGCAGCAGCCAGATCACCGGCAGCAGCGCCTTCCTGTGGAACGCCGTCGAGCAGGACAACGACTAAGGGCTGTCCTGGGTTCAGATCGTGAGGTTGTGCCGCGCGGTACCGTCCGGCACTGCCGTCCGCTGTCGTTTCCGCTTACTCCCGGCCAAGCCGCCGACAGCCCACATCGCCGGGCTCCACATACGCGGCGCCATCCTGTGGATCCGAAGCCTCGACCCCGCCCAAAGATCCGAACTCGGAACAGGCCCTGGTCACCCGGTTGGTCACTCACGCCCCGTTCCGAAGATCAGGAACGGGGCGGTTGGCTGGTGAGAACCACTGGATTCGAACCGGTGACATCTCGCTTGTGAGGCGAGCTCGCTCAGGAGGTGGGAAGCCAGGCCTTCACCTTGTCGGGGTTGTCGGCGACCCACTTCTCCGCGGCCTCCTCGGCCGTCATCTTGTCCTCGGAGATGTACTTGGCCACGAGATTCTGGTCCTCGTTCGTCCAGGTGAAGTTCTTGACCAGGTCGTACGCCGGGCTGCCGGAGTCGGCGAACTTCTTGCTCACGATCTTGTCGAGGTCGTAGAGCGGGTAGTCGCAGGCCACCTTCTCGGCGTCGGCGTCGCAGCCCTCGGTGTACTCGGGCAGCTTGATTTTGACGAGCTTGACCTCCGACAGGAACCACTGCGGCTCGTAGAAGTAGCCGAGCATCGGGGTCTTCTGCTTCTCGGCCTGCCGGAAGCCGGTGATGAGCGCCGCCTCGCTGCCCGCGTAGACGACCTTGTAGTCGAGCTTCAGGTTCTTCACCAGGGCCGCGTCGTTGGTCACGAAGGAGGGGTCGCCGTCGAGCAGCTGCCCCTTGCCGCCCGACTCGGAGGTCTTGAACAGGTCGGCGTACTTGTTGAGGTTCTTCCAGTCGGTGATGTCGGGGTACTTCTCGGCCATCCACGGCGGCACGTACCAGCCGATGACGCCCTTGTTGCCCGTCGGGCCCGCCGAGACGGCGACCTTCTGGTCGTCGATGTACTTCTTCTTCAGGTCGTCGTGGGCCCAGTTCTCCACGATGGCGTCGACCTCGCCGGTGGCGAAGCCCTGCCAGGCGACCTCCTCCTTGAGGTCCTTCTTCGTGACCGAGCAGCCCAGATCCTTCTCGGCCACGTGGGCGATGACCGCCGCGGTCGCCTCGTACCCGACCCACGGGTTGATGGCGATGTTGACCGCGCCGCAGGCCTTCTTCCCGTCCGCGCCCGAGGCGGCCGGGGCGGCCCCGCCGTCGCTCTCGCCGACCTTCGCCCCGCCGCACGCGGAGACGAGGAGGCCGGTCGCGACCAGCAGCGCCACCGCCCGCGGTCGCCCGATCCTCGAAACTGTCACCAGGTCCTCCTGTATTGGGTGCCGTGTTCGGTTCCGCTTCTCTGTGCCGCTCAGCGGGCGCCGTGCGCCTCGGCGTCGGCCCGCCGCGCCGCCGTTCTGGTGATGCGCTCCAGCATGATCCCGAGTACGACGATCGCCACGCCCGCGGCGAGCCCCTTGCCGCGCAGCTGCAGCTGGGAGAAGCCCGCCACCACGTCGTAGCCGAGCGCGCCCGCGCCGACCAGGCCGCCGACGACGACCATGGCGAGTACGTAGACGAGCCCCTGGCTCGCGGCGAGGGTGAGCGCGCTGCGCGCCATCGGCAGCTGCACCTTCGTGATGAGCTGCCAGGTGCTGGAACCCGCGGCCGTGGCGGCCTCCACCGCGCTCGGCGCCACGCCGCGGATGCCGTCCGCGGTGAGCTTCACCGCCACCGGGGCGGCGTAGACGACCGCGGCGATGATGGCGGTGATCCGGGTCGCGCCGAACAGGCCGAGGATCGGCACCAGGTAGACGAACGGCGGCATGGTCTGCCCGGCGTCGAGGACGGGCCGCACCAGCTGGTCGACGCGGTCGCTGCGTCCCATCCAGACGCCGAGCACCACCCCGAGGATCATCACCAGTACGGTGGCCACCAGTGTCGAGGCGAGCGTGACCATGCTGTCCTGCCACAGGCCGAGCGCGACGAGCAGGGCGACGCACGCCGCCGTGACGAGCACGACCCTGACGTTCGCCAGGATCGCGGCGAACGCGACGAGCACGGCGCCCACCAGCCACCATGGCGAGCCGGTGAGCAGCGCCTCGAACGGGTTGAGCAGGCCGTAGGAGACGGCGTTCCTGAACGCGCCGGTGTAGACGGCGAGGTTGTCCTGCGCCCACAGTGTTGCCGCGTCGACCCCCTGGCGGACGTAGCGCCCCACGTTCGCCTCGCTCGGGAACTCCGCGGCCCACACGTAGACGTGGGAGAGGTAGACCAGCGCGCCGGTGACCGCGAGGACCGCGCCGATCTCCGCGCGGCGGCGGCCGGGTCCGCGCGGGCGTCCGGCCCGGTGCCGGGCCTCGACGCGGCGCCCGGCGGCGGAGGTGACCCGGTCGAGCACGATGGCCATCACGACGATGGCCAGTCCCGCGTTGAAGGCGCTGCCGACGTCGAGGGTCTCCAGCGCCTTGACGACGGTCTTGCCCAGGCCGGGGGCGTCGATCAGCGCGGCGATGGTGACCATGCACAACGCGGCCATGATGGTCTGGTTGACGCCGACGACGATGGTCCGCTTGGCCAGCGGGAGCCGTACCTTCCTCAGCGACTGCCAGGCGGTCGAGCCCAGGGAGGTGCTCGCCTCCAGGGTCGCGGGCCGCACCTCGCGGATGCCGTGCGCGGTGATGCGGATCGCGGGCGGGACGGCGTAGATGACGGTCGCCACGGTGGCGCTCGCGGGGCCGATGAGGAAGAACAGGGTGAGCGGCGCGAGGTAGACGAACGTCGGCATCGTCTGCATGAAGTCGAGCAGCGGGGTGACCAGGCGGTTGAACCGGTCGTTCACCCCGGCCCAGATACCGAGCGGGATGCCGATCAGCAGCGAGAGCACGACGGCGGCCAGGGTGAGGGCGAGGGTGTCCATGCTCTCCTGCCACAGGCCCAGCAGGCCGAAGGAGGCGAAGCCGGCCGCGGTCAGCAGGGCGACCCGCACGTTGCCCCACAGCAGCGCGACCGCCGTGGCGACGGCGACCACGCCCAGCCAGCCGACGACCGGCAGCGGCCGCCCGAAGGACGGCTGGCTGATCAGCGCCTGGACGAACGTGACGGACTCGTCGAGGAAGAGCCGGATGTAGTTGACGAAGTACAGGAAGAACGGGTTCTCGTTCCTGCTGTTGTCGATGACCTCACTGGCCTCGTTGACGCTCACGTGCAGCGGGGTCAGTTCCGCGCCGCCGAGCTGGAGGGTGTCGCGGCCCTGGACGAACACCCAGATCAGCACCCAGGCCGCGACGACGGCGGCGAGCAGGTAACGGCGGGGCCAGGCGGGCAGGCGCCGCAGGCCACCGGCCGGCGTGGCCTGGGTGGCCGTCACCCCTGCCCCCCGGACCTACCGGACCCGGCGGACCCATCGAACCCGGCGGGCTTGCCGGAATCGCCGGGCTCACCGGGCCCGCCGGGCTCGCCCCGGTCGCCGGGGGGCGCGTCCGGAGACGGCTCGGCGGCCCCACCGGGGGTCCTCTCCGCGGACGGTTCGGCGGGCTCGCCGGAGACCTCGTCCGAAGACGGCTCACCGGAGACCTCGTCCGGAGAGGATCGCTCGGCGGCCTTGCCGGAAGCTCCGGCCGGGGAGGGTTCGGCGAGCACGCCGAGGACCTCCTCGGCCGTCACGACCCCCAGCAGCTCGCCGCCCTCGACGACCTTCACCGGGCGCGCCGCGCGCAGGACCGTGTGCACGACGTCGCGTACGACGACGTCCGGGCCGACCTCGGGGCCGTCCAGCGGCTCGTCGGGCCGGGGCGGGCGCATGATCCAGCGGGTGGTGAGCACGTTCGAGCGGGGCACGTCGCTGACGAACTCGCGCACGTAGTCGTCCACCGGCGCCCCGACGACCTCGTCCGGCGTGCCCGTCTGGACGAGCTCGCCGTCGCGCATGATGAGGATGCGGTCGCCGAGCTTGAGCGCCTCGCTCAGGTCGTGCGTGATGAAGATCATCGTCTTGCCGACCTCGCGGTGCAGGCGGATGACCTCGTTCTGCATGTCCCGCCTGATCAGCGGGTCGAGCGCGGAGAACGGCTCGTCGAAGAAGAGCACGTCGGGGTCGACCGCGAGGGCCCTGGCCAGCCCGACGCGCTGCTGCATGCCGCCGGACAGCTGGTCGGGGTAGGAGTCCTCCGAACCGGAGAGGCCGACGAGCTCGACCATCTCCCTGGCCCGCTCGTAGCGGGCCTCCTTCCGCATGCCGCGGATCTCCAGCCCGTAGGCCACGTTGTCCAGGACCCGCCGGTGCGGCAGCAGCCCGAAGTTCTGGAAGACCATGGCGAAGCGGTGGCGGCGCAGCTCGCGCAGCCGCCTGTCGCCCGCCTTGCGGATGTCCTCGCCGTCGAACAGGACCTCTCCGGCCGTCGGTTCGACGAGCCGCGTCAGGCAGCGTACGAGGGTGGACTTGCCCGAGCCCGACAGGCCCATGACGACGAAGACCTCCTGGGGCCGCACGGTGAAGGAGACGTCGCGGACGGCGGTGACGCAGCCCGTCCTCGCCCTCAGCTCGCTCCGCGAGAGTTCCGCGAGCGGGGTCCCGACGACCCGGTCCGGACGCGGGCCGAAGACCTTCCAGAGACCTCGCACGTCGAGGACGGCCCGGTCCTCGTTCCGCGCGGCGGCTCCGGGCCGCGCCTGCTGGGTCGGTGACGTCATGGTCATGACCACCTCACGGGTCGTCTGGGGACGGGGGGGTCGTCCGTCAGCTGCGGAACCACCGCTGCGGGCGGGGGCGGACGTTCTGCCACACGTGCTTGGTCTCCCGGTACTCGGCCAGGCCCGCCGGGCCCAGCTCGCGGCCGATGCCCGACCGCTTGAACCCGCCCCACTCCGCCTGGGGGACGTAGGGGTGGTAGTCGTTGATCCAGACCGTGCCGTGCCGGAGCCGCCCGGCGACCCGCTGGGCCTTGCCCGCGTCCCGCGTCCACACCGCCCCGGCCAGGCCGTAGTCGGTGTCGTTGCCGAGGCGGACCGCCTCGTCCTCGTCGCCGAAGCGCTCGACGGTGAGGACGGGGCCGAAGGACTCCTCACGGACCACCCGCATGCCCCGGTGGCACTCGTCCAGGACGGTCGGCGGGTAGAAGTGGCCCTCGCCGGGGAGTCTCTCCCCGCCGCAGCGCAGCACCGCGCCCTCCGCGACGCCGGACGCGACGTACGCCTCGACCCTGGCCAGGTGCGCGGCGGAGATGAGCGGGCCGGTCTCGGCCTCGGGGTCGAAGGGGCCGCCGAGGCGGATGCGGGCGGCGCGGCGTACGAGCTCGTCGACGAAGGTGTCGTGCAGGGAGTCCTCGACCAGCAGGCGGGCACCGGCCGAGCAGACCTGCCCGGAGTGCAGGAAGACGGCGGTGAGGGCGAAGTCGAGGGCGGTCTCCACGTCGGCGTCGGCGAAGACGATGTTGGGGTTCTTGCCGCCGAGCTCCAGCGCCACCCTCTTCACCGTGGCCGCGGCCGACGCCATGATCGTACGGCCGGTCGCCAGGCCGCCGGTGAAGGACACCATGTCCACGTCGGGGTGCTCGGCCAGCGGGGCTCCGGCCTCGGCGCCCGCCCCGAGGACGAGGTTGCCGACGCCCGGGGGCAGCCCGGCCTCCTCCAGCAGGCGCATGAACAGGATCGCGGTGGACGGGGTGAGCTCGCTTGGCTTGAGGACGAAGGTGTTCCCCGCGACCAGCGCGGGGGCGACCTTCCAGGAGGCCTGCAGCAGCGGGTAGTTCCACGGGGTGATGAGGCCGCAGACCCCGACCGGTTCGTGGACGACGCGGCTGATCGCGTCGTCGCGGCCGGTGTCGACCACCCGGCCCGCGTCGGTCCCGGCGACGCCGCCGAAGTAGCGCAGGCAGGCCACCACGTCGGCGACGTCGTACTCGCTCTCGACGAGCCGCTTGCCGGTGTCGAGCGACTCGGCCCTGGCCACGTCCTTGACGTCCCGTTCGAGCAGGTCGGCCACCCTCAGCAGCAGCGCGCCGCGCTCGCGCTCGGGGGTGGCGGCCCAGGTGCCCTCGTCGAACGCCGCGCGGGCCTCGGCGATCGCGATCTCGGTGTCGGCCCGGGTGGCCTCCGACACGGTCGCCACGAGGCCGCCGTCGGCCGGTGACCGGATCTCCCGGTGGCCGCCCGCGACGGGATCCCTCCAGGTGCCACCGAGGTAGAGATCTGCCACGAACGGCCGCCCTTCCGGTTAACGCACGACTCGTTGCGTATGACGCATCGAAATGCTTAACGAGGAACAGAATCGACCTGATCGCTCACGCAGTCAAGGCTTTGCCACCCTCATTGGCGTGCCAGCCCAGTCGTGAGGAGACCTCGCCCGCCGCGGCCATCACCTGCTCGGCCACCGCGGGGAGCCGCTCGGGAGGGAGCCGGAAGGTCGGCCCGGACACGCTCATCGAGGCGACGACAGCGCCCTCGACGTTGAAGATCGGCGCCGCCACCGCGGTCAGGCCGATCTCCAGCTCGTCGGCGGCGGTGGCGTACCCGCGCCTCCTGACGGTGTCGAGCTCCTCGCGCAGCAGCCCGGCGTCGGTGACGGTCAGGTCGGTGAACGGGCGCAGCGGCCCGGCGGCCAGGTGCTCGAACCGCTCCCTCGGGGCGTGGGCCAGCAGCACCTTGCCGTTGGACGTCGCGTGCAGCGCCACCCGCCGCCCCGCCCAGTTGTGGGCCTGCAGGGCCGAGGGGCCCGCCATCTGGTCGACGTACAGGGCCTCGTCGCGATCGAGGATGGCCACGTTGACGGTCTCGCCGACCGCCGCCGCGAGCCGCTCGCCGGTGGCGCGGCTCTCGCGGACGACGTCGAGCCTCACGGTCGCGGCGCCCGCGAGCCGGACGATCCCCACCCCCAGGCGGTACTTCCCCCGGTCGGCGGTCTGCTCGACGAGCTCGTGCAGCTCCAGCGTCATGACGAGGCGGAACGCCGTGGAGCGGTGGACCCCCAGCTCCGCGGCGATCTCGCTGACGCCCAGGTCGCCGTGGCGGGCGAGCAGCCGCAGGACGGACAGCGCGCGGTCGACGGACTGCACCGCAGCGCCATCTCTCTCCAGCTCGTTGCTCATGACACAACTTTAGGCGGGTGACGCACGACCCCGGTCGCCGGAGCCGTCGCCCCCTGGGCCGGGCATGCCCACCGACGAGGGCGCCGTGGCCGCCGCGGTGGCGGCAGAAGCGGGTCAGCGGGGAGAGCCGTCGCGGTGGCGGTAGAAGCCGGTGTGCTCGGCGGCGAGCGGGGTGTTGCCCAGGATGAGGTCGGCCGCCTTCTCCGCCACCATCATGACCGGCGCGTAGATGTTGCCGTTGGTCACGTACGGCATCACCGAGGCGTCCACCACGCGCAGCCCGTCGAGGCCGTGGACCCGCATGGACAGCGGGTCGACCACGGACATGGGATCGACGCCCATCCGCGCGGTGCACGAGGGGTGCAGCGCGGTCTCGCCGTCCCTGGCCACCCAGTCGAGGATCTCCTCGTCGGTCTCGACCCCGGGGCCCGGTGACAGCTCCCCCGCGTTGAACGCGTCCATCGCGGGCTGGTTCAGGATGTCGCGGGCGATCCTGACGGCCTCCACCCACTCGCGCCGGTCCTGGGCGGTGGACAGGTAGTTGAAGCGCAGCGCCGGGTGGACCCGGGGGTCGGTGCTCGTGATCTTCACCGAGCCGCGCGAGTCGGAGTACATCGGCCCGATGTGCACCTGGTAGCCGTGCCCGCCCACGGGCGCCGAGCCGTCGTAGCGGACCGCGATGGGCAGGAAGTGGAACATCAGGTTGGGGTAGTCGACGTCGTCGTTGCTCCGGGCGAAGCCGCCCGCCTCGAAGTGGTTGGTCGCGCCGGGGCCGCTGCGCAGGAACAGCCACCGCGCGCCGATCAGCGGCCGGTTGCGCCACCTCATCGCGGGCTGCACCGACACCGGCTCCTTGCAGCCGTACTGGATGTAGACCTCCAGGTGGTCCTGGAGGTTCTCGCCGACGCCCGGCAGGTCGTGCACGACGTCGACGCCGAGGGCGTCCAGCTCGGCGGCGTTTCCCACCCCGGAGAGCTGGAGCAGCTGCGGGGTGTTGATCGCGCCGCCGCACAGGATCACCTCGCCCGCGTGGACCGTCCGGCCGTCGTACTCGACGCCGACGGCACGCCTGCCCTCGAAGAGGATGCCGGTGACGTGCGCCCGCGTCCTGACCTCCAGGTTGGGGCGGTTCATGACCGGATGCAGGTAGGCGCGGGCGGCCGACAGCCTGCGGCCCCTGCTGATGTTGCGGTCGAAGCGGGCGAAGCCCTCCTGGCGGTAGCCGTTGACGTCGTCGGTCAGCGGGTACCCGGCCTGCCGCACCGCCTCGAAGAAGGCGCCGAACAGCGGGTTGCGCACCGGCCCGCGCTCCAGCACCAGGGGACCGCCCCGCCCGCGCCAGGGGTCGGCGGGGTCGGCGGCCACGCAGTTCTCCATGCGCTTGAAGTACGGCAGGCAGTGGGCGAAGTCCCAGGTCCCCATGCCCTCGTCGGCGCCCCAGCGCTCGTAGTCCATCGGGTTGCCGCGCTGGAAGATCATCCCGTTGATGCTGCTGGAGCCGCCGAGCACCTTGCCCCTGGCGTGGTAGATCCGGCGGCCGTTCATGTGCGGCTCGGGCTCGGACTCGTACTTCCAGTCGTAGAAACGGCTCCCGATGGGGAAGGGCAGCGCGGCCGGCATGTGGATGAAGACGTCCCACGGGTAGTCCGGGCGGCCCGCCTCCAGCACCAGCACCCGGTTGGCGGGGTCGGCGGACAGCCGGTTCGCGAGGGCGCTTCCCGCCGAGCCGCCCCCGACGATGACAAAGTCGTACATGTCTGCCTCGCCTAGTTCAGCTCGTTCGGCTCGTTCAACCAGGAGGTAATGATCAAAATTGTAGCGAATGGCGCAATAAGCTGCACCATTCGCAACGATGATTGTCGGCCGAAATGGCATTCGTTGCTTCCAGCACCTACAGTCCCGACATGGGCAACGATCCCCTCGGCGGCCGTACCGCCGACAGCAGTGGCGGAGTCCAGTCCGTCGACCGGGCCATCACGATCCTGGAGATCCTCTCCGAGCGCCGCGAGGCCGGGGTGAGCGAGATCGCCCAGGAGATATCGGTCCACAAGTCGACGGCGTTCCGGCTGCTGGGCGCGCTGGAGTCGCGCGGGCTGGTCGAGCAGGCCGAGGAGCGGGGGAAGTACCGCCTCAGCTTCGGGATCATCCGCCTGGCGGGCGGGGTGGCCTCCCGGCTCGACCTCACCCAGCAGAGCCGCCCCGTCTGCCGCCGCCTCGCCGAGGAGGTCGGCGAGACGGTCAACATCGCCGTGCTGCGCTCCCACTACGCGGTCAACCTGGACCAGGTACGCGGCCCGGCGGCGGTCACCACGCACAACTGGGTCGGGGAGCTCACCCCGCTGCACGCCACCTCCAGCGGCAAGGTCCTGCTCGCCCACCTCGACGACCTGCACCGCACCCGGCTGCTCACGGCCGGGGGCCTGAAGGCGTACACCCCGAACACGATCACCTCCGCCGACGCGCTGGACGGCCAGCTTCGCCAGGCCCGCGAGCGGGGGTACGCCGTCACCGTCGAGGAGTACGAGATCGGCCTGAACGCCGTCGCCGCCCCCATCCGCTCCCACGACGGCGAGATCGTCGCGGCGGTCAGCGCGTCCGGCCCGGCCTACCGGTTCAGCGAGGAGCGGCTGCACGAGCTGGCGCCGGTCATGATCGCCGGAGCCCTGGACATCAGCCACCGCCTGGGCCACACCGAACGATCCTGACCCACCGGGCCGGCCCCCGTCTCCCACGGACTCGTTCCGTCAGACCGGCTGCCGCCCCGGGGAGACGACCGCCGCCCCGGGAACACCACGGGCCCGAACCGCGACACGACGGGACCGTGGCCCCCCACACGAGGGCGCGCGGCAAAAAGCACCTTTGAGCTGCGGTAATACAATGGTCTGCTTTTGGTATTGATATGGGCTGTTCGTGCCGAGGCTGCTTGCCCGGCGGCTACCTTCGATGGTGACCCGACCTCGACTTTCGCACGTTCAGAGGAAGAAGAGCCGCCGTGGCAAGTAGATGCGGAGCGTTCCGTCCGTACTCGCTTCGCGCACGCACCACGCTGGGAATCGCCGCCCTGGCCCTGGTCTTCCTCACCGCGATCGGCGCCGGCATCAACTTCCTGGTGTTCAACCGGGTCCAGGCCCAGATCTTCGACGAGGCGGAGAGGGTCGCCGTCAACTGGGGCGGGTCCCTCCGGCCCGGCGGCACGCCACAGCCGGCCCCGAAGGGGGACATCGACCTCCTCCAGCTCGTCGACTCCCGCGGCAGGGTGGTGGCGGCCAGTCCCGCGGCGGCGGGCAGGCCGGCCCTGAGCACGGTGAGGCCCCCCGCCGACGACCGGATCCAGGACTTCACGGAGTGCTCCGGCCGGGACGAGTGCGTCATGCTGGCCGCCTTCAGGGTCTTCCAGCCGGAGACCTCCGGGACCCGGCCCGATGAGCCCCTCTTCGTCTACGCCGGGGTGACACAGCCGCCCATCCTGACCGGCTACCGCCTGCAGCTCCTCACCGCCGCCGGAGTCCTGCTGGGCGTGGCCCTCACCGCCTGGGTGAACTGGCGGCTGGCGGGCAAGCACCTGCGCCCGGTGGGGGTGATCCGCGAGCACCTGTCCGACATCACGGTGAGCGACCTGAGCCTTCGCGTGCCCCAGCCGTCCGGCTGCGGCGAGCACGCGCTGCTCGTCCACACCATCAACCAGACCCTGGCCAGGCTGGAGGAGGCGGTGAAACTGCAACGCCGGTTCGCCGCCACCACCTCCCACGAGCTCAAGACCCCGCTCACCGGCCTGCGCACCCAGCTGGAGGAGGCGATGCTCTACCCCCACGACGTCGACCCCCGCGAGACCATCCGGGAGGCGTTGTCGGCCACCGGACGGCTGGAGGCGATCGTCGACGACCTGCTGGTGCTGGCCCGTCTCCGCTCCGGCACCCCGGTGGCGCACGAGCCGATCGACCTCGGCGCGCTGGTCGCCCAGGAGGCGGCGGCCCGGACGGGCGGCGTGCCGGTGCACGTCCACGCCGGCCGCGACGTGCACGTCAGGGGCAACCGGATTCAGCTGATCCGGGTCCTGAACAACCTCCTGGCCAACGCCCGGCGACACGCCCGCACCGTGATCGAGGTCACCGCCGAGCACGTGGACGGCCAGGCCGTGGTCACGGTGACCGACGACGGGGACGGCATCGCGCCGCAGGACCGCGAACGGGTCTTCGAACGCTTCGTCCGCCTGGACGACGGGCGGCGCCGTGAACCCGGGGGCAGCGGGCTCGGCCTGGCCATCTCCCGCGACATCGCCCACGCCCATCAGGGAACCCTGCTCATCGAGGACACCCCGCGAGGCGCGCGGTTCGCCCTGCGCCTGCCGCTGCACCGGGAGGCGGCCGTACGGGCTGACCCGCCGCCGGATCCCGGGGACACGGGGGACCCGAGGGACTCCGGCGCCCCCCGCGACGCCGGCCGCCGCCTGGGCCACGCCGAACGGATCTGAGCGTCACCGCCTTTATCCGTGGCACCCCGGCCGCCCGATCAGCCGCTTCGGTCGCTTGGGGGAAGCCACTCCCGCAGCCGGGGAAGATGCCCGAGTTCCGACTCGACGCGCTGCCTGTCCTCGGCGGTGAGCTCCAGGGCGCGCAGGTCGGCGGCCCACGGATCGACGGGCTCGCCGAGAACCGTGGCCAGGTCGACGAGGTGGCACAGGGCGATGCCCCGCTCCGCCACCGGGGCGTCCGCGCCGTGCCTGCGCACCCCGGACTTGAGCGCCCGGAAGGCCTGCAGGTCGTCGTTCTTGAACTCGCGCAGGATCCGGGCGTTGTCGAGCACCTTGGCCAGGCCCGTCAGCTTCTTCGATCCGCCGTACTCCAGCTCGACCGGCTCGTCGCGCTGGATGAATATGATCGAGTTCCCGGACGGATCGACCAGCGTGAACCGGGACGCGCCCGGCCGGTAGCGGGTGATCCTCGGGAGGCCGGAACCCAGCACCTTCCCGTGCGCCTGGCGCATCGCCGCGACGAACGCCGCGTGGTACGGCGCCACGGCGTCGACCATGACCAGGCACCCCCCGGACTCCTCCCGGGCCGGATCGAGCCCCTTGGGCGGCGGGCCGAAGTGCAGATGGACCCCGCTCCACTCCAGCGCCAGGTAGACGTAGGGCCTGCTCTGTTTGTACGTGGCCTTGAACCCCAGCGTCTCGTAGAACTCCAGGGTCCGCTCCACCGACGCGCACGGCATCAGCGGCACCATCGTCTCGTTCGGCCGAATCGCGGCCTCGCTCATGTCTTCCCCCTTCCGGCTCGTCCGACGAGACTCGCACCCTTCGACGGGGCTCGCATATGGATCGTTCCAGGGGAAGATGATCGGCGCTGGGACGGGTCGACGTGCCCAGCGGGTACCGGCCACCCGCTCGGGTGACCTCGGGTCCGGCATGCCCGCGCCGGCCACCCGCTCGGGTGACCTCGGGTCCGGCGTGCCCATACCGGCCACCCGGGGGTGCGGCCCCGGGTGGCCGGCGCGTTCCCCGGCCGGCGTGGCGGTGAGCCGGACGGCCGGGAGTCTCGTATCGCGGCCCCCTCACCCGCCCGAGGCGTGCGAGGGATCCCGGCGCGCGCGCTCGACGCGGGCGGTCTCCGGGCCGGACAGGCGCCGGACCACGACGCCGACGAACCGCTCGCGGCGCACGAAACCGTAGTACCGGGAGTCCCAGCTCGTCTCACGGTTGTCGCCCAGTACCACGAGGGACCCGCGCGGCACGACCGTTCCGGCTATCTCCTGCATGTCCGGGTCCTCCCACCCGACGGGCACCCGGTCGCCCGGCACGGCCACGACCCGCTTGATCAGGAGCGGGCGGTCCCGCTCGGGCATCGGTTCCGCGGCGTGCGGCGGGTCGGGGCACACGAAGACGACGAGCTGTCCCGCGCGCGCCCGCTTCGTCCTGCGGACCAGCAGGCGGTCACCGGACCGCAGCGCCGGCTCCATGCTCGTGCCGTCGACGGTGGTGGCCAGGAGGCCGCGACGGGCCCAGAGCGCCAGCAGGCCGGCGGCCAGCAGCACCCCGGCGGCCGGGAGGACGGGTGTCACAGGGCCTCCTGGTATCCGGCGGCCTGGAGGCGAAACAGCCTGGCGTAGCTGCCCCCGGCCGCGAGCAGGACGTCGTGCGACCCGTGTTCGGTGATCCGCCCGCCGTCCAGGACCGCGATGTAGTCGGCGTCGCGGACGGCGCTGAGCCGATGGGAGATCAGCAGGCTGGTACGGCCCAGCCGGTGCTCCCGCATGCGGGTGTGGATCTCGTGCTCGGCCTCGGGATCCAGGCCCGAGCTGGGCTCGTCGAGAATCATCAGATCGCTGCCGTTCCGTACGAAGGCGCGGGCCAGCGCGAGACGCTGCCACTGCCCGCCGGAGAGGACGACCCCGGTCACCGGGTCGTCCCCGTCGTTCCCGATCACGAAGATGCGGGTGAGCGGCGTGTCGTAGCCGCGAGGGAGCCCGGCGAGCTTGTCGTGCAGCCCCGCGCGCGTGGCCGCCTCCTCAAGGCGTCCCCGATCTCCCATCGCGGTCAGGTCGCCGAGACCGATGTTGTCGCCCGCCGTCATGTCGTAGTTCATGTGGTCCTGGAAGACGGCGCTGATCCGTTCGCGCAACAGGGCCGGGGGGATGTCCCGCAGATCCGTGCCGTCCCAGAGGATCCGCCCCCGGGTCGGGTCGTACATCCGGCACAGCAGCTTGACGAGCGTGCTCTTCCCCGCGCCGTTCAGCCCGACGAGCGCGACGGCGCACCCGTGGGGGATCGTCAGGTTCACCCCGCGAAGGACCCAGGGGTGGTCGTCGCTGTAGCGGAACCACACGTCCCGCAGCTCGACGCCCTGGCGCAGCCGTGACGCGTGCCCCCGCTCGGCTCGCGGGAGATCCGGCCCGGCCGCGGTGACGGCGACGTAGTGGGCGAAGGCCAGCAGCCGCGCCTGTCCCCCGGCGACGGCCGACGTCAGCACCCCCAGGGCGGACTGCACGCCGATGACCGCCGCGAGGAACATGGAGACGTCCCCGACGCTCAGCTCGCCGCGCCGCGCCGCCGTGATCGCCCACCACAGGCCGGCCCCGGCCACCACCGCGCTCAGCACCGTCAGCCCGCCCTGGGCGCGGAGTTCCCGGAGATCCATCCGCCGGACGGCCGCGTTCGCCGACCGCCGCTCGTCCATCATCCGGGCGCGCAGGAACGCCCCGATGCCGAAGAGGCGGATCTCCGTGGCGGCCGCGACCCCCGTGAGCAGCTGGCTGTAGAAGAACTCCCGCCGGTGGAACTGTTCGACGCTCCACTCCATGCTCGACCGGCGCCGGACGAGGTGGAGCTCGGCGGCGATCGCGGGAAGGGCGGCCAGGAGGACCATGACGGTCATCGCGGGGCTGAGGATCAGCATGGACGCCACGAAGCCGACGAGGGACAGCACGCCGCCGAGAACGTTGCCGATGCTGTCCACCAGTTCGGTGACGCGGCCGGTCCCGTCCTGTGCCAGCCGGACCCGGTCCTGGAAGGCCGGATCCTCGAAGGCGCGCAGGCCGACCTGGCGTTCGGTCGCCACGAACATCCGTTCGGTCGCGACCAGGCCGGCGGACCGGCCGATCTGGGCCCTCAGGTAGCGGAGCGTCACCGGGAGGGCGGCGGCGGCCAGCCCGGTGACGATCAGCCCGAGGGCCAGCCCGCCGACCTCGCCGTGCTGGGCCGTCAGCCGGTCGAGCACCAGCTTGGTCAGCCACGCGGTCGCGACAGGCGCGGCGGCCGAGACCAGGGTCATCGCCAGGAACCCCGTCACGTTCCCCGGCCCCGACCGCCAGATCAGCGAGACGGCCTCCGAGAGGGAGGCGCGCAGTTCCCGCGCGCCGACGCGCGGCTTCCCCTCCGGATCACCGCTCACCGCTGCCCCTTGCCCGCGACGCGCTCACGGTCGCGGTGTCCGTCGCGGTCGCCGTCGCTGTCACGGGCACGGGCACGGTCAGGGGTACGGGCACGGGCACGATCAGGGGTACGGTCGCCGTCATGATCGCTAGCACGGTCACGGGTACGGTCGCGCCGGTCCGGGAGGGGCAGTTCCTCCATCCGGGCGCCCGTGGCGACGACCCGGTGATCGTCGCCGATCAGGTACAGCGCGGGTGTCCAGGTGTTCCGGAACGCGCGCGCCACCGGCCCGCCGTCGAGGTCGGCGACGACGACCCGGGCCACCTGGCCGAGGGCCTCCACCGCCGCCTCGTCGCCGCCGCCGAGCACCGCCAGCACGTTCTCGCGCCCCAGCTTCCGCGCGTGCTCGACGAAGCGCGGCAGCAGTTCGTGGCAGGCCTCGCAGTCGGCGGAGAAGAACCCGACCACCCCGGCCAGGGTGTCGTGGGACACCGGCTCGCCGCTGGTCGTCACGGCGCTGAACTCCCCGATGGAGGAACCCGGTCCCAGGACGAACAACGACCCGGCGGACCGCTCCGCGGAAACGGCCTGCTCCCTCATCCGGCGCAGGATTCCGATCGTGAGCAGCAGGTTCAGCAGGCACAGTACGCCGAGCAGCACCACGGCGGCGGCAAGGTAGGGCATCGGGAACTCCTCGCGAACAGGTCGACGAAGTCGTCGAGGGAAATGACCGGGGCCGCTCCGGCGGGGCCCCCGCGACTGCCAGAGCGGCCGACGACGGAAGGTCACGAGCGCCGGCCCGCCGGGTGCGCGTCCCGTGGCCTCGACACCGCCGAGGCCGCAAAGACAGGGACGAACAGGACGAGCAGGACAGCGTGGACCGCCGCCACATGTCGCATGCCTGCGACATTCCTCGTGGGAGGCCCGGGCGGCGGTGCGGCGCCGCCCGGTACCGTCCCCGCGGTCGGATCAGCAGGGACCCACGTAGTTCCATTCGCAGCCGGTCTGCGGGCAGCAGAAGCGCCACCACTTGCCCGGGCGGCCCGCGGAGTTGCAGAAGTACCGGCCGCTGCAGGCGGACACCCTGGCCTTCGGGACGATCCGGTCGATCATTCGGTCGATGAGACGGTTCATGCGTTTCTCCTTCGCGTCTTCTGGGCTGGAGTCACCGGTCACGCGTCTCGGACGGGTCGATCCCCGCTCCTCCCGCGAACCGGTTGACACAGGTTGATCGCGGGTTCAGCATCAGCCAGGAAAGTGATCAAAACCCTGCAGAATTCTCAATCACCTGGTCGACAGGGCAGAAGGAAGCCGGCGCTACGGGGAGGCTCATCATGGAGTTGCGCATGCTGGGCCCGCTGGAGCTGTGGACGGCCGGCGGGCCGGTGGATCTCGGGCCACCGCGGCAGCGGGCCGTGTGGGCGGCCATGGCGGTGGACACGCCACGGCCGGTTCCCGTGGAGACGATGGTCGACCGGGTCTGGGGCGAGGCTCCGCCGGAACGGGCACGGCACGCGCTCCATGTCTACCTGGCCCGGATCCGGCGGGTGCTGGAGCGGGCGAGCCCCGACGAGGGGGAATCGGCCCGGCTCTCGCGCCGCAGCGGGGGGTACGCGCTGGACGTCGACCCCGACAGCATCGACGTACACCGCTTCCGGCGGCTGGTCGGGCGGGCGCGGAGCGGGCGGTGCGCGGAGGCGGAGGAGGCCCGGCTGCTGCGGCAGGCTCTGGAGCTGTGGCGGGGCACTCCCCTGGGCGGCGTCGAGGGTGACTGGGCGGCCCGGGTACGGCAGGCGTGGCACCAGCAGCGTCTCGACGCGGCGGCGCACTGGGCGCGGGCCGAGCTCCGTCTCGGGGACGCCTCCGCGGTCGTCGGCCCGCTCACCGACCTGCTGCTGGAGAACCCCCTGTCGGAGCCGCTGGTCACGGCGCTGATGCACGCCCTGCACGCCGACGGGCGCGTCCCGGAGGCCCTCGACTGCTACGCCGCGTTCCGGCGGCGGCTCGCCGACCAGCTGGGCCTGGACCCCGGGAACGAGCTGCGCGAGCTGCACCGGGCGATCCTGTCCGGGAACGGGCCGGCGCCCTCCCCCGTACCGGCGGAGGAGGAGGTGGAGGAGACGGCGGAGGAGACCGGCGCCGCCTCGCCCACGGTCACGGAGGGCACGGGGGCCACGACCGTCCCGCCGGCGCAGCTGCCGCCGGACGTGCGCGGGTTCACCGGGCGCCGCGCCGAGCTCGCGCACCTCGACGCGTTCCTCGCCCTCGGCGCCGACCAGCCCACCGCGCTTCCCGTCACGGTGCTGTCGGGTACGGCGGGGGTGGGCAAGACGGCGCTGGCGGTGCACTGGGCCCACCGGGTCGCCGGCCGCTTCCCCGACGGGCAGCTCTACGTCAACCTGCGAGGATTCGCCCCGGACGGGCCGGTCACGACGCCGGGCGAGGCGCTCGGCGGGTTCCTGCACGCCCTGGCCGTACCGGCCTCGCAGCTGCCGTCCGACGTGGGCGCGCAGACGGCGCTGTACCGCAGCCTGCTCGCCCGGCGGCGGATGCTGGTGGTCCTGGACAACGCCCGCGACGCCGAGCAGGTACGGCCGCTGCTGCCCGGGGCGCCCGGCTGCCTGGTGCTGGTGACCAGCCGTAACCGGCTCACCAGCCTCGTCGCCGTCGAGGGTGCCCGCCCCCTGCTCCTGGACCCGCCGACCGTCGCCGAGGCGCGGCGGCTGCTGGCCCGCCGCCTGGCCCCCGAGCGCGCCGCCGCCGAACCCGGCGCGGTGGACGAGATCATCACCCGGTGCGCGCGGCTGCCCCTGGCCCTGGCGATCGTGGCCGCCCGCGCCGCCGGGCACCCGGCCTCCCCGCTGGCCGCGTTCGCCGACGAGCTGCGCGACGAGCGCGACCGGCTCGACGCCCTCAGCGCGGGCGACGAGACCGGCGAGGTCCGCGCGGTCCTCTCCTGGTCGTACCGCACGCTGGGTGCCGGCGCGGCGCGCCTGTTCCGCCTGCTCGGGTTGTCCGAGGGCGCCGACATCGCCACGGCCGCCGCGGCGAGCCTGGCGGGCGTCACCCCGCGGGCGGCGCGGAACCTGCTCGCCGAGCTGACCGCGGCCGGCCTCGTCACCGAGCACCGGCCGGGCCGGTTCGCCGCGCACGACCTGCTCCGCGCCTACAGCGCCGAACTCGCCCGGCACGACGCCGCCGCCGACCGGCACGCGGCGGCGCGCCGGCTGTTCGACCACTACCTGCACACCGCCCAGGCGGCGGCCGTACTGCTCAACCCGCACCGCGACCCGGTGACGGCGGCGGAGCCCGGACCGGACGTGACGCTCGGCGACGTGCCCGACACCGAGCGGGCCGCGCACTGGTTCACCGCGGAGCACCGCAACCTGCTCTCGGCCGTACGGCAGGCGGACCGTACGGGATCCGACGCCTACGCCTGGCGACTGGCCTGGACGGTGACCGAGTTCCTGGAGCGCCGGGGACACTGGACCGACCGGATAGCCGCGCAGCGCACGGCGCTGGAGGCGACCAGACGTCTCGGTGACCGGCCGAGCCAGATCAGGGTGCTCCGTGGCCTGGCCAACGCCTGCGCCCAGATGGGCCGCCTCGACGAGGCGCGCGCCCACCTCGCGGAGGCGCTGGCGCTGGCCGCCGAGCACGGTGACGACACCGTCCTCGCCCACGTGCACATCACCCTCGCGCTGGCGCTGGAGGGACAGAGCGAATACCGTACGGCGCTGGAGCACGCGTCGCAGGCCCTGCGCCTCTTCCGCTCGGCCGGCCACGTCACCGGGCAGGCCAACGCCCTCAACATGATGGGCTGGTGCCACGCCCGCCTCGGCGATTACGACGAGGCCGTCACCTGCGGCGAGGAGGGCCTCGTCCTGCAGCGGCGGGCCGGCGCGCGGTTCGGCCAGGCGTGCACGCTGGACAGCATCGGCTACGCCCACCACCACCTCGGCCACTTCGACAAGGCGGCCGACCACTACCGGCAGGCGCTCGACCTGTTCCGGGAACTGGGCGAGCGCTCGTTCGAGGCCACCATCCTGACCCACCTCGGCGAGACGCACGCCGCGGCGGGCGACCTCGACAGCGCCCGCGACCGCTGGCGGTCCGCGCTGACGATCCTCGACCAGCTCGACGGCCCGGACGCGGCGGCGCTCAAGGAACGGATCCGGCATCTCGGCAGCGACACCGCCGGGTAGCCGGGGCACCGGGCGGGCCACGCCGCCGGCCCCGGTGGCATCCGGCCGGTACGGTCACCCGGCCCCCCACCGGGCCCAGTTGAGCCAGGCGATCGGTATGACCAGCACGGCCGCCGTGACCGTGACCACGACCAGGCAGCCGATCACGGCACCCGCCGGCACGGGCGGCCGGGGATCGGCCTGGCCTTCGGCGCTCGGACCCGGCGGGCGGCTCCGTCGCCGCCACAGCGTGCCGGCCAGCACTCCGATCGGTACGGCGGGGATGACCGCGAGCAGCCCGTACAGCGTGACGGTGTGCAGGTCGGCGGCGAGTCGCGAGGCCACCACCTCCGGCAGGCAGCGGGACGGGCGCGTCTCCATCAGGTCGACGCACCGGGCGACGGTGTAGGAGCCGATCTGCCCGGCGGTCGCGACGACGGCGGTCACCGAGGCGGCCAGCAGCGCGAGGCCGGGGCGGTCACGGCGGGCGGCACCGGCGGTGACGAGCGCCACGGCCGCCTGGGCGAGCACCGCGATCATGAGGTAGGCGCGCCAGTACGCGAGGTCGAAGTTCGCTCCCTCCGCGCCGAGGTCGTGCCGCACCGCCTCCGGCACCGCGGCCCGCGCCCAGTGGGGCAGCGCGACACCGGCGGCGATCACGATCACGCCACCGGCCGCCCCCACCAACGGTGCCCGCCGCCACGAGGCGCGCCCCCGCCCAGGGGCACGCCCGCGCAGCGCCGCGATCGACGGGACGAGCCACAGCAGGGCCAGGCCGGGCAGCGTGACGGGGTTGAGCTCGACGAGGTTCAGCACCGGGAAGGCCTGCGCGCAGCCCAGGGTCCAGAAGAAACCGGCCGGATCACCGGACACCGGCCCGCCCAGCCAGCACCCGATCGCGGGGTTCGCGCCCGAGGAGGGCCCGTCCGCGGCCAGCGACACGTACCAGGCGAGGAACCACGGGAACACGGCGGTCGCGGCGGCGACCATCGACCACCGGGCGTGAACGGCCGACGGCGTCCCCCGCGTGGCCGACCGGAACCACCAGGCCACCAGCACGCCTCCCAGCACCAGCGGCACCCCGGCCGTGACCAGGATGCCGAGATCGCCCCACCACACCCGCGACGACGCCAGCGCGTACGGGGTCGTGTTGAACGAGTGGATCAGCAGCGGCAGCGCGAGCCCGGCGAGGACCCCCAGCGCCAGCACCGGCGGCTGGACCAGGCAGTGCCACCACCGGATCCGGTGGCCGGTGTCACCGGCCGCCGCCCGCCACAGCGACACCACCAGGAAAGCGGTGAGCGGCGGGCCGAGCACCGCTCCGACCGCCGCCTCGCCGCCGAAGGTGTTCAGCTTGCCGAACGCGTCCAGGAACAGACCCCTGACCAGCAGATCCAGGCTGTTTCCCAGCAGCCCGGCCACCACACCGACGCCGGCGAGCTCCCACAGGGTCGGCCGCCACAGCAGTTCGGGGCGCCGTCGTACCGCCGCCCGCCACTCCGGCGCCGGGTGGGTGCCCAGCCCGAACCTCGGCCACGACCACCGGACGGCGGCCCCGCGACCCGGCGGGCCGGGGTCCGGCGGGCCGGGGTCCGCGGCCGGGACCGGCTCGTCGTACGCCGTGCCCACCGCGTCGGCGTGCAGTTCCCTGACCCGCAGGATGGCGTTGCGCACCAGATACACCAGAACGGCCACCACCAGGGCCTGCCCCACGTTGTGCGGCCGGTCCACCATGTAGGGCACCAGCTCGGACCACATCGCGTCCCGGGTGACCGTCGGCCCCGGTAGCGCGGCGTAGCCGACCAGCCCCAGCAGCGGGACCGCGACGACGGCGACGAACGACCACCAGATCGCGATCGTCAGATAGGTCTTGTCGACGTCCCGGTTGCGCAGGTGCGCCAGCTCGTGCAGCACCACGGTCCTGAACAGCGCGCGGTCACGGGTGTAGAGCATGATCAGCCCGGCGTCGAGCCGGACGCAGCGGCGCCACGGCAGGCCGAACGCCTGCCCGCCGCCGGTGCGGATCGAGCGCGGCGCGACGAACCACGCGGGCGCCCTGGCCAGCCCCATCCTGGACCGCAGTGCGTCCAGGTAGCCGAGCACCTCCGCGTTGTCCTCGTCCCGGACGTAGGGCCGCAGCCCGCCTCGGCGCCTGATCCACACCGGATGCATCCCGTAGAGCAGCGCGGCGACGGCCGTCAGCAGCAGGAATCCCCAGCCGATCCACGCCACCTTGTCGTAGAACGCGGGTGCCTGGCAGACGGCCAGCAGCCTGCGGGCCCGTTCGAAGTCGTCGGGATCCGGCACGCTTATCCGCGGATCGGCGAAACAGCGGGAGAAGACCGAGATGAAGTGGTCCCAGTTTCCCGGGACCAGGAAGTAGAGCTCGTAGAACGTGAAGAGCCCGCCTGCCATCACGAGCGTGATCAGCATGATGAACCGGGTGGTGGTGCCGGCGGGGGGCATGGCCACCGGGTCACCGGCCGGCCGCACAGGCGTCACGGCCGGTTCGGCGGGCCCTGCTCGTCACCGGCCCCGGGAATCCGGTGAACGATCGCCTCGGCGATCAGTTCGGCCTGCTCCGGTGAGAGCCCGCGCCGCCGCGCGGCGTCGACGGCGACGTCACGGAGCTCGGCGCGCTGTTCCGGGGTGAGCGCCCGCAACGACTCGGCGTCCACGTCGTCCGGCCCGGGCACACCCTTCCCGCGTCGCCGGAGAAGGCGCGCCGCCCTCGACCGCAGCCCGTCCGCCCCCTTCTCGATGTACGGCTGGGTGTAGTGCTGGAGCACGACCTGGACCACCCACAACACCGCGGGCGTCATCAGGGCGGTCACCTCTACGAGACCGAACCCGAGCGGCCCGCCGTTGCGGTCCTTGCCGGACAGCGTCCGGTCCGGGTCGTCGAAATAGGCCGAGCTGACCGCCGCGAACACCGGCAGTTCCTCGGGAAACACGTCGGCGACCACTCCGTGGCCGATATCCGCCACCACCCGCCCGGGCATGGGCCTCCAATCACCACGATCCGGCGACCGGCACCGGAGATCCGGTCGCCTCGAACGAACGCGTCACTCGCTCATCGATCGCGAACCCCCCTGCGTTACCGGCCGAACGCGCTTGGTGAACCTGGAGGGCCGGCCCGGAACCCCGGGCGGCACCGACGGCCCCGCCCAGGGTTCCGGGCCGGTCCGCTATCCGGCGTAGGTCTCGAACTCGGCGACCTTCGGCGTGGCGGTCGAGCCGGTGATCCGGAAGGTGATCTTGCTCAGCGAGGTCGCGGCGAAGGTGACGGTGCCCGCTCCGCTGCCGGACTTCAGGACGGCGCCGGTGCCGCCGTTGAGGAGCTGCCAGGATCCGATGGCGCCCGCGGAGCCCGACGCCTCGCGGATGACGACGCTGGAGACCGTCTTGGCGGAGCTCCACTTGATCGAGATGTCACCGGTCGAGCCGGACGGCGACCAGTGGGTGCTCAGGCTGCCGTCGCGCACGTTGCCGTAGCTCGTCCCGTCGGCCTTGCTGGACCCGTCGGAGCCTGCCCCGATGCTGAGGTTGGTCCCGCCGGGCGGAGGGGTGACCGTCGGCGTGGGGGTCGGCGTCACCGTCGGCGTCACCGTCGGCGTCACCGTGGGAGTGGGCGTCGGTGTCTGCGGCGAGCAGCTGCCGTTCGACACCCGCAGCCCCTTGTTGGCGCCCGCCGTCTGGCGGACGATGTCCGGCACGCAGCTCGCCCCGTCGAGGCTGTAGGCGTACGGGACGCTGACGGTGGTGTTGGACTGCGGGTTGGGGCCGGCGGGGGCGTTGTCGTCGCCGGGGGCCGACCAGGTCACGTTGTCGAAGATGTTGCCGGCGACCTGCCAGTAGCCGGCCTGGTCGGTGTAGAAGGTGCCCAGGACGTCCTTGGAGTTCTTGAAGTGGTTGTTCTCCACCTTGGCGCGGGCCCCGGCCCGGGAGTTGATGCCGGACTCGTAGAGGTTCACGTAGGAGTTGTTGTAGATGTGGGCTATGCCGCCCCGCAGCAGGGGTGTGCGGGAGTCGATGTTCTCGTACAGGTTGTGGTGGAAGGTGATGAAGCCGTTCGAGCGGTCGCTCTCACTGGAGCCGATGAGCCCGCCGCGGCCGGAGTTGCGCAGGGTGCTGTAGGACAGGGTCACGTACTGGACGTTGTCCTTCATGTCGAAGAGGCCGTCGAACCCCTCCGACTCCCCGCCCGAGGCCTCCAGGGTGACGTGGTCGACCCAGACGTTGCGGACGGTGCTCTCCATGCCGATGGCGTCACCGCCGTTGGAGGTGGGCGAGCCCGACTTCTTGACGTTCCGTACGGTCACGTTCTGGATGATGATGTTGCTGGAGTCGCGGATGTGGATGCCCAGCTGGTCGAATACGGCCCCGTTGCCGACCCCGATGATCGTGACGTTGCTGATCTGCTTGAGTTCGATCACGCCGGCGGCGGTGTTGCAGCTCGAACCCGACACCTTGCTGGTGTTGCCGTGGTTGATGGTCCCCTCGACCTCGATGGTGATCGGGGTGCTGCTGCTCGCCCGGCCGCACAGGGCCGCGTGGATCGCGGTCCCCGTGGTGGCCCGCACCGTCTGCCCGCCGGCGCCGCCGGTGGTCCCGCCGTTGCCGGTCGCGTAACCGGTGGCGCTGCCGACCGCCGCCGACGCCTGCATCGCCGGCACGGCCACACCGGCCGCGGCCGCGGTGACCGCCACGGCCAGCGCCGCCTTGAGTCGCAGCGCGACTGCTCGTCTCATCCTCGTCTCACCTTCGTGTACGAACACCTGGTCAGGAAAGTGGTCGGCGTGGACGTGCGCTCACCTGGACCGGACGCGGATGTGGCGAGCACGCGAAGGTTCAGGTCTGTCGATGTCGGCCTTTTTCGGACCGAGCGAAGGCACACGAGTCCACAAAAGATGGCACGGAAAGCGCTTTCCGACCACTTGGACCATAACGTCGGCCGTCAAAAGCCGTCAATGGCGGGGACGGAAGCTGCAACAAAGCTGCACACGGGCATGAAACCGGACGGTGTTCCACTTTCATCCGGCCGGATGCGGCGGCATCCCGCCCGGGGCGCCCCGGCGCCCGCCGCCAGGATCACACGTTCCGACCCGGTACGGCGGGCGGCAGCGGCATCCGTACGCCAAAACACGAGGTCTCAGGCGTCACCCCTGAGCCGGTCGCGCTGGATCCGGCAGGCGAGGGCGCGGCGCACGGAGGCCGGCGCGGTGGTGGTGGGGGTGGCGGTGACCTTCGAGGGGGTGTCGAGGCCACGGCTGATCTCGTTGTACGCCTCCCGGTAGCCGCCGGGCAGCTCCGCCCGGTGCAGCCTCAGGTCCTCCTCGACGAGGCGTCGCAACTCGTCGACGCCCTGGGGGGTGAAGTGCCTCCTCCCCCGGGCGATGGCGTTGACGTGGCGCGCGCAGCGGGCGGTTTCCTGGAAGGTCTCGGAGATCTCCTCGGCGAGACCCCACAGGCGTCCTTCGAGCCAGGGGGCGTCGTGCTGGTCGAGGGAGAGATCCACCGAGGGGGGGCGGGTCGTCCGCCCTGGCGGTCGCACGAGCCGGCACCCTGGACGCCGGGCGGACCCTCCGCCTATCGGGTGAGGGCGTCGAAGCGGGTCCGGTTCTCGCGGATCTCCAGGTGGTGGTCCACGGCCCACGCGGCCAGGGCGAGCACGGTGCTCAGCAGGGTGGCGCCCAGAGGGGTGAGAGCGTATTCGACCCTCGGCGGGACCTCCGGATAGGACGTGCGCTCGACAAGGCCGTCACGCCGCAGGTGGCGGAGCGTGAGCGTGAGCATCCGCTGGGAGATGCCGGGGATGGAGCGGTAGAGGTCGGTGTAACGCCGCGGACCGTCCTGGAGGGTCGCGATGACGAGCGTGCTCCACTTGTCGCCGGCGCGCTCGAGGACCTCCCGGATGAAGTCGGTGTCGTCGGGCCACAGCGCACAGGGGCCCGCGGTCGGGCGGGCAGGGCGGGCATCGCTCATCTCACACCTTCACGTTCGGCACGAACACCCGTGTGCCTTTTGTAAGGGTGCCGATTCTAACGCATCATGTCGCTACCGCACTGATGAGAGGAATCAGAGGTCACAGCCCCGGGGAGCTCTTACGGCCCCGGACCGCGGACCCCGGACCCACCCACGCCCCATCCGGCCGTACGGGAAAACCCGGTCGAACGGGCGACCCACCACGAGGCCCGCCGGATCACCCGGCCGGCCGTCTCAGCATTCACTTCACTCACTTCATTCACTTCATTCACTTCGAGGAGTGCCTCATGTCCAGGACAATCGCGATCTTCGGCGCGGGAAGCGGCCTCGGGACGGCCGTCGCCCGTCGCTTCGGCCGCGAGGGCTACACCGTGGCGCTCGTGGCCCGCCGCAGGGAGCCTCTCGACGCGCTGGCCTCCGCGCTCGCCGAGGAGGGCATCGACGCCGCGCCGTTCACGGCCGACCTGTCCGACCCGGCCGCCGTCCCCGCGCTGATCGACGGGATCACGGGACGGTTCGGGCGGATCGACGTGGTCGAGTACGCGCCCATCGGGGCGAGCGCGCCGTTCGTCCCCGCCGCCGAGCTGACCGCCGACGCCCTGCGCGCCATCGTCGACCTCTACCTGTACACGCCCGTCGAGATCACCCGCGCGGTCCTGCCGCAGATGATCGAGCGCGGGGACGGCGGCATCCTGCTCGGCCAGGGGCTGTCCGCCGTGCTCGCCGCCCCCGGCATGAGCGGGGTCGGCCCGGTCATGGCAGCGGCCCGCAACTGGATCCACTCGCTCAACGCCGAACTCGCCGGCAAGGGCGTCTACGCGGGCACCGTCACGGTGGCCGCCTGGGTGGAGGGCAGCCTCGGGCACCGGCTCGCCTCGCAGGCCGACCCGTCGCTGGGCGGCAACCCCACCGTCGACCCCGCCGAGCTGGCCGAGCAGTACTGGGACCTGCTGACCAGGCGCGACCGGGCCGAGCAGATCTTCCCGCCCGTCCACCTGCCCTGACACCCTCCGCCGGGACGCCGCGGAGTGCGTGACCCACGAGCTCTTCGGCGACGGCGGTTGCGCGCCCGGCCCGCGCCCGGTGGCGGGAGACGGGCTCGCGGCTGTGGGGGCTAGTTCGTGGCCCGCCACCAGTCGTCGAGCGGGCTGACCGGGACGGCCCGCTTGTGCCGGGTCGCGAGGTAGAGCGACTCCACCTTCGCCGCCACCTCCGGCGTGACCTCGGCACCCTCCAGGTAGTCGTCGATCTCGGTGTACGTCAGGCCGAGGGCCACCTCGTCGGGCAGCGCGGGCCGGTCGTCTTCAAGATCGGCGGTCGGCACCTTCTCCCAGGTACTCGGCGGCGCGCCCAGCTCCTGCAGCAGGGCGGCGCCCTGGCGCTTGGTCAGCCCGGTCAGCGGGGTGACGTCGACACCGCCGTCGCCGTACTTGGTGAAGAAGCCGGTCACCGCCTCGGCCGCGTGGTCGGTGCCCACGACGAGCATGCCCAGCTGCCCGGCGATCGCGAACTGGATCACCATGCGCTCGCGGGCCTTGAGGTTGCCGCGTACGAAGTCCCGCAGCTCGTCCCCTGACAGTTCCCGCAGGGCGGACGCCGTCTCGGCGGCGACGGCGTCCGCGCCCGGCTTGACGTTCACCGCGATCGACCGGTCGGGCCGGACGAACTCCAACGCGATCTGCGCGTCGTGCTCGTCGGCCTGCACGCCGTAGGGCAGCCGCACCGCGACGAAGGTGGCCTCGTGCCCCTCGGCACGCAGCTCCTCGGCGGCGAGGCGGCACAGCCTGCCGGTCAGCGTGCTGTCCTGGCCGCCGCTGATCCCGAGCACGTAGCCCTTTGCCGGGGTCGCCCGCAGGTAGTCCTTGAGGAAGTCGACCCGTCGCCGGATCTCGACCTTGGGGACGATGGTCGCCTTGACGCCGAGTTCGGCGAGAATCTGTTCCCGTAGGTTCGTCACCCACGTACTGTACTGGCCGGATTCGAGCCACCGGAAAACCTACGGCCAGGCCGCCAGCTGGAACCAGACGGACTTGCCGTAGGGGTTGAGGGTCCAGCCCCAGTTGCGGGAGAGGTCCTGGACGATGGCGAGACCACGGCCGGAGATCTCCAGATCTCCTGCCCGCCTCAGACGCGGGATCGCGATGCAGGCGTCATGGACGTCCACAGTCAGCAGTTCCCTCTCCCTGCCGACCGTGACACGGACGGGACTCATGGGGGAAACGTCCGAGGAGCCGTACGCGAGGGCGTTGGTGACGAGTTCCGAGGTCAGGAGTTCGGCGATTTCCGGGATGTCCCCCGTCGCCTTCCAGTCGGTGGCGACGTCACGCACGAACCGGCGGGCGGACGCGACACTTCCCGGTTCGCGCGGTATCCACTTCTCCCCCAGCGGGGAAAGGCCGGGATTCATCGTGTAGCGATATTCGGTCAGCGCCGCGCTCGCCTTGAGTGCCTCTTCCATGTTTTCTCTCTCCGCCTCGGATTTCTTATGTTCAGCGTGCCGAGAAACCACTACCCTTGGTAGTCGAATGGTTACGAAACCTGCGAGCTGGAGTTCACCGGTCTTTTGTTGAACTCCGACAAGGAGGGCATCATCCCTGATCTCTATACGCCTCAGGCGATCTGGGGCAGAGAGCTGCGTCACTACCGAAAGGCGGCGGGTCTCACCCAGGGTCAGCTCGCCGAGCGGATCCACTTCAGCGAGTCCCTGATCAGCGGGGTGGAGACGGGGCAACTCCCGGCCAGCCCGGAGTTCGCCGAGATCTGCGACGAAACCCTTGAGACCGGCGGCGCCCTCCGTCGACTCCTCGACTGGAGGAAGGGGCGGTCCTTTCCTCCCTGGTTCGGGAAGTGGCACGACAAGGAGCAGGTCGCGGTCACTCTCCGGACCTATCAGCCTCTGGTGATTCCCGGGCTGCTTCAGACCGAGGCATACGCCCGCGTAGTGCTACGTGGAGACGAGGCTGCGGTGGAGGCCCGCCTGCACCGCCAGGCCATCCTCATCCGCGAGGACCCTCCACCCCCGATCTATCGATGTGTGGTCGACGAGGGGGTTCTCCATCGCCCGATCGGTGGCCACAAGACAATGAAAGAGCAGTTAGAGCGCCTGATTTCGGTGGTCAATCCACGGCTGAGCGTTCAGGTGATACCTCACGGGATGCATTCTGGCCTGATGGGCGGGTTCGTAATCGCGACGCTGGACGGAGGAGGCGACGTACTGTATGCGGAGACGGCCGTGCGAGGTCTCACAACAAGCGATCAGGAAGACGTCACGGCGGCCGTGGAGCGTTTCGAGGCCATTCGGACCGAAGCGTTGCCGCTGAAAATGTCCATCGAGCTCATCCAAAGGGCGGTAGAGGAAAAGTGGACCTGAGTAACGTCAAGTGGATCAAGTCAAGTTTCTCCGGCGACAACGGCGGCGACTGCGTCGAGGTCGCGAGGCTCACAGACACCACCGGCCACCCCGGCCTGGTCGCCGTACGCGACTCCAAAGACCCCGACGGCCCCAAACTCCTCTTCACCCCCACCCAATGGAACACCTTTCTCAACAGCGTGAAAGCCGAGAGAAAATGGGCCTGAGCAACGCCGTCAGGATGCCTTGATGTGCTTCAAGTGGTTTCGCGGCGGTCGGCTGCCGGGTCACGCCGGGGTCGGGCCATGTGATCCTGGCCGTTGAAGATCTCCGGCCGTCCTCCGGCACGTGCCTTCCTCTGCCGCCGGTCGCTCCGGCCGGAACAAGCCGCGAGTGCCAGCAATGTCGACAGCCCGCTGAGCACGTAGCTGCCCATCAGCGACATCAACCACGTTCCAGCATGGGACGGATACACGAGAAGTGTCGTCAGGGTGACGTATCCGGGCAGCAGGAAGACGAACCACAGGAGCCCCACGCCCGCCTTCTCCAGTGTGGAGTCCGCGCGCTGTGCCCAGAGCACCAGGAGCGGTACGCACCAGACCCAGTGGTGCGGCCAGGAGACGGGTGAGACGAGCAGCCCCACGACGGCGCAGGCGGTGATTCCGGCGAGCTCGCCCGCCTTCCTCGCGGTCCGGGCGGCGACCAGGAGTCCGCCCGCGCCGACCACCGCGCACAGGGCGAGCCAGAGAGGCACGACGGGCCAGGAGCCGGGCACGAGCATGAGCACGCCGCGGAGCGATTGGTTGAAGACATCCACGCCCTGCTCGGCGGCCACCCGTTGCGTGTCGAAGAACGCGCCACCCCAGTAGTCACGCGAATCGGCGGGCAGCAGCAGGAGTCCGAGGACGACCGTGCCGAGAAAACCGAGACCGGCCATCAGGGCGGCCCGGAAACGGCGCCTGACGAGAAGATAGGGGATGAATATCAGCGGGGTGAGTTTGATGCCGGCGGCGATGCCCGTTCCTATGCCGTGCCACTTCTCCTTGCCGTGCGTCAGGTCCACGACTGTCACCAGCAGCAGGAGGATGCCTATTTGACCGTTCCACAACGTCAGCGCGACCGGATACAGGGGAAGCGTCACGGCGACGACCAGCAGGGTGCGGGTCGCCCGGCGGCCACGGTCCTTCACCGTGTTACGGCCGACGAGAATCCATACCACCACCTCCAGGGCGAGTATGGAGATCAGCACCCAGAGGGCGACGGCGACCTCCGTCCCGACCAGGGCGAGGGGCGTGAACAGCATCGCCGCGAACGGTGAGTAGGTGAACCTCAGATCTCTCCCACCCACGATCAAGTCGTAGACAGGGGTGCCCCGCAGTACCGCCGCCCCGCCTTCCCGATAGACCTCCAGGTCGATCCAGCCCCTCGCGTAGGTCGCGTTGAAGGCGAAGGCCGCCAGCGCGCCACCCAACGCGATCAGGACTCCGCATGCCATCGGGAAAGAGCCGCCGTCTCCCCTGCCCGGACGAATTCGCGGACCGGCTGACACCGAAGCAGGCATGGCGACTCCCGACTTAGCTGCGGTGCACGCTAGCCACGCGGGCTTGTCGAAAGCTTGTCGTGCCTGCCCTGCCGTGCCTGCCTCACCGTGCCTGCGTCGCCTTGCCCGTGCCGCCACCCCGGCGCAGGAGGAGCGCCCGTGCCGGGGTGGCGGGAGATTCGCCTACACCGGATAGCCCCACGACTGGTTCCCGCCGCCGACGCAGTCCCACACCTGGAGGCGGCGGCCGTTGACGCTGTCGCCGTACGACAGGTCCAGGCAGCGGCCGGACCACGCGTTGCGGTACGCGTTCCCGACCCGGGTCCAGCGTTGCTGGGGTGCCCCGTTGCACGCCCACACCTGCAGCGGGGCGCCGTTGCCGATGACTTCGGCGGGCTGGTCGACGCACATCCCCCCGATGCCGAGTGACCCGTTCTCGTTGTGTCTCCACTGCTGGTTCGGCCCGTTCCAGCAGTCCCAGATGCGGACGGCGGCGCCGTTGGTGGCGGCCGGGTCCATGTCGACGCATTTGTTCGTCCCGTTCCAGCGCATCTCGCCCGTTCCACCGGCCGCCGGAGCCCATATCTTGTCGAGGCGGTGGAAGGTCAGCGACACCAGCGTGACGTCGCCGCCGGCCGCGTAGGCGGAGATGCCCAGGCTGCCGGCTCCGGAGTCGAAGTTCGTGTTCTCCGTGTACGAGAGCCGCCCGTCGTTGCCGAACGCCTCGACCTGGCCGCGGTCCACCAGTACGCGCATCCTGATCCGGTTGCCGACCGGGGCGAGCGGCTTTCCCTCCATCTGCCGCAGGGCGCGGTTGTAGGCGATGGTCCGGTCGCTGGACCCGTTCGCGCGCTGGTGCAGCCGGAACCCGAACTCGGCGGCCGTGGCGCCGGTGAGGTCCCACTCGGAGATCAGTTCGTAGGTGTCCGCGTTGACGCCGTTCAAGGGGTCCGTGCCGTCGTTCGTCGTGATCGTCCGCGTGCCCCACGTCTGGGCGGGCTGACGGATCGCCGAGATCTCGCCGACGGGAAGCCGGGTCACCCGCAGGCCTTCCGGGAAGCGGCGCAGGGAGAGCTGGGCGGGGAAGGACGCGTTGCCGGTCCAGGTCGAGCCGCGGTTGCCGGGTTGCCAGAACATCTGGACGACCCGGTTCGTCGGGAGGTTCGTGAAGGTGAGGCCCGCGTACACCGAACCGTCGAATCCGGCGCGTCCCTGGTCCATCCGCTGCGGCGCCGGGAAGCCGGGGTCCGGGACGAACACCCCGTCGCCGTTGAGAGTGCCGACCGCGTACTCGCCCTGGGCGTCGTTCAGGACCCACCTCTGGTCACCCGTGTCGCCGTCGACGGGCAGCTGGTAGATGTCCGGGCACTCGAACGCCCAGTCGGCGCGGTACTCACCGCGGTAGGTCCACGCGAGCAGGTTCGTCGAGCTGAAGAACTTCAGGGTGTTGCCGCCCTCGTTGCCCCAGAACACCATGCCCCAGCGGTTGCGGGCGGCGTCCCAGAAGACCTTGGGGTCGCGGCTCTCGTACGGCGTCGAGATGACCTTCGCCCCGCCGTCGTACATCTGGAAGCGGTTGCCGCCGTCCGTGCTGTAGGCGATGGAGACTCCGTTGGTGTTGGTGAACAGCAGGATCGGGTCGTGGTCCCCGTTCTTCAGGCCGGTCGCGTTGCGCGTGTCGACCCAGCCGCCGCCCGAGAAGAGCGTGGCGTCGTGCACCCCCGGCTCCAGGGCGATCGGCTTCTGCGTCCAGTGCACGAGGTCGGGGCTGGTCGCGTGCCCCCAGTGCATGGTGTCCCAGTTCAGGCCGTGCGGGTTGTGCTGGTAGAACAGGTGGTACGTGCCCCGGTAGTACAGCGGCGCGTTGACGTCGTTCATCCAGCCGCTCTGCGAGCTGAAGTGGAACTGGCCGCGGAACGGTTCGTCGTAGGCGGTGGGGGCGTAGGGATACTCGGGATAGTCGGCGGGCACTCCCGCCCGCGCCGTACCGGCGGGGACGGCGACGAGGGCGACCGCGGTCATCACGGCGCAGAGGATCGCGGAGACGACGCGACGGCCTGGTAACGCGAATGTGGACATCGAGCTGCGCACCTTCTGTCGAGGACGGGCGGGGGTGTCGGGGCCTGTCGAAGCTCGGGTGGTGGCGATCTGTCCTTACGGGATAGCGGGGAAGTCAACGTTGACATATGTCAACGTTGACACCCGCTGCCAAATGGATGGTGAACTCCGCGGGACGAAACGTCAATGCCTTCCGCGCGCGACAAGGCGGCGATCTCGACGGGGCCTGCCCGCGCTCCCGGAAAAAAGCGGGCCGCGCCCTTCAGCCGGGTCTCCGTACTCGGTGAACGCCTCGCGGACGCCTTCCCCGCCGGGAGCCCCCGGCCGGGCGGGCCGACGGGTTCGGCGTCGGCCGAGGTCGCGTCCCAGGGCCTACATGGACTTCGGATCTTCAGGTGGGCTGAAGGCTTCGGATCCACAAGATGGCTCCGCGTAGATGAAGGCCGGCGAGGCGGCTTTCGGGGTCTTGTCAGTCGCCGGGCAGCGCCTCGAAAGCGGCGTCCTCGACCTCGCCCCGCCGCATCATGCGCGGACCGTCCGGAAGACGACCGAGAATGGCCATGCTGGTCCTGTTGCCGTACCGGTCGACGCGGAAGGTCCGACCTCTCAGAGGCCGGACCCCTTCCAGGCATGGAGTTTGTCCGGATTTACGATCACCCAGATCTGGGTGATGCGGCCACCGCGGACGGCGAAGGCCATGATGCCGTTGACCTCGCCGTCGGCATGGCTGACCAGGCCGGGGCAGCCGTTGACGTTCTCCTCGGTGAGTTCCCGGGCGAACCTGTTGCGGAGCAGGCCGAGGAAGTAACGCGCCGTCTTCTCGGGGCCGAGGATCGGCCGTAGGGCCGCGCGGACCTTTCCCCCGCCGTCGGCGCGCACGGTGACCTGGGGGTCGAGCAGGCCGATCAAGGTGTCGAGGTCGCCGTGTTCGCAGGCGTTCCTGAAGGCGGAGACGATGCTGCGGTGCTGGTGGGTGCTCACGGCGCGGCGCCGGTCGGAGCGCAGGTGGCGCCGGGCCGAGGCGGCCAGCTGGCGGCTGGACTCCGCGCTACGCCCCACGATGCCGGCGATCTCGGTGTGCGGCAGGTCGAAGACGTCGTGCAGGATGAAGGCGACCCGCTCGGCGGGGGTGACGGATTCGAGCATGACGAGCATGCCCATGCTGACGGAGTCGTCGAGAGCCACCCGCTCGGCGGGATCGCCGGAGCTGTTCCTGCCGGTGCCGCCCCACCGGGAGTCATCGGGCAACGGTTCGGGCAGCCAGTCCCCCACGTACCGCTCCCGGCGGGCCCGGGCCGAGCCGAGCTGGTCCAGGCAGATCCTGCAGGTCACCCGCACCAGCCAGGCGACCGGCGACCGGATCTCGCGCCGCGCCTCGTCGGACAGGGCGAACCATCGCGCGAAGGCCTCGTGCACGACATCCTCGGCCTCATGCGCGCAGCCCAGCATCCTGAACGCGATGTTGACCAAGGTGACGCGCTCATCCATCATCACGGCGGTGTGCTTGTCGAAGATCAGGCGCAGGGAGGAGGCGTCCTGCCCCCGGTCAGCCGGCACGACGACTCTCCCGCGTTTCGTTCCGCGGCCGGGTGAAGGTGCCCTTGATCGCCCCGTCCGGCACGGTGACGTCCCGGGGCGCGCACCGCCGGCGCAGGTCGGCGACGTGGTCGACCGGCACGGTCGAGTGCACCAGGACGACACCATCGGGAGCCATCCCGCGCGGAATACCGTCCTCGCCCAGGACAACCTCGCCGACCTCGCCGACGTCGCGTTCGTCGAAGACGCGGATTTTCGCCACGTCGCTGTCGCGCCCTACACCGGCCGGAGTGCCTGCCCACGGAGCGGTCCCCCGGAACGGCTTGGGGCTCGCCTCGCGCCGGGCCCGCGGCGTCGTCGGAAAACCCGTGTCGACGACGCGCCGCGCCACCGGCTCACCGATGTCCCCTGGATCTGCGAAACCCGCCCTGAGCTGCCGCTCGATCTCACGATTCGTCATATGCCATCCCCGCTTTCTCCTGTACCAGGAAGTAGTCCAAGGAGGGAAGCGATCAAGGGGGCGCCGCGGCGCCGGTATCGTCAGGGCCCTCTTCCGCCCCTGGCGTCACGGCTGTCGGGCCGAGAGTGCGGCCGGACCGAACCGGGTCACCGCACGCGCCGCCGCGTCGCCCTGTCGTGCTCCCTCACGAACGCGCCTCCACGCTCACGTGCCGACCCACGGTCGCTCATGAGCACCGTGCGCTTTCCTCATCACCCCGTCTCCTTCGGTCTCCTCCTTCTCCTTCGACGGAACAGGACCGTCCGTTGTGATGACGTTCGCGGTACGGCTGGAAAATCTTTGCCGTGCAGGCCGTCTGAACGCGACGTTGACCAGGGTGACGCGCTCATCGGGCACGACCGTGCCGCGCCCGTCGAAGATCGGGCGCAGGGAGGAGGCGGTCCGCCCCCGGTCAGGTGGCACCACGGCACTCCTTCGCGATCCAGCTGGGCGTACCACAAAAATCTCCAGGTCACCTTTTGCCCGATTTATGCCGCTGTGCGCCATATTCATCCCCTATTGCGGGCAAAGAGCTTTTGACGTCGCCCAGACTCAGCGCAGGTGTACGGGCAGGGCGGTCAGCCCGTTCATGACCATGGACGCGTAGCGGGTCACGGTGCCGGGGCCGGTGTCGAGCCGCAGGTGGGGGTAGCGGGCCAGCAGCGCGCCAAGGGCGATGCGGGCCTCGACCCGGGCCAGGGACGCGCCGAGGCAGTAGTGCATGCCGTGGCCGAAGGCCGTGTGCGGGGTGCCTTTACGGGTGAGGTCGAGCCGATCGCCTTCGGGGAAGTGGGCCGGGTCGCGGTTGGCCGCCTGCAACGCGATGATCACCGTCTCGCCTGCCTCGATCCTCACGCCGCCCACCTCGATCGGCTCGGCCGCCACGTACGGCGTCGTGGTCTGCACCGGACCGTCGTAGCGCAGCAGTTCCTCGATCGCCGCATCGAGCAGTCCGGGATCGTCGCGGAGCAGGGCGAGCTGGCCGGGGTTGGCGAGCAGCGCGTACACGCCGTTGGCGATCAGGTTGACCGTCGTCTCGTGCCCGGCGATCACCAACAGGAAGACCATCGAGGTCAGCTCGTCCTCGCTGAGGCGCTCGGCGCCGTCCCTGGCGGCGATCAGGTCGGAGAGCAGGTCGTCCCGCGGGATGCGGCGCTTGCTCGCGATCAGGTCGCGGGCGAAGGCGAGCATCGCGGCGGTGGCGGCCTCGCACTCCTGGTAGCCGTAGATTCCGGGCGAGACGATCGGAGCCGTCCATCGCCGGAAGTGTTCCCGCAACTTCTGGGGGATGCCCAGCACTTCGCCGATGACCCCCATCGGCAGCGGAAGAGCCAGCGCGGACACGAGGTCGACCGAGTCGGAGCCGTCACATGCCGACAGCAGGTCGTCGGTCAGCTTCTGGATCCTCGGGGCCAGTTTTTCGATCCTGCGCCGGGTGAATACCGAGGTCACCAGCTTGCGCAGCCGGGCGTGATCCGCCCCATCGGCCAACAGCATGTGCGAGTAGGCCCCGCGGGCCAGTTCCTGCGGCAACCTGGCCGCGTACGTCCCGTACTGCCAGCCGCCCTTGACCAGCCGTGGGTCGGACAGCAGCGACCGCGCCTCCTCGTGTCCGGTGATCAGCCACCCGATCGGTCCCAAGCGCGTCGCCACCGGATGGGCGGGTCCTGTGCTCAGGAGCTCGGCGTAGATCGTGTCACGCTCACCGTCGCGGACGGCGGTGAACGGGCTGGCGCACGCGGCGCGTACCGTCAACATGCCTTCCCCTCCAACCTGTGTTGTGTGTGGCCTGCTGCTATCGGGTCTTGTGGCTGTTGAGCCAATTGACGACGTCGGTGGCCGCGCCGCCCTGGCTGCGGGGGGTCAGCACGGAGTAGTGGTCCATGCCCGGGTAGAGGCGGAACTCGGCCGCGGTGCCGGCCGCGCGAGCGTTGCGAACCGCCTGCCTGGTCACCGCCATCTTGATGGACGGGTCCCGGTCACCCTGGAGCAGCAGCATCGGGCCAGGAGTCCTCCCGCGCGGCACGCTCTGCGCGTCCAGCCAACCTTGCAGCCGCAGCGCCGCCTCGGGGGTCTGCGGGGTGAACTGGTAGTCGTTCAGCTTGTCGCCGAAGTCGGCCGAGAAGTCCTCCCAGATCTTCGCGGTGCAGTCCGTCTTCACCTTGGGCAGCATGGCCATCGCCTGATCGCCGAGGAACCGCTCGTACCGCAGTCCGGTGTGCACGGTCTTCAGACCGTGCAGGGCCAGCAGGTAGAAGCCACGGTCCACCGGAGAGGGCGAACCGTAGTTGTAGGCCTGCCCGACATCGGTCACCGGTGCCAGCCCGACCGTGCCCCGGAAATCGAGGCCCTTCCCCCAGCTCTTGGAGAGTTCCCCGGCGGCGATGGCGGCCTGCCCGCCCTGGGAATGCCCGACGGCGAACCACGAGGTCGACAACGTCGAATCGGCCTGGACCGCCGCGCGAACGGCGTCGATCACGCCACGGCCCTCGCTGTCGGCCACGATGTAGGGATGCTCACCGGCGGTGCCCAGACCCTCGTAGTCGGTCGCGGCCACCGCGTAACCGGCCTTCAGCAGCTCCGCGACCAGGGCGCTGTAGCCGTACAGGTCGACCTTGCCGTCCTTGTTCGGGGTGGTGGACGGGGCGCACCGATCGCTGATGCCGCTGGACCCGTGGGCCCATGACACCACCGGCCAGCCCCCCTTGGGGGCCCTGCCTTTCGGCTTGAGGAGCACTCCGCCGACCACGATGTCCTCACCGCTCAGCGACCTGGACCGATAGACGATCCGATCCGCCCGCGCGGTCACCGAGCCGAGCACCGGGTCGAGGTCGGCGATGGCCTTGGCCGACACCAGGCTCCCCGGGCCTTCGCCTTCGGAGCCGCCCACCGTCCGCACCGTGGTCGTGGCGTCTTCACCGCCGGCATGGGCCGGAAGCGTGATCACCCCGGACAGGGTCGCGGCCACGGCCACGCTGAGCGCGGTGGCTCGGAACATCCTGGCTTGCATTGGATCATCTCCTGCGTTCGTCCGGTCGCTGTTCGCGAGTCCGGAGTCGTTGTCACCGTCGGGACGGATCAGAACGGGGCCGGCGTGACAGGTCCCACAAGATGTGAGCTCGACCACACGCCCGCCTCGTTGCCGGCCGGTACCGCGATCACCGGTCGTTGTGACCGGGCTGAGTCGTCGCCGTCGGTGTGTCGACGGATCGGAACGGGGCCGGCGTGACGGGTTTCACGAAATGTGAGCTCGACCACACCTCCGCCTCCGCCGACGCAAGCCTGCGGACGGACTCGTTCTCAGTGCGAGCATCGGGCCCTGTCTGGCAGGCGGAGTGCTACGAGCGGTGCGACCATGATCCGCACGCCCCCTTCTTCCCGCGTCCTGTCGGCTCATCGCTCAGTACGACGGGACAGCGCGACGTTGTGTGATGATTTCCGGGGTGCTGCCGGAAGATCTCGCCGGCTCCTCCGCTTGAGCCGTTGGCGTCCGTCCCGCACGGTGTGCTTGAAACGGTGATCGAGCCGATCGCTGGTGAGCCGCGCCACGGCCCGCACCTCATGGAGCGTTCCGCGAGTGTGTGCCCGGTCCCGATCGGGGTGGTGGCGTCTCAGCGTGGTGGTCCGGCACCGAACCAAGGGCCCTCATCCACGCCACACGCGACATCGCCGGCCGATTCCCGCGTGTTCACCTCACTCGGAGGACCCCTGCGTCGTCGTTAGGACATGAGCCTCACGCAACTGTGGAAAGTCCGCCTCCTGTGCGGCGGCTACGCGGCCGTAGTGTCAGACCGCCTCTCCAAAACGATCCGGGCGGCCGGCGGCGTGCCCTGCGGCACCGTACTCGGTGACCGGCTCGGTGACCGGCTCGGTGACCGACTCGGTGACCGACTCGGTGACCGACTCGGTGACCGGCGCAACGAGATCGGCGACCGGCACGTTCGCCGGACGCCGGTCCGGGAGCGCCGCCGCGCCGGCGCCTGGGCCGGGCCCGTTCGCCGTCGTCGTGTGCGTCATGTCTGAGCCGCACCGGCCTGTGCGCTGCGCCGGCGCGGGGATCAGCACGATCGTGGGTGAGCGGCGGCTGCTGGGTGAGGTCGCCGAGCGCCTGCTCGGTTCGGCACGCGACGCCGAGGACGTGGTGCGCGAGACCTACGCCCGCTGGTACGCGATGCCGCAGGACGTGCAGGAAGAGGTCGGCTGGCCGACCGCCTGGCTCGTCAGCGTCGCCAGCCGCCTGTGCTGTGACCGGCTGAACAGGGCACGTCCGATTCCGCCGCGTGCGGCCGGGCGCCCGCGTCCCGGGGAAGGCGCGACCGGTGGCCGACCGGCGGGCGCCCGGACGCCCGGGCGCCGGCGTGACCGCGTCGTCCAGGTGTTCAAAGATGCGTGCGAGGGGACGGGCGAGGTCGCCGGTCTGGCCGCCCTGCTCGCTCCCGGCGTCGTCGTGATCACCGACGGCGGCGGCCGGGTACGTGTCCCGCTGCAGCCGGTCAGCGGCACCGAGCAGGCCGCGCGCTACCTCCTCGGCCTGTTCGGCGGGCAGGCCGAGGTGACCTTCGCGGAAGCGTCGATCAACGGCGGGCCGGGGCTCGTCGTCCGCGTGGCCGGCACCACGGCCGCGGTCGTCGTCCTGCACCTCTGCGACGACCTCATCACGGACGTGTGGATCGTGATGAACCCCGACAAACTCGGCGCGTTTCGAGGGCATGACGACCCTCCGACGGACACAACGCGGACATGATGACGTGAGCCCTGGACGACGGCGTCCAGGGCTCACGTTCGCGCCGGCCACATCTGTCCTTATGTATGGCCATGCCATTCCGTCGTAGATGCAGAGCCTGAAAGGAGACAGGCAATGTCAAAGCACATTTTGATCGTAGGGGGCGGATATGTCGGCATGCACAGTGCCATGAGGCTGCGTAAGCTCGTCCGTTCCGGCGAAGTGAGCGTCACGCTGGTGGATCCGCACAGCTCCATGAACGACCGGCCGGTCCTCGCCGACGTGGCCGGCGGCACGGTCGAGCCGTGCTTCGCGACCGCCCTGCCCGCAAAGGTGCCCGCAGAGGTGCCCGAGGAGGTGCGGGTGCTGAACGGGCATGTCACGCCGACGGCCCACGAGGCCCGCACCGCCGAGTTCCAGCCGGCCCAGGGCCCACCCGGTGTGATCTTGTACGACACCCTTGTCATGACGGCCGACCTGATCACTGGAGAGCCGCCCATCCTGGGCTTGGCGGAACACACGATCGGCTGCAAGGACGGCTTCGAGACCGTACACCTGCGCAACCACGTGCTGGCCCAGCTCTCGGCCGCCTGCACCGACGATGAGCGGGCAAGGCGCAGGGCGCTGACGTTCGTGGTGGTCGGAGGCGGATTCTCCGGCGTCAAGGCGCTGGCCGAGATGCAGGTACTGGCCGAGGAGGCCCTGACCTGCCACAGATCGATCAATCTCACCGACCTGAGCTGGATCCTGGTCGAGGCCGGTGACGACATCCCGCCCGAACCGCGGAAGATTCTCGCCCACCGCACCGCGGACGTGCGGCTCGGCACCCGGCTGACATCGGCGGCCGGCGGGGTGGCGGTGCTCTCGGACGGGACGAAGCTCGACGCGGGCACCCTGGTGTGGGCCGCGGGTGAGCCGCCGAGCTCGTACGTGGCCGAGAGCGTGCTGCCGGTGGACCGCGGCGGCCGGATCATCACCACCGAGTACCTGACGGTGGCGGGCGTCGCCGACGCGTTCGCGGCCGGTGAGGGCGCCGCCGTGCCGGACCCGGACCGGCCGGGTGAGTTCATCGAGCCCAGCGCCCGGTACGCGGTACGGCAGGCTCGGCTGCTGGGGCGCAACCTGGTCGCGCACGTGCGGGGCAGGCGGCTCAAGCCGTACCGCCACACCGCTTGGCGCCGGTGAAGCCGGTCGAGCCCGGCACTCCAGCGCGCGCCAGGCAGGTGGACGACGCCACCACGGCGGGCAGGCGGCCTCGTCCGGAAACGGGCGGTCGCGATCAGCCAGGCGCGGCGTAGCCGAGGATGTGGTCGCGAAGCAGGACCCCCACCCCGGGGTCCCCGCGTTCGAAAGCCGCCACGAGCGGTTCGTGGTCGGCGGCGTTCTCGCAAGGCCGCATCCGGAACAGCCGTACCGACAGATGTGTCCACACCTCGATGCCGAGCGACTCCCACACCTCCAGGAGCACGTCGTTGCCCGAGGCCGCGACGATCTCGCGGTGAAACGCGACGCCGTGGCGTACCTGGTCGACCAGGGAGGAGGCGGCCGCGGCGTGGTGCAGGCCGGCGAGGTGGGCCCGCAGCGCCTCGACGGGCGGGGGACGCAGCCGCACGGCTGTCTCCTCCAGGCCCGCCCGCACTTCGTAGATCTCGCGCAGGTCGGTCACGGTGAGCCGGCGGATCCGCGCGCCCTTGTGCGGCGAGGACTCGACGAGCCGGAGCGCCTCCAGCTCGCGCAGCGCCTCGCGTACCGGAGCCTGGCTGACGCCGAGCTCCGCCGCCATGCGCCGTTCCACCACGCGGTCACCGGGCCCCAACCGGCCGCTGATGAGGCCGTCGAGCACAGCCTTCCGGATCTGATCACGAAGCGGAATTCGTGTGACAGTTTTCACAGGTCAATAATGGCAGACATAAACACCCGATGATCGATCATCGGGTGTTTACTGGAAGCATGGAGAAGGACAACGACCCGCAGGAGACCGCGGAATGGCTGGAATCGCTGGAGGCGGTCCGCCGGGCGGCAGGTCCGGAACGGGCCGAGTACCTGCTGAAGCGGCTGGCCACGAGCAGCCGGTACATCAACACCGTGCCGACGTCGCAGGAGCCCGGCTACCCCGGTGACCTCGAACTGGAGGAGCGGATCGCGGCCTACGACCGGTGGAACGCGGCGGCGATGATCACCAGGGGCAGCCGGTTCGGGCTCGGCGGCCATCTGGCCACCTACGCCTCGGCCGCCTGGCTGTACGAGGTCGGATTCAACCACTTCTTTCACGGCGGTCATGACCAGGTGTACTTCCAAGGTCACGCGTCCCCGGGCGTCTACGCCCGCGCGTTCCTGGAGGGGCGGCTGACCGAGGGGCAGCTCGACCTGTTCCGGCGCGAGCCCGAGGGCGGGCTGCCGTCCTATCCGCATCCGCGAAGCATGCGCGGGTTCTGGCAGTTCCCCACGGTGTCCATGGGCCTCGGACCGCTCAACGCGATCTACCAGGCAAGGTTCAACCGCTACCTTCACAACCGCGGTATCAAGGACACCTCGCTCAGCCGCGTATGGGCCTTCCTCGGCGACGGCGAGATGGACGAGCCGGAGTCCACGGCGGCCCTCACCCTGGCCGCCCGCGAAGGACTGGACAACCTGACCTTCGTGATCAACTGCAACCTGCAGCGGCTCGACGGGCCGGTACGCGGCAACACCAGCGTCGTGCAGGAGCTCGAAGGTGTCTTCAGGGGCGCGGGCTGGCACGTCGTCAAGGCATTGTGGGGCGCCGAATGGGACGGGCTGCTCGGTTCGGACGAGCTGGTGTCCCGGCTGGGCGAGATACCGGACGGGCAGTTCCAGACCTTCGCCGCCTCGACCGGGGCCTACATCAGGCAGCATCTGTTCCACGGGCTGGACGTGCCGTACTCCGACGAGGACCTGCGGCGCATCGTCGGCGGCTCCCGGGCCGGCCACGAGCCGCGCAAGGTGCACGCCGCCTACCGCCGCGCCCTCGACCACCAGGGCGCGCCCACGGTGATCCTCGTGCAGACCGTCAAGGGGTGGACGCTCGGGGCAGGCGTGGAAGCGCGCAACGCCAACCACCAGATGAAGAAACTCACCCAGGACGAGTTCCGGACGCTGCGCGACCGGCTCGGGCTGCCGGTGCCGGACGAGGCGCTCGACGCGGACCTGCCGCCGTACCTGCATCCCGGGGCCGACTCGCCCGAGGTCCGCTACGTGGCCGAGCGCCGCCGCGCGCTGGGCGGGCCCACCCCCAGCCGGACCGTCTCCCACCGGCCGCTGCCGGCGCCTGCCGAGGGACCGTTCCAGTCCCTGCACAAGGGGTCCAAGCAGCCGATGGCCACCACGATGGCCTTCGTCCGCCTGGTCAAGAACCTCATGAAGGAGCCGGAGACCGGGCGCCGCTGGGTGCCCATCGTGCCCGACGAGGCCAGGACCTTCGGCATGGAGTCGCTGTTCCCCACCGCCAGGATCTACTCGCCGCTGGGTCAGCGTTACGAATCGGTCGACCGGGACCTGCTGCTGTCCTATCAGGAGGCGGTCGACGGCCAGCTCCTGATCGAGGGCATCACCGAGGCGGGATCGATGGCGTCGTTCACGGCCGCCGCCTCCAGTTACGCCACCCACGGCGAGGCCATGATCCCGTTCTACATCTTCTACTCGATGTTCGGCTGGCAGCGGACCGGCGACCAGATGTGGGCGCTGGCCGACCAGCTCGGCCGCGGATTCCTGATCGGCGCCACCGCGGGGCGGACCACGATGACCGGCGAGGGACTGCAGCACGGCGACGGGCACTCCCAGCTGATCGCCTCCACCAACCCCGCGTGTCTCGCCTACGACCCCGCCTTCGGCTACGAGGTCGCGGAGATCGTGCGCGAAGGGCTCCGGCGCATGTACGGGCCCGACGGCGAGGACGTCTTCTACTACCTCACCCTCTACAACGAGCCGCTTCCCCAGCCCGCGATGCCCGAGGGCGTGCGCGAGGGCATCCTCAAGGGCATCTACCGGTACTCCCGCGGCGGCGGCCAGGCCCATCTGCTCGCCAGCGGCACCGCGATCCACTGGGCGCTGGCCGCGCAACGGCTGCTCCAGGAGGAGTACGGCGTGGGCGTCGACGTCTGGTCGGTCACCTCATGGAGCGAGCTGCGCCGCGACGCGATGACCTCCACCGCGGTTCCCTACCTCCAGCGGGCCCTGGCCGGGACCGAGGGCCCGGTGATCGCGGTCAGCGACTGGATGCGCGCCGTGCCGGATCAGATCAGCCCGTGGATCGACCGGCCGTGGACCTCCATCGGCACCGACGGGTTCGGCCTCTCCGGCACCCGGGAGTCCGTGCGCGAGCACTTCGGCGTCAACCCGCGTTCGATCGCCGACGCCGTGCTCAAGTCCGTCGAGGGGGCCGGCTGAAGATGACCGGCCCGGCGACCGGCTTGAGGCGCGGTGGTCGCGAAGCGCGTTTCGGCTGCTCCGCGGTGCCTGTCTATACTTCTGCGGTGCCAGAGGACCCAGATCGGCCCGGCGACGACGGCGCCACGGTGTTCGAGCAACACCGCGGCATGCTCGTGGGCGTCGCCTATCGGTTGCTCGGCGGCTTCGCTGACGCCGAGGACGTGGTTCAGGAAGCGTGGTTGCGGTGGTCGGGTGTGGACCGGTCGGCGATCGAGGCTCCCGACCGGTTTCTGCGCACGGTGGTCTCCCGGCTGTCGCTCGACCGGATGCGCATGGCCTACCGCCATCGGGAGGCTCACGTCGGTCCATGGCTGCCCGAACCGGTGCTCACCCAGGAGGGACAGCCGCTGGGTCCCGCCGAGACCGCCGCGCAACGCGAAACGCTGTCGTTGGCCATGCTGCGGCTTCTGGAGCGTCTTTCCGTGCCCGAACGCGCGGTGTTCGTCCTGCGCGAGGCCTTCGATCTGCCCTACGAGGAGATCGGCGAGACCCTCGGGCTGAGCGACGCCCATGCCCGGCAACTGTACCGGCGTGGTTCCCATCGCCTGGCCGACGGCCGCGAGCGTTTCACCGTTGACCCAGGTATGCACCGTGACCTGGTGGAACGGTTCCTGGTCGCGGCCCGTACCGGCGAGAGGAGCGTTTTGGAAGGGCTTCTGGCCCGAGACGTGACGTTGTGGAGCGACGGTGGCGGCAAGGTGAGCACCGCGCTGCGGCCGGTGTCCGGTGCCGAGCGAGTCGCCCGGTTGTTGATCGGGACGATCGCCAAGCACCGTTCCTCTGTCGACTTCCGGATCGCGGAGTTCAACGGCCAGGCCGGACTGCTGATTCGTCTGGGTTCGCACTGGCAGGTCTGCTCGTTCGAGGTCGCCGGCGGTGTCATCACGGGCGTGCAGTGGATGGCCGACCCGGACAAGCTTGAGCGGTCCGGCGGCGGCGTGCGCTGACCCACGGAACGCCTCCGGTGCGCGAACGGCCGGCCCAGGCGGCCCGCGGAACGAGAAGACCGCTTCGGCCGCGTTCGCGATCCCGCCGGGCTGCCGCCGGCCTCCTGCCGGTGGGACGCGAACGCCGTGGAACGGTGATCGCGGGCGGCGCCCCGGCGGACCGCGTCAGGTGCCGACGCGGGGTGGGGTGGCGGTTCCGTGGACGCGCCTGGCATGGCGGGCGTAGAGGCGGCGTCCGAGGACCGGTACGAGCAGGCGGACCGGCCCCGGGGCCTCCGCGAGCACCGTTTCGATCACCTCGGGATCGCCCTCGTACATCATCACGCCGAAGACGAGCGGCAGTTCCTTCTTCGGGGTCTTGGCCAGGCCGTGCTCGCCGAGCTGTCCCCACTCCGCGGCGGTGACGTACTTCTCGGCCAGCGGCAGGATCTCCTTCTCCTCCATCCTCATGTGCTCCAGGAGCACGGCCAGCAGCCGGTCGAGAACCTCCGCGAGTTCGGCGCCGCCCCGCCCGGTGGCGCGCCAGCCGGGAAGCAGCGCCGTCACCCGCGCGTGGGCCTTCTCGATGGCGTGGTGCTGCTCCTCCATCGCGGGCACGATGGCCGCGGTCTCCTCACCGCCGCGATCGAGGAGCTTCGGCCACAACACGTGGTCCTCGCCCTCGTGGTGCAGGTGCAGGACGCGGCACATCAGCTCGGCGTGGGCTCCGACGACCTCGGCACGCCGGACGTCGCCCGGCGTGACGTCGGAGACGAGCCCCGGGAGCAGCGTGAACTCGCGACGCATCGCGGTGTGTGCCATGTACATGTCGCGAACATCGGCCATGGGCCCGTCGGCGATGGGAAGCATTGAAACCTCAACAGATTGTTTGATCGGATGTCGTTTCAGGTTGTGCGGGGCGAAAGACGCTCCCCCTCGATCGCCGGTAATCGGCGAGGCGATTGACCATCAATGACAATAAATAATCCCGACAAAGTGCACCGTTCTCGATAAATGTTGTTCGTCGCGCACGAGGGTTGAGCAGCGGCCCTGGATCGTCGCGGATCGCGTACGGCCTCACGGCCGATCGAGGTGAGTGGGCGGCCTCTGACCTCCACCCCGCCGGAGAGCTCGGCTCCGCGCTCCATCTCCCTCTTCCGCGCTCTTCACCCGGTACGACGACACAGGGCAGGGATTCGTGATGATCCCGTCAGGATCGCCGCCCCATGGCGAGCGCCTCGGCACCGGATCACGGGTGTCCAGCCGGCACCATCACACAAAGACGTCCTGTCTCGTCGTGTCGGGTAGGAGCGTGGGGAGAATCGTCCACCACCGGGCATCGATCCGCCTCGTCACGTCAACGGGAACGGCAACGGGAGGAGCGGTTCGATGTCCCCGCAGAATACGAAGAGGGTCGACCCGAGCGTCGCCGCGGCCGATGTGATGCTTTCGGCGATCGCGGCGGGCACTGTCGAGCCGGCTTTCGCGTCCGTACCGGCGGCCGGGAACAGCCGGCCCTTCGCCCACCCGCCCGTGCGACACCCTGACCGGCCCGCCCACGGCCCCGGCGTCGGGCGCGCGGGGCGCCGAGGTCATCGGGGGCTGCGCGCCGAACCGGGGTCTCCTGACGCGGGCCGGGAACGGGAGATCCTCGGCCTGCCCCGGCCAGGTGTTCCGCCGTATCACCGGAACACGGTGAACGCGGTGAACGCGTGAAGATGTCCAGCGGGGTCGAGTGGGCACTGCACTGCTGTGTCGTCCTGACCACGGTGCGAGAACCGGTGCCGGCCGCGCGGCTGGCGCGGTTGCACGACGTCTCGCCCAGTTACCTCGCCAAGCACCTTCAAGCCCTCTCGCGCGCCGGACTCGTCCACTCGGTCCAGGGCAGGGCGGGCGGCTACGTCCTCACCCGCTCGCCCGAGCTGATCACGATGCTCGACATCGTCGAGGCCGTCGACGGGCCGGGCTCGCCCTTCGTCTGCACCGAGATCCGCCGGCGCGGCCCGCTGGCAGCCGCGCCACAGGCCTGCACCACACCCTGTCCCATCTCCCGCGCCATGGCCGGTGCCGAGACGGCCTGGCGAGAGGCCCTTCGCTCCGTCTCCGTGACCGACCTGGCCCACGACGTCGGCTCGGACCTCGGCCCCGGCGCACTGGCCGGGATCAGGACCTGGCTGGACGCGGGCGAGGCCGAACCGGGAGCCCTGGCCCCGGGCTTCCAGGCAATGTGAGCCGACCCGGCCCCTCACCCGGAAAAATGCCTTCGAGCTGGAAGGATCGAGCTTTGACAAGGCCCCCGAAAGCTGCCTCGCCGGCCTTCATCTACGCGGAGCCATCCTGTGGATCCGAAGCCTTCAGCCCACCTGAGGATCCGCAGTCCGTGCAGGCCCTAGGAACCGCCGGGGGACGAAGAACGGCGAACGAGCCTGACCACGACGCTCTTGGAGGTGGGCGTGTTGGAGGTCTCCGCGACCGAGTCGAGCGGCACCAGCACGTTGGTCTCGGGGAAGTACGCGGCGCAGCAGCCCCGGGCGGTCGGGTAGGCGACCGCGCGGAAGGACTCCGCCCTGCGCTCGCCGTCGGGCCACTCGCTGACCAGGTCCACCATGTCGCCGTCGGCCAGGCCCCGCTCGGCCAGGTCGTCGGCGTGCGCGAAGACCACCCGGCGGCCGTTGCGGATGCCCCGGTAGCGGTCGTCCATGCCGTAGATCGTGGTGTTGTACTGGTCGTGGCTGCGGACCGTCTGCAGCAGCAGCCGCCCCGGCGGGACCCGCAGCACCTCCAGGTGGTTGACGGTGAAGTTGGCCTTCCCCGTCGCTGTCGGGAAGCGGCGCTCGTCGCGTGGGGCGTTGGGCAGCGTGAAGCCGCCCGAGAGGCGGGCGCGCAGGTTGAAGTCCTCGAACCCGGGGACCACCCTGGAGATGCGGTGGCGGATCACGTCGTAGTCGGCGAACTGCTCCCAGGGCACGTGCGGGTCGGCGCCGAACAGCTCCGTCGCCAGGCGGCAGACGATGTCGACCTCGGAGAGCAGGTCGCCGGAGGCGGGCGGCAGGTTGCCCCGCGAGGCGTGGACCATGCCCATGGAGTCCTCGACCGTGACGAAGCGGCCCGCGCGGCCGCCGGGCGCGACGTCGCGTTCGGTGCGTCCCAGCGTGGGGAGGATGAGCGCCTCCCGCCCGCACACGGCGTGGGAGCGGTTGAGCTTGGTCGACACCTGCACCGTGAGCCGGGCCCGGCGCATCGCCTCCTCGGTCACCGCCGTGTCGGGGGTCGCGGCCACGAAGTTGCCGCCCATCGCGACGAAGACCTTCGCCCGCTCCGAGCGCAGCGCGCGGATCGCCTCCACGGTGTCGAAGCCGTGCTCGCGGGGCGGCTCGAAGCCGAACTCGTCGCGCAGCGCGTCGAGGAACCAGGCGGGCGGTCTCTCGTTGATGCCCATGGTGCGGTCGCCCTGGACGTTGGAGTGGCCGCGCACCGGGCACACCCCCGCCCCCGGGCGGCCCACGTTGCCGCGCAGCAGCAGGAAGTTGACGACCTCCCTGATGGTGGCGACGGAGTTCTTGTGCTGGGTGAGCCCCATCGCCCAGCAGACGACGACCGACTTCGCGCCGAGCACCTCCCGTACGGCCTCCTCGACGGCCGGGCGGTCCAGCCCGGTCGCCTCCGCCACCTCCGCCCAGTCCAGGGAGCGCAGGTCCTCGGCCCACTTGTCGAAGCCGTGGGTGTGGGTCTCGACGAAGGCGCGGTCGACCACGGTGCCGGGGGCGGCGTCCTCGGCCTCGAGCAGGAGCAGCGACATGGCCTGGAAGAGCGCGAGGTCGCCGTTGAGACGGATCTGCAGGAACCGGTCGGCGAGCGTACTGCCCTTCCCCACCAGCCCGGAGGCCTTCTGTGGGTTCTTGAAGCGGAGCAGCCCGGCCTCGGGCAGCGGGTTGACCGCGACGATCCGGGCACCGCCGCGCTTGGCCCGCTCCAGCGCCGACAGCATGCGCGGGTGGTTGGTGCCGGGGTTCTGGCCGACCACGAAGACCAGGTCGGCCTGGTAGAGGTCCTCCAGCGAGACCGTGCCCTTGCCGATGCCGAGCGTCTCGTTCAGCGCCGAGCCGCTGGACTCGTGGCACATGTTGGAGCAGTCGGGCAGGTTGTTGGTGCCGAACCTGCGCACCAGCAGCTGGTACGCGAACGCGGCCTCGTTGGAGGTGCGGCCGGAGGTGTAGAACAGCGCCTCGTCGGGGCTGTCGAGGGCGCGCAGCTCGCGGGCGATGATGGCGAACGCGTCGTCCCAGGTCACCGGCACGTAGTGGTCGGAGCCCTCGGGCCGGTGCATCGGCTCGGTGAGCCGTCCCTGCTGGCCGAGCCAGTAGTCGGTGTGCCGGGCCAGGTCGTCCACGGTGTGCCCGGCGAAGAAGTCGCGGGTGACCCTACGGACGGTGGCCTCCTCGGCCACCGCCTTGGCGCCGTTCTCGCAGAACTCGGCCGGGCTGCGGTGCCCGCCCTCGGGCCAGGCGCAGCCGGGGCAGTCGAAGCCCTCCTTCTGGTTGACCACGGCCAGGGTGCGCAGGGTGCGGCCCACGCCCATCTGGGCGTTCGCGGCCCTCAGCGACCGGGTCACCCCCGGGATCCCGGCGGCCCACTCCTTGGGCGGGCCGACCTCCAGGCCGTCCTCGTTGACGTCGTCGCGCGGAGCCTTCCTGGCCATCCTCGCGCCTCCTTCCGGCCGATCACCCTTGAGCGCACACTACAGGCGGCTCAGCCGGGGCCGGTCCCCAGCCTGCCGAGCACCCAGTCGTGGAAGGCCCCGATGTGGTGCTCGCTGGGCACCAGGACCCCACCTTGAGCGTACGCCCGCGAGTTCATCGCGGGCTGGCAGCGCTCGCAGGCCTCGAAGTCCTGGACGTTGACGCGGTGGAAGAGCTCGACGGACGGGCCGAGGTCCCTGCCCGAGTCGACGACGTCGCCGAGGAAGAGCCAGTCGCACTCCACGATCGTCCGGTCGGCCGCCAGCGGGAACATCCGGTGCAGGATCACGTGGTCGGGCACCAGGTTGACGAAGACCTGCGGCTTGATGGTGATCGCGTAGTAGCGGCGGTCCTGGTCCTCGCCGACCCCCGGGATGCGGTCCACCCCCTCGGAGCCGTCGACGGTGAACCCCCGGATCTCCTCGCCGAACTCGGCGCCGTGCCCGACGAAGGACTGCGCGGCGTACCCGTCGGCGAACTCCGGCAGCACCTCGGTGAGCTCGGGGTGGATCGTGGCGCAGTGGTAGCACTCCATGAAGTTCTCGACGATGAGCTTCCAGTTGGCCTTCACGTCGTAGACGATCCTGCGGCCCACCCGGAGGTTGGCGATGTCGTAGTTCTCGATGGACCTCTCGTCGCCCAGCCGGTGCGTCGCCTCGGCGATCACGTCCGCCTCGAACGACGGCGGCTCGTCGGCCAGGCACACCCACACGTACCCGATCCACTCGCGCACGTGCACGTTGACCAGCCCGTACTCCACCCGGTCGAGGTCGGGCATCCTGGTGAGGTTCGGGGCGGCGATCAGCCTGCCCTCAAGGTCGTAGGTCCACGCGTGGTACGGGCACTGGAAGGACCGCTTGACCTCGCCTGACTCCTCGGTGCGTATCCGGGCGCCCCGGTGGCGGCACACGTTGAGGAAGGCCCGGATCGAGCCGTCCCTGGCCCGGGTGACGAGGACACTCTCGCGGCCCACCTGGACGGTCCTGAAGGCCCCCGGTCTGCCGAGGTCGGACGCGCGGGCGACGCAGAACCACATCGCCTCGAAGACGCGGGCCTGCTCCAGGGCGAAGACGTTCTCGTCGGTGTAGTAGCCGCCGGGCAGGGTGGCGATCACGCTGGGGGGCAGGCTTCTCGCGGTCACGATCGCTCCTCTTCACGCGGTGCTCGCATTTGCGTGCCGTGCTCGTGTTCTTCGCGCCGTACTCGTTCACGCCGTACTCGTTCGCGCCGTACTTGTTCACGCCGTACTTGTTCGCGCCGTACTCGTTCGCGCCGTACTCGTTCACGCGGTGCTCGTGATCCTCAGGCCGTCCTCGCGCGGACGCCGGGAGGCAGGTTCGGGGGCTCCTCGGAGGGGACGACGTAGACGGTGCCGTCCTCGACCACCACCCGGTGGGTGCGCAGCGGCAGTTTGGCGGGAGGAGAGCTCGGCCGTCCCGTCCGCAGGTCGAAACTCGACGAGTGCAGCGGGCACTCGATCTCGCAGCCCTCCAGCCACCCGTCGGAGAGGGAGGCGTCCTGATGGGTGCAGGTGTCGTCGACGGCGTAGATCTCGCCGTCCTCGGTGTGGAAGACGGCGATGGGCGGGTCGGCGTCGAGCCGGTGGGCCTCACCCGGCGGTAGGGCCACGAGGGGACAGACAGGGATCATCGCAACAAACCCCGGTTTCGTAAGACGGAACGAGCCGCGCTATACGCAACAGCGTGACCCCGGGGAATCCCGATGTCAAGGGTCGGCACCGGCGCCTATCCCATGGTCACGCGGGGTGTGGTCTCCACGACGGGACGTTCCCGCGGGGGGCTCACGCGTAGGCGTCGAAACCGAGTTTGATCGCGACGAGCAGGCCGCAGGCGGCGGCGCCGAGCCGGAGCGCGCGGCCGGGCAGGCGGCGGGCGATCGGCGGCCCGAGCAGGCCGCCCAGGAAGAACCCCAGCGAGAGCGGCACCACCGCCGACCACTGCACCGGCCCGAAGAGCGCGAAGCCGATCATCGCCACGCCGTTCGCCATCGAGGACACGACGGACTTGATCGCGTTGACCCTGACCGGCGCCTGGTCGAGGACGGCCGAGAGCACCGCGAACATGAGGATCCCGCCCGCGGCCCCGAAGTAGCCGATGTAGACGGCGACGCCGAACAGCGCGGCGCGCGCCGCCCACCCGTCCTCGCCGCCGAAGCTCGCCTCGGCCCTGGGCGGGCGGACCAGCAGCAGCGAGGCGATCACGATCAGCCACGGCGCTATCGCCTCGAACGTGTCGGAGGGGGTCATCAGCAGCAGCGCCGACCCCACCGCCCCGCCGATCACGGTCATCACGCTCAGCCGCAGGACCCTGCCGCCCTGCCCGGTGAGCTCGGGCCGCGACCCGAGCGCCGCGCCCACGCCGTGGAAGGTCAGCGCCACCGTGTTCGTCACGTTCGCGGCCAGCGGCGGCAGGCCGAAGGCGAGCAGTGCCGGGTAGGAGACGATCGACGCCAGGCTCACCACCGTGCCGACCACCCCGGCCAGCGTCCCGGCCCCGAGCAGTCCCAGCACTTGAGCGACGTCCACGGGGTCATAGCCAACCACACGCCCCCGGACGACGTTCCCCGGCCCCCGCCTCCGACCGAGGCCCGCAAACCTTGCAGGACGCCGGTCGGCGCGCCGCTACGGGGTCACGGCCCCGGCCCGGGACCGGAGCGGGCCCCCGGCAGGCCGGGCACCCCCCGCCCCTCCGGACGGAGTCCGCCGTCCAGGTCCCCCGGCGGCGTGACCGGGCGGCCCGCGGGCTTCGGGAGGCACGGGGGCCGCGCCATGCCGCTGGAGTCCGCGGCCTCCTGGGGGTGGTAGGGGGACCGCGCCGTCCCGGCGGGGTCCGCGGGGAGCCGGACGGTGAACACCGCCCCGGCTCCCGGGCGCCCGTCCGCGGTGACGGTCCCGCCGTGGGCGTCCACCACCTCGCGGACGAGGGCGAGACCGAGGCCCAGGCCCGGACCCCCGTTGTGGGACCCGCCGACGAACCGGGTGAAGAGACGTTCGGCGTCGCGGGGGTCGAAGCCCACGCCGTCGTCGCGGACGTCGAGCCGTACCGTCTCCGGGCCGCCGAAGAGAACCACCCGGATGTGGCCGCCCGCGGCGGTGTGGGCGAGCGCGTTGTCGAGGAGCGCGGAGATCACCCTGCGCAGCGCGGACTGCGCCCCGCGCACGACGTGGCCGCCCGGCCCCAGGCGCCGTACCTCGATCGTCACGCCGTGCGCCTCGGCGCGGTCCGCCTCGGCCAGGGCGAGCTCCTCGGCCAGCGCGGCGAGGTCGACCGGGCCGAACGGCCTGCGCAGCTGGCCGAACTGGGCCGACAGCAGCAGATCCTCGACCACGTCGCCCAGCTGCCGGGTGCCGTTCACCAGCCGGTCGACCTCGGCGGCGACGAGAAGCGGGTCGGTCCCCCGCCGCACCCCGCGGGCGACGATCTGGGCGCGGACGTGCAGGCGGGTCAGCGGGGTGCGCAGCTCGTGGCTGACGTCCGCGGCGAACCGGCGCTGACGCACCAGGGCCTCGCCCAGCGGCGCGATCGCCCCTCGGGCGACGATCTGGCCGATCATCAGCGCGGCCATCAGGCCGGTGATCTCCGCGGCGGCGAGCGTGCGCAGCAGCCGGTGCCGCTCCGCGGCCTGGTGGCGCAGGTCCATCGCCACCTGGACCACCACGCCGCCCCGCCACTGGGTGCGTACGAGATAGGACTGCCCGGCGATCTCGACCTGGCCGACCCTGGGCTCGCGTCCGGCCGCGGCCTCGTGCAGCGCGGCGCGCACCGGCAGCGCCGCCGGTGCGCCGGGGGAGCCCGTCACGGTGCCGCCCCGCAGTTCGAACAGCCAGACGCAGGGCGGGGGCCGCGACAGGAGCGCGCGCTGGGCCGCGACGGCCAGGTCGCGCCGCGCGGAGGCGTCCTGGTCGCCGGCGATGACGCAGTAGACCATCACCCCGACGAGCGCGAGCATCACGGAGATCGCGCCCGCCACCTGCGCGGTGATCCGGCGGCGGGCCCGGACCAGCAGGTGACGCTCCGGCTCGTGGGAAGGAGACCTCCTCACAGCCCGCCCAGGCGGTATCCCACGCCTCGCACGGTGCGTACGACGTCCGCCCCCAGCTTGTTGCGCAGGTAGTAGACGTAGGTGTCCACGATCGACTCCGTCCGGGCGCCGTCGAAGACGCGCTGGCGCAGCGAGGCGCGCGTGTGCACCTGCCTCGGACGGATCGCCAGCGCGCGCAGCAGCCGGCACTCCTGGCCCGAGAGCGTCACCTGCTCCCCGGTCGGCAGCCCCACGACCTGGGAGTCGGAGTCCAGCCAGCCCGCGCCGAGCGGCAGCAGGCCGGCGTGGTCGAGATTCCTGCGCAGCAGCGCCCGTACCCTGGCCAGCAGCTCGTCGATCTCGAACGGCTTGACCAGGTAGTCCTCGGCGCCCGCGTCGAGCCCGGTGACCCGGTCGGCGACCGTGCCGAACGCGGTCAGCACGAGCACCGGCACGGTGACGGCCCGGCGGCGCAACCGCGTCAGCAGCTCGATGCCGTCGACCGCCGGGAGGCCCCGGTCGACGATCATCGCGTCGTACGGGCGGCTCAGGCCCAGGTGCAGGCCGCGCTGCCCCTCCAGGGCCAGGTCGACCGTGTATCCCTGCTCGGTGAACAACCCGACCAGCATGTGCCCGAGCTCGCGGTCGTCCTCGACGAGGAGCAGCCGTCGAGCGGACGGGCCGGATGTCCCCGATGTCACAGCCACAAAAGAACCGTGGCATTCCTCCCGCCGAATTACCAGAGTTCTCATGATAATTGAAAATTACACGGTAATGCTCGCAGCGTATTCGGGTAATCACGAAGCGATATACATGCTGCGTTCGGAGCATTCCACATATTCGGGCGATCAGGAGGAATGGGACTTCTCGCCCTGTTCCTCCAGGGAGCGCGGATCCGGGTCGGCGGGGCCGGATTCGTGGGCACGTTCGAGACGCTCCGGCAGCGCCAGCTTGTACAGCGGCAGGGCTCCCGCGGTGGTGATGATGGCCACGAGCACGAGGATGCCGAAGAGCTCCTGCGTTATCATGCCCTGCGCCAGGCCGATGTTGATGAAGATGAGGATCATCAGCCCCCGCGCGTTCATGAGCGCCCCCACCGCGTAGGACTCGCGCCAGCCGAATCCCAGGGCCCTCATCGACAGCGAGCAGCCGAAGTACTTCCCGCAGAAACCCGCGGCCAGGATCGCGACGAACGCCAGGAGCATGGGACCGCCGGCGATGCCGTCGAGATGGGTGTTCAGTCCCGAGAAGGTGAAGAAGACCGGCAGCAGGAGCGTCGAGACGACGTCCATCATGCGGCCGTGCAGCGCCTTGCGGAACACCGGGTCGCGGGGCATCGCCAGTCCGGCGATGAAACCGCCGAAGACCGCGTAGACCCCGATCCAGTCGGTGAGCCAGCCCGCCACGAGGGGGACGAGGACGACGACGTACATGGCGTCGGCGCCGATCCGGCCGGTCCGCGCGACCCTCTCGCCCAGGGGCCGCAGCAGCGGCGCGCCCACCTTCAGCATCACCACCGCGAACAACGCCGTCAGGGCGATGGTGCGCACCGCGTCGCCGGGGCCCGCGTCGAGGTGCATCGCCGACAGCACGGCGAGGAGGCACCAGGCGATGGCGTCGTCGACCCCGGCCGCCACCAGGGTCAGCTTCCCGAGGGGGGAGTTCTCCAGGCCCCGCTCGTACAGGATCCTGGCCAGCATGGGGAACGCGGTCAGCGACAGCGCTCCCCCGACGAACAGGGCGAACTCCCACCGGCTGACGTCGGGGCGCGACAGCATGTCCCACAGGAGCAGGCCGGCGCAGGAGCCGAGGACCAGGGCGGGGACGATACCGGAGATCGCCAGCGTCGCCGCCCTGCGGCCCTCGCCGGGCGGCGACGTGCCGTGGTCCAGCCCGGCGCCGACCAGGAACATGTACAGCGTCAGCCCGATGGTGCTCAGCACGTACAGGACCGGCCTGACCTCGGCGGGGAACACGGCCGCCTGGGCCTCGGGGAACAGCTGCCCGAACAGCGTCGGGCCGAGGAGGACGCCGGCGACCATCTCGCCGAGGACGCGCGGTTGCATCAGCATGATCGCCAACCGGCCGCATATCGCCGCGGCCAGCAGGATGACGGCCAGGGCCGGAAAGACCTTGAGGATCAGTTCGAGGTTCGGGTCACCGGCGGTGACCTGTGCCAGGGTGGGCATAACCGTTTCTCCGCTCGTGGTCCGGACGATCATCTGCTCTCCGCGGCGGCCGGACGGTCGGCCTCCGCGAAGTGGTGCTCGCACAGCCGCTGCCTGCGCGCGTCCCAGACCATGTAGGTGCCGAGGACGAGCTGTACGAGGCTGCGCCAGACGTCCTCCCAGCGGTCGCGGAACCGCACGAACCGCAGCGTCGCCCGATGGGCCGCCCCCTCGGGGACGCCCCGCGGGACGAGCAGGCACGGTCCCCGGTTGGGCATCGACCGGGTGTGGGAGGCGGAGGAGTGGAGGGTGTACGCGCGCAGGACCTCCCGCGCCGCGACCCGCATGGTGATCGGCGCCAGCCGCCAGGCGGGGCAGGGACGGTTGGCGGCTACGCCGAACGGGATGTGGTTGAGCTCCCTGACCTTGGGCGAACGGTCCGGCCCTGGGCAGGCCTGGCCCGAACGGTCCGGCTCCGGGCGGGCCTGGCCCGAACGGTCCAGGTGCGCGTAGTTCGAGTGCGAGCGGTCCGTGCCGAAACGGCCGGGATCGAAGCGGTCGGGGTCGGTGAAGCCCTCGCGGTGGAAGGCGGGGTAGTCGAAGCACAGCACCGAGCCGGCCGGGATCGTCGTGCGCCCGTCGAGGGGGATGTCGCCGGTGGTGACGCGGTGGGCCACCCCGAAGAGCGGGTAGAGCCGCAACGTCTCGGAGATGACGCGGTCGAGGTGGCGGTCGTCGCCCCGTTCGTCGTCCGCGAGGACCCCGGCCTGGGCGTCCGGGTGCTGGGCGAGGACCATCAGCAGGTGGGCCATGGCCTCCGACATCTGGACGACCGCGGTGTTGAAGAAGGCTCCCTGCAGGTAGAGGGCCTGCTCCCGGTCGGACAGTCCCGCCGGGAGCCGGTCCCGTACCTTGGGCAGCAGGCCGACGAGGTGCCGGGTCAGCCGGTCGCGCCGGTCCATGTGCCGCAGCCCGCAGCACTTGAGCGCGGTGACGACGTCGTCCGCGTTGCCCACGATCAGGTCACGCGCCGTCGGCGGGCACGGCTCGCCGAAGACGAGCTCGTAGTAGAACTCCGCCCAGACCGGCATCATCAGGTCGCGCAGCCGGACCAGTCCCCCCGCGTCCCGCAGCGCGCGGGCGACGCAGCGGCGGGCGAGCTCCTCGGCCTCCACGCGCGGCACGGAGAGGAAGCCGCGCGTGGCGCGGGCGACCGCGTCGTACCGCTCCCCCGCCTCGATGTGTTCCTGGTGCATCTCGGGACCCGGCGACAGCCAGTACCAGAACAGGTCCGACAGCGCGGCCCCCCTGCTCCGCCCTCCGGCCGCCGGGTGGGAGTAGATCTCCCTGAACCTCTCGACGCCGACCAGGTCCCCGGGGACGGTGATCCCCTCCTCCCCGTTGACCCGGGCGAAGACCCGCGACCGCAACGCCACGACCCTGGCGGGGAGCCATCGAGGCAGGCTCAGCACGGTGGCGGCGGCGACCGCGACCGCCACCGCCCTGACGGGCGCGGTCACCGGCATGACCGTCGCACCATGCCCGGGTCGAGGTCGTGGACCGACGCGCAGCCGCACAGGGTGAGCGCGTGCTCGACCTCCGAGCGGAGCAGGTCGAGCACGCGGGTCACGCCGCGCTCGCCGTCCGCGGCCAGGCCCCAGATCACCGGGCGGCCGACCGCGACCGCGCGGGCGCCCAGCGCCACCGCCTTCAGGACGTCGGTGCCGCACCGGACGCCTCCGTCCATCAGCACCGGGACGGCCCCGCCGACGGCGGCCACGATCTCCGGCAGCAGGTCGACGGCGGCCGGGACCGTGTCGAGCTGGCGACCGCCGTGGTTGGAGACCAGCAGCCCCGAGACACCGTGGTCGAGCGCCAGGCGCGCGTCGCCGGGATGCGCGACGCCCTTGAGGACGATCGGGAGCGCCGTCATCTCCCTGAGCAGGCCGATGTGCTCCCAGGAGATCTCCGGCGACATGACGATCGGCCGTACCCGCCCGCCGTCGCGCAGGTTCTCGCAGGCCATCCCCTCGGGCAGGTCGTGGAAGCCGTGGTGGCGCTCCCGGTCCCGCAGGCCGCGGGCCGGTGAGTCCACCGTGACGACCAGCGCCCGGCACCCGGCCGCCTCGGCGCGCCGCACGAGCGTCTCGGTGAAGGCCATGTCCGGCTGGACGTAGAGCTGGAACCACAGGGTGGCCCCGGGCGCCACCGCGGCCACGTCCCCGACGGCGACGGTGGAGGCCATGCTCACGATCATGATCGTCCCGGTGGCGGCCGCCGCCCGCGCGGTGGCCCGCTCCCCCTCGGGGTCGGCGAGCCGGTGGAACGCGGTCGGCGCCACGAGCACGGGCATGGCCGCCCGGTCACCGAACAGGGTGACGTCCGTCCGGGGTCTCCCCGCGCCGCGCAGCACCCTCGGCAGCAGGGAGAGCCTCCCGAACGCGGCCTCGTTGGCCCGTACGGTGACCTCGTCCCCGGCCCCGCCCGCGAAGTAGCCGTAGTACTCCGGGGCGAGGCGCGCGCGGGCCGCGGCCTCGAACTCGCGCGGGGTCAGCGGAGCCTCCGGAAGCGCCAAAGCCTTCGGAACCGCCAGGGCCTCCGGGACCTCCGGGGCCGCACGTGTTCTCGCGTCCGTCACGTGCGGGGAGCGCTCGCCCTCCGCGTACGGCGTCCTCGCGTCCATCACGCCGGGATCGAGGCGGCCTGGCGGGCGAAGAAGGCACGGAGCGGTTCGACGTGGGTCTCCGGGGAGGTCCACTCGTTCTCCAGGTTCTCGGTGACGTGGTGGACGGCCGGCGGCGCGCCGGGCCGGTGGTGCCGCACCACCGGGTGCAGGTAGTGGCCCTCGGCGGCGCGCTCGGCGTCGTTCTGCCGGATCCGGCCCACCCCGATGTCGAAGGGGTCGATCTGGTCGTGCTCGGGCCCGTACTCCAGCGTGATCGTGAAGTGGCCGCCGTCGCCGATCGGCGGGCCCTCCAGGTCGACCGGCAGCTCCTCCAGGTAGCGCGCCCCGCCGTGGCCGTCGAGGACGATGACGTCGCCCAGCAGCCCGAACTGCTGCCACAGCGCCGAACTGCGGTTGACGCGTTCGAGCACCGCCGCCGCGAGCGCCTCCGGGTCGGCCGGGAGCTCGCGGCCGGGCCACCCGGCGCCGTGGTACCTGCTCTCCAGGAGGCGGTGCAGCGCCCGGGTGCCGTACCGGAAGCCGTGGATGAACCCGCTGGTGCCGCGCTTGAAGTCGCGGGACTGCGTCACGGTCCCGGCGAAGTAGAGATCGGGCACGTTGACCGACTCGTAGGCGGGGGTGAGCGCGGGGAACCTGTCGCGGATCGTCAGCTCCGGACGGCACTCGTCGGAGAAGATCGAGGCGTCGATCCGGAAGCCGGTGCAGACGACGACCCTGTCGTACGGGATGTCCTTGGTGACCTCGTCGGCGCGGACGAAGCTCACCGTCACCAGGTACGAGCCGTCGGCCTGGCGCTCGATCCGCCTGACGTCGCCGTCCAGCACCGCGTTCTGGGACTTGAGCTGGTAGGTGTCGAGGAAGTTGTTGTTGACCGCGCGCAGGTGCCCGACGAAGTGGGTGCGCCAGGCCAGCCGGAGGGAGTTCGGCCCGGCGACGTGGATCACCGCGGCCGTCTCGACCAGGCTGTCGGCCGTCTCGAACGCCGAGTTGCCCTTGCCGATGACGAGCACCCGCTGGTTCACGAATCCGGACGGGTCGGTGGTGAAGGTGCCGTAGGGTTCGGCCGTCTCGATGCCCGGTATCGGCGGGACGTTGGGCCGGCTGACCCCGGTCGCGACGACCAGCCGCCTGGCCTCGTGGGTCCGCCCGCGCTCGTCGGTCACCAGGAAGTGGCCCGTGCCGGGGTCGCGGGTGACCCGGGAGACGCGGGCGTCGTAGGTGACGCGCAGGCCGCAGGCCGCGGCGAAGTCGGCGAGGTAGCGGACCATGTCGTCGGCCTCGGGGAAGTAGCGGTCGCTGTAGCGGGTGAACAGCAGGCCGGGGTCGTCCGACAGCAGCGAGTTCCAGTCCATCCGCAGGTTGAGCTCCGGGTCCTCCGACCCGGTGTGCCTCTTGTTGATCGAGATGAGCTGCCGGTGGCGCGGGAAGGTTCGGAAGAACGTGCCCGGCGCGGGGCCCGCCTCCAGGATCAGGTAGTCCCGCCCCGCCTTTTCGAGGAAGTACCCCAGTTGCAGCCCCGCAGGGCCGGCACCGATCACCACGTAGTCCAGGGCGTTGTTCGGCACGGACACCTCCGTCACAGCGATCTGGTCGAACGGACGTCCCCAGTGTTGGCGGGGAATTCTCAGAGAACGATCAGAGAACCCGCGGGTCGAGCAGTTCCAGCAGCGCGCGCTTGTCGGGCTTGCCGCTCGCGGCGACCGGGACGGAGGGCAGCGTCGTGATCGTCCAGGGGACGCTGCCCTCGCCGAGCTCGACGCCCACCAGCGCGGCCAGCTCCTCGTGGTCCGGTACCGCGCCCTCGGCCGGCACGACGAACGCGTGGACGGCCTCTCCCGTCAGCTCGTCCGGGGCCCCGGTCACGTACGCCTCGGCGATGTCGGGATGGCCGCTCAGCACCCGCTCGACGGCTCCCGCGTACACCACCATCGCGTTGACCATGATCACGTCGCGGGTGCGGCCGACGAGGTGCAGGAAGCCCTTCTCGTCCAGGCGGCCGAGGTCGCGGGTGCACAGCAGGCCGTCCCGCAGGGTCTCGCGGGTCTCCTCCGGATCGCCCCAGTAGCCCGACATCAGGTACGGGCTGCGCACGTGGATCTCACCGGTGTCCCCCTCGGCCACCTCGCGGCCCTCCTCGTCGAGCACGCTGACCTCGACGTTCGGGATCGGCCGCCCCACCGAGGACAGGACGTGGTCCGGGCCCCCGGCGATGTCCCCGGGGGTGAGCACCGAGATCAGGCCCGCCTCCGTCTGCCCGTACCCCTGGTAGACCACGGGGCCGAGCCGGTCCACCGCCTCCGCCAGGCGCCCCGGGCCGATCGGCGACCCGGAGACCATCAGCGCGCGCAGGCAGCCGACGTCGACCGGCTCGTCCCTGAGCAGGTCGAGCATCCGGCACAGCCTCGGCACGGTCACGATGGAGCCGGTGATCCGGTGACGTTCGATCGCGTACGGGAACAGGGGCCGCCCGTCGTCCTCGGGGATCACCGCGGTGCCGCCGCCCAGCAGGCACAGTCCCAGGAATTCGATGACCACCATGCTGGCCAGGGTGCCGAACAGCATGTAGCGCCCGAAGCCGGCGGCGAGCTCGTCCGCGACCGGGGACCACAGGCGGGGCTGCCACGACCAGTGCTCGCCGAGCGCGCGGTAGGTGATCGCGCAGCCCTTGGGGCGGCCGGTGCTGCCGCTGGTGAAGGTCAGGGCGGCCACGTCGTCCGGACGGGCCGCGACGACGAGGGGCCGCCCCTCGCCGGTGTGGGCGAGCAGGTCGATCATCGGCGTCGGCGCCGGAGGACACGGACCGAGCGAGAGCAGCGTGACGGGCCCGGCGGCCCGGAGCAGCTCCGGCGTCACGGTGGACCGGTCGACGAGGAGGGCGTCGATCCCCGCCCCGAGCACGTGGGCGAGCTGCCCGGCCGGGTAGCCGGGCCGGACGCCCACGACCCGGCAGCCCAGCGCGTGGGCGGCCATGTGGGCGGCGAACGCCTCCGGGGAGACGGCCGTGCGGACGGCGACGGCCCGGCCGGGGCCCAGACCGGCGTCGCGCATCGCCTCCGCCAGCCGCCCGATCGTCTCCAGCAGCTCACCCCGCGAGACGATCCTGTCCCCATGCTCGAAGGCCGGGTCCCCGGGCGAGCTCCGCAGCGCTTCGAGAAGGGGGTGCGGGAACGGCGGCTCGGCGGGACCACTCATGGTCGGCTCCTCTGGTTTCACGCGGGTCGGCGTCTTCGCGGTTCCGGATCTCTTCGGGGTCTTTCCCCGGCCTCCTCCGAGGCGTTTCCGGGCCCCTGCGGCGGGTTTCCGGACTCGCCCGAAGCGGTGTGCCGTCGTATAACCGGTATGTCGCTCACCACGAAGCTAGACAGCGCAGATCAGAGAATCATCAGAGCTCCCGCCCGGGACGGGGACGACCGCAGGAAGGCCGTCCGGGCTCCGGGGAGCGACCATCGACGTACCACCGGGACACCGAGGGGAGCACGACGTGAAGGTGATCGGCGCGGGCTTCGGCCGGACGGGCACGACGGCGCTGAAGGCGGCGCTGGAACTGCTGGGCCAGGGCCCCTGCTACCACATGTCCGTCGTCATCGAGGAGCCGCACCGGATCCGCCAGTGGCTCGACATCGGGGAGGGCCGCGCCCCCGACTGGGACGAGGTGTTCACCGGCTTCCGGTCGACGCTGGACTGGCCCGCCGCCGCCTACTGGCGGGAACTGGCCGGGCACCATCCCGACGCGAAGGTCATCCTCACCGTCCGCGACCCGCAACGGTGGTACGACAGTGTCAGCACCACCGTCTTCGCGGGCTTCCTCGCGAAGGGGGCGCCGCCACCGCACCGCCGGGTGATCAGGTGGCTGGTGGCCCGCCGGGTCCCGGACTTCGCCCTCTACCCGCGCATGGCGAGGGCGACCGTCGTCGACCGTGTCTTCGACGGCCGCGTCGGCGACCGCGCGTACGCCGTCGAGGTCTTCGAACGGCACGTCGCCGAGGTGCGGGCCGCGATCCCGCCCGACCGGCTGCTGGTCTTCGACATCCGGGAGGGATGGGCGCCCCTGTGCGAGTTCCTCGCGGTCCCCGTCCCGGCCGAGCCCTTTCCCCGGGTCAACGAGCGCGCGACGTTCCGGCGCGGACGGTTCGGCAGGCAGCTGCGCCTGATACTCCTCGGACGCTGAGCCTGCGGCTTCCCCGCCTGCCCCGGCTCCCCCGCCGGACCGGGAGGGGTAAGCCTTGTCGGCGGCCACCGCGGCAGGGCGGGTGCGCGGGCGGCCGACGGCCGGACCTTGACACGAGCCGGGACGGCGAACCGCCGCGCGGGCGGATCCCGCTGATCCCAACCTCGCACGAGCCGGGACCGCGAACCGCCGCGCGGGCGGATCCCGCTGATCCCAGCCTCGTACAGGCCCTAGGGCCTGTACGGACTTCGGATCTTTAGATGGGTTGAAGGCTTCGGAGCCACACGATGGCTCCGCGTAGATGAAGGCCCGCGAGGTAGCTTTC
>NZ_JBIAQI010000031.1:0-114901 GCF_042888905.1 Streptosporangium sp. NPDC002721
TCAGCCAGGCCCGAACTCCGGGGCGTTCGTTTTGTTTTATTCTGTTCTTTCGTTGTGCCCTTATTCTTTCAGGCCCGCTTTTTCGTGTCAAACCGGCTTGTTTTGATCCGGTTGATTCGATCTGGCTGGTCCTGCTGGAATTCGGGCGGCTCCGTTTCCAGAGCAACCCCTCAAACTTACCAGCCTCTGAGCGGCTCTGCGAACCGATCTTCGGAACCGTTGGGTTCAAAGGGATTGTCGGCAAACACGACACAAGCCATACGGAAGTCACCGGAGTGATTGGAGTGGTTTGCGCCGGACCTCGCCGACATCAAAAGATTAGCAGCCCCCGAAGACCGCTCGAGACGGAACGGCTAACCCCGCGCGACCGGGAGACGAACCGGAGGGCGAACCGAGCTGAACGGGCCTGCCGAGCTGAACGGGCGACCGAGCCGACGCCGACCGGACCGGCCGAGGAGGCCGGGCGGGTGGATCCGAACAGGCACCGGCGGAAACATAGACTCGGCCGAGTGAGCAGCCAGACGCCGCCGACGGCGAAGAAGGTTCCCAGCGAGCGCGTGCACCACGGGGACACCGTGGTCGATGACTACGCGTGGCTGACGGTCAAGGACGACCCGGAGGTGGTCGCCTACCTGGAGGCGGAGAACGCCTACACACAGGAGGCGACCGCCCACCTCAAGCCCCTGCAGGAGACGCTCTTCCAGGAGATCAAGGGACGCACCCTGGAGACCGACCTCTCGGTCCCCACCCGCAAGGGCGGCTGGTGGTACTACTCGCGGACGGAGGAGGGCAAGCAGTACGGCATCCAGTGCCGGGTGGCCGCGGACGGCGAGACGCCGCCCGAGCTGAAGGCCGGGGAGTCGCTTCCCGGCGAGGAGATCCTGCTCGACGGCAACGAGCTCGCCGGCGACTCCGACTTCTTCTCGATCGGCACCAGCTCGGTCAGCCCCGACGGCACCCTGCTGGCCTACTCCACCAACTTCACCGGCGACGAGCGTTTCACCCTGAAGGTGAAGAACCTCACCACCGGTGAGACCCTCCCCGACGAGATCCCCGGCATCTTCTACGGTGGCGCCTGGTCCGCCGACGGCACCGCGTTCTTCTACACGACGGTCGACGACGCCTGGCGGCCCAACCAGGTCCACCGGCACACGATCGGGAGCCCGGCCGAGGACGACGCGCTCGTCCACGAGGAGTCCGACGAGCGGTTCTGGGTCGGCATCGGGCTCAGCCGCAGCGAGCGCTACCTGGTCCTCTCAGCCGGAAGCAAGATCACCAGCGAGGTGCGCATCCTGGAGGCCGGCGACCCCACCGGCGAGTTCCGGGTCGTCAGGCCCCGGGAGACCGGTGTCGAGTACGGCGTCGACCACGCGGGCGACCGCTTCCTGGTCCTGCACAACCGGAACGCGGAGAACTTCGAGCTGGCCACCGCGCCCCTCGACGACCCCGGCAGCTGGACGCCACTCATCGAGCACCGCGCCGACACCCGGCTGCTCGACGTCGACGCCTTCGAGGGCCACACCGTCGTGCACTTCCGCAGGGACGGCCTCACCGGCATCCGCATCCTGCCCCGCGACGGGGAGGCGTACGAGATCCCCTTCCCCGAGCCGATCTACGACGTGGCGCCGTCGGGCAACCCGGAGTTCGTCACGGGGCGGCTGCGGCTCGGCTACACCAGCATGGTCACCCCGCCGTCGGTCTACGACTACGACCTCGGCGCGGGCGAGCTGGTCCTGCTGAAGCAGAAGGTGGTGCTGGGCGGGTACGACCCGGCCGACTACGAGCAGTTCCGCGAGTGGGCGACCGCCTCGGACGGCACCCGCGTGCCGATCTCGATCGTGGTGAAGAAGGGTACGGAGCGGCCCGCCCCCACCGTGCTGTACGGCTACGGAAGCTACGAGATCTCGATCGACCCCTCGTTCTCCGTCGCGAGGCTCAGCCTGCTCGACCGGGGCTTCGTGTTCGCCGTCGCGCACGTCAGGGGCGGCGGTGAGATGGGCCGCCGCTGGTACGAGAACGGCAAGTTCCAGCAGAAGAAGAACACCTTCACCGACTTCGTGGCCGCCGCCGAGCACCTCTCCGCGGCGGGCTGGTCGAGCGCGATCGTCGCCAGGGGCGGGTCCGCGGGCGGGCTGCTGATGGGCGCCGTCGCCAACCTCGCGCCGGAGACCTTCGCGGGCGTGGTCGCGGAGGTGCCGTTCGTGGACGCGCTGAACACGATCCTTGACCCGTCGCTGCCGCTGACCGTGATCGAATGGGACGAGTGGGGCGACCCGCTGCACGATCCCGAGGTGTACGCGTACATGAAGTCGTACACGCCCTACGAGAACGTCGACGGCCGGGTCTATCCGCCGATCCTGGCGATCACGAGCCTCAACGACACGAGGGTCTTCTACCACGAGCCCGCCAAGTGGGTCGCGAAGCTTCGCGACGTCGCGAGCGGCGGGCCCTTCCTGCTCAAGACGGAGATGGGCGCCGGGCACGGTGGCCGTAGCGGCAGGTACGACTCCTGGCGCGAGGAGGCCTTCACCCTCTCCTGGATTCTCGACACGACGAAGGTGACGCAGTGACATATATCGCGGCGAACGACAGGTACGACGATCGCCAGCCGTACAACAGGGTCGGCAAGAGCGGGCTCAAGCTGCCCGCCGTCTCCCTGGGGCTCTGGCACAACTTCGGCGACGACAAGCCCTTCGATGTCCAGCGGGACATCCTGCGGAGGGCCTTCGACCTGGGGGTGACGCACTTCGACCTGGCCAACAACTACGGCCCGCCGCCCGGGACCGCGGAGACCAACTTCGGGCGGCACTTCCGCCAGGACTTCGCGCCCTACCGGGACGAGCTGGTCATCTCCACCAAGGCGGGCTACGACATGTGGCCGGGCCCGTACGGCGAGTGGGGGTCGCGCAAGTACCTGCTCTCCAGCCTGGACCGGTCGCTGGAGCGGATGGGGATCGACTACGTCGACATCTTCTACAGCCACCGGTTCGACCCGGACACCCCTCTTGAGGAGACGATGGGCGCGCTGGACCACGCGGTCCGGTCGGGCAAGGCGCTGTACGCGGGCATCTCCTCCTACTCGCCCGAGCACACCAAGGAGGCCGCGCGGATCCTGCGGGAGATGGGCACGCCGCTGCTGATCCACCAGCCCTCGTACTCGATGATGAACCGGTGGATCGAGGGCGGGCTGCTCGACGTCCTGGAGGAGGAGGGCGTCGGCTGCATCGCGTTCTCGCCGCTGGCGCAGGGCATGCTGACCGACCGCTACCTGAACGGGATCCCCGAGGGGTCGCGGGCCTCGCAGGGGCGCTTCCTCACCCCGGACATGCTCACCGACGAGGCGATGAAGCACATCCGCACCCTGAACGAGATCGCGAGCCGGCGCGGCCAGTCGCTGGCGCAGATGGCGCTGGCGTGGGCGCTGCGCGACCGGCGCGTCACCTCGGTGCTGATCGGCGCGAGCAGCGTCGGGCAGCTGGAGAACAGCCTCGCGGCGGTGGAGAACCTCTCGTTCGACACCGGGGAGCTGGAGGCGATCGACAAGGACGCGGTCGACGCGGGCATCAACATCTGGGCCAGGTCCAGCGAGACCTGACCTCCCCTTTAGCGTACGGAGGCCGCTGGTCCAGGTGATCGGCGGCCTCTGCTTTCGGCAGGGGCTAGAGCGCCTCGTGTCTCTGCAGGTACGTGAACGAGGCCCAGCCAGGCAGCACCGGCAGCCAGAAGGTCAGCAGCCGGAACAGCAGCACGGCCGAGGCCGCCACCTCGCTCGGCACGCCCGCCAGGGTCAGGCCGGCCGTGAGGGAGAACTCGACGGCGCCGAGCCCGCCGGGGGTCGGGGCGGCCGAGCCGATGGCGTTGCCCGCGAGGAAGACGATGGCGACGGCGGCGAAGTTGATGGAGCCGCCGAAGGCGCGGACGCAGGCGTCCAGGCAGACCACGAAGAACACGGTGAGCAGCAGGGTGCCGCCGAAGCCCTCGACGATCTTCCGGGGTGACTGGAGGATGTCGAGCAGGCGCGGGATGACGCCGGAGAACAACGAGCGGAGCCGCTTGGTGATCGTGCGGCGCAGGCGCGGCACGCTCACGACGACCAGGATCAGCACGGCCACCGCGAGCAGAGTGATCACGAGGGTGCGCGACGGGGTGAACGACGAGGCGGTGTTGGAACCGGTGATGTAGGCGAACAGCAGCAGCAGGGCGATGTGGAAGGCCAGCCCGATGAGCTGGGAGGCGCCCACGCTGGCCACCGCCTGCCCCGGGGGGATGCCGCGTTTCTGCAGGTAACGGGTATTGACCGCGACCCCGCTCACCGCGGCGGGCGCGACAAGCTTGACGAACGACCCGGCGAACTGGGCGAGCACCGTACGGCCCAGGGGCAGCTTCTCCGGCACGAAGCCCATCAGCATGAGGGCGGCGGCGACGTAGCTCAGCATCGCGGCGGCCAGCGCCACCCCGGTCCAGCCCCATTTGGCCGACGTGATCATGTTGAGGTTGATCTGGGTCATGTAGTAGACCAGGAAGTACGCGGCGAACGCGGTGCCGATGATGGTGATCAGGGTCCGGGGGCGGAAGCGCTCGAGGCGCACCTCCTCGGCCTCGGTCCTCGGCTTGAGCTCGACGATCCGGTCGCGGATCTCGGTGAGCAGCTCCTTGTTCTTGGTGAGCGCGGCCCTGGTCTCCCTGGTCAGCGCGATCCGCTGGAGCAGGGGCAGCGCGTCGGCGAGCACGCCGGACCCGGCCACGGCCGCGGCGGCGGCGACCGCCCGCTCGGCGCCGACGCGCAGGCTGAGGTAGGTGAGCAGCTGGGCGATGTCGAGGCGGAGCAGCAGGTCGCCGGCGGCGATCTCACCGCTGCGGGCGTCCGTGAGGATGACCCGGCCCTCGGCGTCGACGTGGATGCTGTCGCCGGTCAGCCGCCGGTGGGCGAGCCGCTGGACCTGCAGCAGCAGGACCTGCTCCCAGATCTGGGCGAGCAGGTTGTCGTCGATCTCCTTGTCGGGGATGCTGTCGAGCGCCCGGGTGGGGGTGTGCTCGTAGGCGAGCAGCGCGGCCTCGCTGCCGATCTCGCTGGTGCCGACGAGCCTGGGGGTGCTCGCCCCGGCCGCCTGCGCGGCGTAGGCCATCAGGGCCTCGCGCTCCAGCTCGGCGCGGAGGGAGCGGATGGCCTTGCGGCGGGTCTCGGAGTTGAGGCGGATGCGCCGCCAGAGGCGGTAGAGGACCCCGGCGACCTGGCGGTCGCGGTCGAGGACGACGACGTCGAGGCGGCTGCCGTCCTTGAGGTCGACGGCGTAGCGGCGGCTGCTCTGGTAGTCGTCGTCGAGCCTGCGGGCCCTGACGGGGACGAAGCCCAGCTTGCGGAGCGCCGCGACGACCGTGCTGCCCGGGGGGCGGGTGTTGGGGCTGCCCACGCCGTACAGGGTGGCGTAGCCGATGGCCAGGCCGACCAGGATGGAGACGACGATGCCGAGGATGGTGGCGGCGAGCCCGGCGAACAGGGCGACGGCGTTGAGCGCGACCGCGCTCCACAGGGCCGCCCGCCAGGTGGGACGGCGGGATATCCGCACCGCGGTGACGTAGGCGATGATCGGGGTGAGCAGGGTGTTGATCGGCTCGACCCCGGCCCGCCCGCCGGTCAGCAGGACCTGCAGGTCCTCGGGCCCGGCCTTGAGGATCCATTCGCCGAGCACGAAGGAGAACACCATCGCGGCGATGGCCGCGAAGAGCCCCTCGGCCACCCGCAGGCCGTCGCGGTGGAGCACCCGCTCGATGGCGAAGGCGACGGGCACGCCGAGCATGGCCGACGCGCTCAGCACCCCGGCCAGGCCGCTGAGCAGGAACGGCGCCCGGCTGGTGCCGTCGGCGACGTCGCCCTCCAGGCCGTTGAGGGTCTTCTTCGCCACGAACGCGAGCATGATCACGGCCGCGAGCACGAACAGGGTCGCCAGGAAGCGCAGCAGGTCGGAGGGGCGGCGGATCCGCTGCGGCAGCAGCGGCTCGACGACGTGCACGGCGAGATCGTCATCCGTCGCCGGCCCTGTGCCGTCGACGGACGCCTCTTCGTCCAGTTCCCCGATTTTCGTCACCGCCTGCGATTCTGCACGCTCCGCATTACAGGTGCGTCACCGATCTTCTCCCTGAGTGGCCACAATCAGAGTCATGCGCATCTCAGTGGCCTCCGACAGTCTCGATGGTGTTGCCTCCATCCTGGTCTCCGCAATCGAAAAAAGAGGTCACACGGTGATACCGCGCGGGGCCCTGGCCGAGGAGGCGGCCGGCGAGCGGGCCGACTGGGCGTGGTGTTGCGCGCGTGCCGCCGGGGACGTGGCCTCGGGGGCCGCCGACCAGGCGGTCGTGTGCTGCTGGACCGGGACGGGCGCGTCGATCGCGGCGAACAAGGTGCCCGGCGTCCGGGCGGCGCTGTGCGCGGACGCGGCCACGGCGGACGGGGCGCGTCGCTGGAACGACGCCAACGTGCTGGCGATCAGCCTCCGGTTGACCTCCGCCCCGCTGCTCGGGGAGATCCTGGACGCCTGGTTCGCGGGGAGCCCCAGCCTCGACGAGGAGGACCGGGCGAACATAGCGTACCTGTCCGAGATGGAGAATTGACCGTTCTACCTGCGGGAACAATCAATTCGATGGGTGACGGCCTGAAAAACTGACCATCATGTTCCGTCACCCGTCCGCGTCCCGTCGAGCCGCGTCCGAGGGCCGGGAAGCCCCTTCCTTCGCTCCGAGGAAGACGCTGGCCGCGATCACCATGGTCTCGGTCGTGTCTCTGGCCACCGTCTCCACCGTGCCCGCCGTCCCGGCCGGCGCGGCGCCCGGTCCCGGGGGCATCGACTCCGGACGGGTCGGTGTGGTGTCCGTCTCGGAAAACGAGAACTTCGGACGGGTCGGCGTGGCGTCCGTCTCGGGAAACGGTGGCTCCGGCGCGGCGTCCGCTCCCGGGGGACCCGGCTTCGGGGCACCGGCCGGGGACCCCCTTCCGCCGGGCGCGGAGGCGTTCGGGGCTTCGGTCAGGCTCGCGGCGCTCAAAGGGCACCTGAGGAAGCTCCAGGAGGTCGCCGACGCCAACGGCGACAACCGGGCGGCGGTCACTCCGGGCTACGACGCCTCGTTCGCCTACGTCGCGGACAAGCTTCGTGCCGCCGGATATCGGGTCACCTCGCAGGAGTTCAAGATCTCCTTCTTCCGCGAGGTCGCGGCCCCCGTACTGAAACGGATCCGGCCCGCCGCCAGGGCGTACGTGCCCGGCACCGACTTCAGGACCATGACGTACTCCGGCTCGGGGAACGTGACGGCTCCGGTGCAGGGGGTCGACCTGGTCCTGCCGCCGGTGAGGACGGAGGAATCCACCTCGGGATGCGAGGCGAGCGACTTCTCCGGGTTCGTCCGGGGCAACATCGCGCTGGTCCAGCGCGGCACCTGCAGTTTCCAGGCCAAGGTGGAACAGGCCCAGGCCGCCGGCGCGTCCGGGGTGATCATCTTCAACGAGGGCCAGGCGGGCGAGGGGCCCGCCGACCGCCGGGGCCTGTTCGGCGGCTCGGTCAACACCTCCGCCGTGCGCATCCCGGTCGTCGGCGCCACCTTCGCGACCGGCGAGGAGCTGGCGGCGCCGGGGACGAGCGCGACGCTCGGCGTGGACGCGGAGAGCGCCCCCGACCGCAGGACGCGCAACCTCATCGCCGACAGCCCCTGGGGTGACCCGGACAGGATCGTCATGCTCGGCGCCCATCTGGACAGCGTCATGATGGGCCCCGGCATCAACGACAACGGCTCGGGCACCGCGGGCATCCTGGAGACGGCGCTGGCGGCGAAGTCGCTGCGGACGGAGAACCGGCTGCGCTTCGCCTTCTGGGGTGCCGAGGAGCTGGGCCTGCTCGGGTCGAAGCACTACGTGGCGGCCCTGCCCCGGGCGGAGCGGGCGAAGATCAAGCTCTACCTGAACTTCGACATGATCGCCTCACCGAACTACGTCTTCGGGATCTACGACGGCGACTCCTCCGGCCCGGTCGCCGGAGCGACCCCGCCCCCGGGATCGGGCCAGATCGAGAAGCTCTTCCAGGCGTACTTCGCGGCGGTGGGCGAGCCGTACCAGGACGCCGAGTTCAGCGGGCGCTCCGACTACGGCCCCTTCATCGCGGTCGGCATCCCCTCGGGCGGGCTGTTCACCGGCGCCGAGCGCCTCAAGACCGCCGAGGAGGCCGAGAGGTTCGGCGGCACGGCCGGGGTGGCGTACGACAAGTGCTACCACCAGGCGTGCGACACCATCGCCAACATCAACGACAGGGCACTGGAGGTGAACGCCGGCGCGATCGCGACGGCGGCGTTCGTCTACGCGTACGCCCGAGACCTCCCCGGCCGTCCCGGCGTCGTCCCCGAGGGGCCCGCCGCCCGCCGTGCTCCGGAGAGCCGGGAAGGACCGGGTAAGGGGGTCGTCGCCCCCGGCGGGCCGGGTACCGGCGCGGGCGGCCTGGAGGCCGGTCACGACCACGGGCACGGCGCCCTTCTCAGGTGACGCGCCCGCCCGGCCCTCCCGCCTCGTACCACGGGGGTCGCGGGAAGGGGAACGCGCGTGCGTTCCGGTCGGGGGGCGCGGCTACAGTCGGTGCATGTCGTCAGGCGAATTGCGAGTGCTGGGGGCGTGCCCGCTGGACTGCCCCGACACCTGCTCCTGGGTGGTGACCGTCCAGGACGGCAACGCCGTCAAGATGCGTGGCAACCCGGATCATCCGTACACCAGAGGCGCTCTCTGCGTGAAGGTCAACCGCTACCTGGAGCACACCCGGGCGGCCGACCGCATCCTGCACCCGATGCGGCGGGTCGGCCCCAAGGGGTCCGGGCGGTTCGAGCGGATCAGCTGGGACGAGGCCCTGGAGGAGATCTCCGTACGGTTGCGCGGCATCGTCGACGAGCACGGCGGCGAGGCGATCTGGCCCTACCTGGGCACCGGGACCCTGGGATACGTCCAGGGGTCGGAGGGGATCGCCGGGAGGCGGTTCTGGAACGTCCTGGGGGCGTCGAGGCACTTCCTGAACATCTGCTCCTCGGCCGGGAACGCCGGGCTGCGGCAGGTCTACGGCACGCCCGGCGGCATGGACCCCGAGACGTTCGCCCTGTCCAGGCTCATCCTGCTGTGGGGGACGAACACGCTGACGAGCGGGCACCACCTGTGGAAGTTCGTCCAGGACGCCCGCGCGGCCGGGGCGCACGTGGTGGCGATCGACCCGATCCGCACCCGCACCGCCGAGCAGGCCGACGAGCACCTGCCGATCCGGCCGGGCACCGACGCGGCCCTCGCCCTGGGCCTGATGAACGTCGTCCTGGCCGAGAGCGCCGAGGACCGCGACTACTTGGAGAACCACACGAGCGGCTGGGAGAACCTCCGCGAGGAGATTCTGCGCCATCCCCCGGCGCGCGTGGCGGAGATCACCGGGCTGCCCGAGGCCGACATCCGGGCCCTGGGGAAGCGCCTGGCGCACACCCGGCCCACCGGCATCCGGGCCACCATGGGCGTGCAGCGGCACGCGGGCGGCGGCACCGCGATGCGGACGATCGCCTCCATCCCCGGCGTGACCGGCGACTGGCGCCACCCGGGCGGCGGGATCGTGTACTCCACCAGCGGGCACGTCCACCTGAACATCGACACCCGCGACGACCTGCTCCCCGGCCCTGTCCGCACGCTCACCATGACCCGGCTGGCCGACGAGCTGGACGATTCGGTCAAGTGCCTGTGGGTGTACGCCGCCAACCCGATGGGCTCCACCTCCGGCCAGAACCGGGTCCGCGAGAGGCTGCTGCGCGAGGACCTGTTCACCGTCGTGATGGAGCAGTTCCCCACCGACACCGTCGACTACGCCGACATCGTCCTGCCCGCCACCATGCAGATCGAGCACGCCGACCTGCACGCGGGCTACGGGCACATGTATCTGATGTGGAACGAACCGGCCGTCGAGCCGCCGGGCGAGTGCCTGTCCACCACCGAGACGTTCCGCCGCCTGGCGCGGCACATGGGGCTCACCGAGCCGTCCCTGTACGACTCCGACCTCGAGCTGGCCGAGCAGCTGCTCACCTCGGGGCACCCGTCCCTGGAGGGGATCACGCTCGACCGGCTGCGCAAGGAGGGCTGGGTCCGGCTCAGCGTCCCCCGGCCGTTCGTGCCGTTCACCGACGGCTTCCCGACGCCCTCGGGCCGGATGGAGTTCGGGCCGGGACCGGCCTACGTCCCGTCGCACACGGCCTCGGCCGCGCCGGGGCCGTACCCGCTGGCGCTCATCACGCCCGCCTCCCACACCTTCCTCAACACCACCTTCGGCAACAACCCCGAGCTGCTGAAGCGCTCGAAGGGCCCGCGGATCCTGGTCAACCCCGAGGACGCCTCGCGCAGGGGGCTGGGCGAGGGGCAGCGGGCCCGGGTGTTCAACGACGACGGCGAGTTCGAGGCCGTGGTGGAGATCAGCGAGAGGGTACGGCCCGGCGTGGTCGCGTCCACCAAGGGGCACTGGCGCAAGCTCAGCCCGGGGGGCGCGACGGCGAACGCCGTGGTGGCCGCCCGCGACGCCGACATGGGCCGGGGCGCCGTCTATCACGACAACCTGGTGGAGATCGCCCCGTACGCCACGGCCGAATGACCGGCGCCTTTGGCGGGCTTGGCCCCGGGAGGAGAAGCGCTAGTCTCCTGCGAGCACCCCGGCCACGTCGGCGGGCGTGAACCCCGGCCCCTTGGCGGCCTTGCCGTTCTCGGTGCCGGACTTCGTCATGTTGGCCCTGTGCACCTCGGCGAGCACCCGGTCCAGGTCGATCCCGTACGTCAGGGCGGTGCCGTACGCGACGTAGACCACGTCGGCCAGCTCGTGCGCCACGGCGGCCAGGTCGCCCGCCTCGGCGGCCTGCGCCACCTCGGCCACCTCCTCGTCGAGGAACCTCTGCCGCAGGCGGGCCAGCTCCTCGGGAGGCAGGCCGGGGGCGTCGGAGAGGGGGAGCCCGATCTTCTCGTGGAACTCCCGAACCAGGCGCGCCGGTGATCCGTCCATGCGGGCCAGCCTAGGCCGTGCTCTCACCCGGGAAGGCCCCGGAGTCCCGGAGGGCTCCCGGCGGGCGGCGTCCCCGATGCGGCGCCTCCGGGGACAGTCAGGGTTGCTCCCCGATGTGGGCAAGGGGGTGCGGGAGGCACCCTGGTGGCATGAAAGACGAACTGACTCGAAGTGACGAGATGTCCATCGCCGGAGCGGCGCTGCGCGGCGCTCCCTGGAAGACCGCGGCCGTGGTCGGCGGCGCGGCGGCGACCACCGGCTTCGTGCTGAGCGTGTTCGCCGACGGCGGGGACCTGCCGTGGGCGATGGCGATCGGTATCGGCCTGTTCTCGCTCATCGCGGCGATCGGCTCGATCAGCAGGCCCACCGTCGGGGACCGGGTGACCAGGGAGGCCCGGCTCTGGGCGCTGCGCCACCCCTGGAGGTTCTCCCTCTATCCCGCGCTCGGCTCCGCCATCCTCCTCTATCCCGTGCAGCTCGTCCTCGACCGCGAGGGCGTCTTCGGGGCGGCCCTGGACGCGCTCCAGGGGGGTCTCGCGATCTATCTGATCACGGCGTTCGTGGCCATGACCCTCAAGGGACGCGGCCAGACCTCGCTGCCCGGTGGCCGCTGAACCCCGCTGAACCTCACGGTCCTGAATCTCGCGGCCCGGCCGAGCCTTTCGGCGGGACCGGGCCGAGACCGTCGGAAGACGCTAGACCCTCTCGTACTCGGCGCGGCAGACGCAGAACTCGTTGCCCTCGGGGTCGAGCATCGTGACCCAGCCGCCGTCGGGGTTGCGGTGGTCCTCGGAGACCGTGGCGCCGAGTCCGGCGAGACGCTCGACCTCCTCGTCACGGGTGGTGCCCGCCGAACCGGTGACGTCCAGGTGGACCCGGTTCTTGACCGCCTTGCCCTCGGGGACCCTGATGAACAGCAGGTCGACCCGGCCGCCCTGGAGAAGGACCTCGTCGTCGTCCTTCTCCGTGTCGGGGTGGAGCTCCCCGCCGGTGGCGTCGCGCCAGAAGGTCGCCAGCTCGTACGGCCGGGCGCAGTCGAAGGTCACGCAGTGAACGTCAATCATGCTCCCACCCAACCCGACACCACCAAAGCCGTCAAACCGGTTTCGTGCGGCGGGCCGGGGTTCGAGGGTCGCGCCGCGGAAGTGTCCGGGCGCGATCAGTGGCCGCCTCCGGCGAGGTTGAGCCCGACGACGCCCGCGATGATGAGCAGGATCGAGGCGATCTTGAGTGCGGACGCGTCCTCGCCCAGGGCGACGATGCCGAGCGCGGCGGTGCCGACGGCCCCGATGCCCGTCCAGACCGCGTAGGCCGTACCGACCTCCAGGGTCTTCAGGCCCATGGCGAGCAGGCCGAAACTGAGCACGCTGAAGACCACGAAACCGACGCTCGGCAGCAGCGCGGAGAATCCGTTGCTCAACTTCAGCGAGTACGCCATCGCGACTTCGAACAGACCGGCGACCAGAATGAAGACCCAGGCCATGACAGCTCCTTCTCGTTCAGGAGCGTCGTCTTTGCCTACCGGGTACGGCGCGTCTCGTCCGGGGACGTCTCTTCTGAGGGTCCGCCCATGGAACGCGGCCCGGCCCCGCTTGATTCCCGCCGGGCCCGGGAAAGCGATCGAGCCTCACCTCGGCTCCCACCAGAGCGTGAACCACCGGTCGCGGGGCACCGGCCACATGTCCAGCTCGACCACCGCCGCGACGACCTCGTCGGCCCGTTCCCGTTCGAGGCAGAGCCTGCGGCAGGCGCTTTCGGCGAGGTCTTCGAGCCGGGTGAAGCGGGGCAGCGGGGCCACGCGCCACTCGTGACGGACCTCGTGGCCGAGCGCCTCGGCGACGGCGATCACGTCCTGGGCCGTGGGCCTGCCGGGGCGGGTGATGCCGTGGAAGTGCTGCCAGAGGGGGTTGAGCCAGCTCATCGGGTGCCGGCCGGTGAGTTCCAGCACGACGCGGGAGCGGGCGTGGCGGGTGAGCTCGGTGAGGAACGCCGCGAGGTCGGGCACGTCGTAGACGACGTGGGCGGAGACGGCGACGTCCGCGACCGGTGTCCGCGCCGCGACGTCGGGCCAGCGGCCGTTGACGGTCCGGGCCGGGACGCCGAGCGCCGCGGCCCGGGAGGCCAGCTCGGCGAGCATGGCGTCGGAGACGTCCACCGCGATCAGCTCCCCCAGGTCCGTGCCCAGCGGCAGGGAGGCCGCCCCGGTCCCGGCGCCGACGTCCAGCACGCTGCCGCCGGGCGGCAGGGCCTCGGCGACCCGCGCCAGGGTCGGCCCCTCGGGAGCCGCGAGGGCGAGGTCGGTGCGCTCGGCGAACCGCGCCGGAGAGTGGCCCCAGGGATTCACCGGCGCCCTGGCCGCGATCTCCTCGGGGATGCCCCACCTCCCGAGATCGGCCCGCCACTGCTCGTCCATGGGACGAGCCTAGGAGAGCTTTCCCTGCCCGTCGATCAACCTCGCCAGGGCGTGTGACAGACGTCCCGGTAGGGGTTGTTTTTTAGGGGTTACTCGCGGGTAGCATTACAGGTAACGTTACTGGCGAGTATGGAAGTCCCGGACCCCCGGTTTCAAGGAGCAGACCCCATGGGCCACTACAAGAGCAACGTCCGTGACCTGGAGTTCAACCTCTTCGAGGTCTTCGGGCGCCGGGAGATCCTGGGCACGGGCCTCTTCGCCGACCTGGACGAGGACATCGTGCGGAGCGTCCTGGAGGAGGTCAACCGCCTTGCCACGGGCGTGCTCGCCGACTCCTTCGAGGAGGGCGACCGCACCCCGCCGGTGTTCGACCCCGCCACCTCGACGGTGAGGATGCCGGAGGGCTTCAAGAAGTCCTTCGCCGCCTACCGCGACGCGGGCTGGACCAACCTCGGCCTTCCCGCCGAGATGGGCGGGCCCGGCCTGCCGAACAGCGTGAACTGGGCCCTGGCCGAGCTGGTCCTGGGCTCCAACCCCGCCGTGTGGATGTACTCCAGCGGCCCGGCCTTCGCCCACATCCTGCACGGGATCGGCACCGAGGACCAGCGGCGCTACGCCGAGCTGGCCATCGAGAGGCAGTGGGGCGCCACCATGGTGCTCACCGAGCCGGACGCCGGCTCCGACGTGGGCGCGGGCCGCGCGAAGGCCGTCAAGCAGGACGACGGCACCTGGCACATCGAGGGCGTGAAGCGCTTCATCACCAGCGCCGAGCACGACCTGACCGAGAACATCTTCCACCTGGTGCTGGCCCGCCCCGAGGGGCACGGCGTCGGCACCAAGGGCCTGTCGATGTTCCTGGTCTCGAAGTACCACGTGGACCTGGAGACCGGTGAGCTCGGCGAGCGCAACGGCGTGTACGTCACCAACGTCGAGAAGAAGATGGGCCTGAAGGTCTCCACGACCTGCGAGGTCACCTTCGGCGGCGAGCACCCGGCCGTGGGCACGCTGATCGGCGAGGTGCACGAGGGCATCAAGCAGATGTTCATGATCATCGAGCACGCCCGGATGATGGTCGGCTCGAAGGCGATCGCCACGCTCTCCACCGGCTACCTCAACGCCCTCGAGTACGCCAGGCAGCGGGTGCAGGGCTCCGACCTCACCCAGATGGCCGACAAGTCGGCCCCCCGCGTGACGATCACCCACCACCCGGACGTGCGCCGGGAGCTGATGCTCCAGAAGTCGTACGCCGAGGGCATGCGGGCCCTGGTCATGCTCACCGCCACCTACCAGGACGACGTGCTGATCGCCGGGCACGAGGGCCGCAGGGACGAGCACGCCGAGGCGATGAACGACCTGCTGCTGCCGCTGGTCAAGGGCGTCGGCTCCGAGCGCTCGTACGAGCTGCTGGCCCGCTCGCTGCAGACCCTGGGCGGGTCCGGCTACCTGCAGGACTACCCGATCGAGCAGTACATCAGGGACGCGAAGATCGACTCCCTCTACGAGGGCACCACCGCGATCCAGGGCCTGGACCTGTTCTTCCGCAAGATCCTGCGCAACCAGGGGGCCGCCCTCGGCTCGCTGTACGCCGACGTGAAGGCCTTCGCCGCCTCCGAGGCGGGCAACGGGCGACTGAAGGAGGGGCGCAAGCTCCTGGGCGAGGCCGCCGACGAGGTCAAGGCCATGGCCGACACCATGGCGGGCTGGGCGATCGGCTCGCTGGAGACCCCGCAGGAGGTCTACAAGGTCGGCCTGAACACCACCCGGTTCCTGCTCGCCCTGGGCGACGTGGTGATCGGCTGGCTGCTGCTGCGCCAGGCCGAGGTGGCCCTGGCCGCGCTGGGCTCGGCCACCGGGGGGAGCGACCAGGCCTTCTACGCCGGCAAGGTCTCCGCGGCCTCGTTCTTCGCCCAGACCGTCCTGCCCCGCGTCGCCGCCGAGCGCCGCACGCTCGACGCCACCGACCAGGACCTGATGGAACTGCCCGAAGAGGCCTTCTGACCCTGTTCGCCCCGGCCCGAGCCCTCGGCTCGGCCCAAGGATCACCTGCTCCCGCGGCAGGCACGATGAGGGACCGGCCCCGTTCTCACGGGTCCGGTCCCTCATCCGTTCTCCACGGCCGGAAGGGTCAGGAGGCGCGTCTGTGCTGGTACTCGGTGACCGCCGCCATGATCACACTGATCGGGACCACGGCGTCCTGCCCGGCGAGCGCCGCCTCCACCCATTCCCTGATGAGCGCGGTTGGCTTCACCCCGCGTTCCTGTGCCCGCGCGCGGACCTGGTCCATCACGGGTTTCGGCAGTCGCAGCGAGGTGACGATCATCACCTCGTCGGCGGGCGTCGGCTCACGCGGAACCGCACGCCCCAGCTCCGCCGTCGTGTCGTGCTCGTCGTAGTAATCGGCCAGATCGTCGATTCCGTCTCGCGTCATGGTCATCACCTCGCCTTCCGGGCGAACAGCCGCTTCTCATTGGCGATCATGTCTCGTGCGGTGGCCACGTACCAGGCCCCCGATTCGGTGACACTCTCCACCAGGACGACGAGCAGGTATCGCCCGGCATCCGTCACGCCGTAGACGAGCGTGCTGCCCTCCCGGCCCGCCGCCTCCCAGTGGGGGCGGGTGAGCACCACCTGCTCCACCTCGGCCGGCGTGACGGCGTGTCGTGCGATGTGCCCCTCGGATCGCTCGGTCCAGTGAATGGTTCGATACCCCACACATCTTAACGTAATACGTTCGCATTACAAGGAATGGGCAAACCGCTGGTTCCCTGTCGTCGGAAAAGCCTGCTCGGAGGCGGGGTCCCGCACGACAGGGCCTACCGGAGCACGACGAACAAGGATGGATCGCCGCGAAGGCGTTGACAGCGGTCCTTTGTTATTCTCATACTGAGATTGTCTCAATCTGAGAAGGACATGTGATGGATGAAGCCGAGTTCCTGGCCGGGTACGACCCTCGGGCGTATCCGGCGGTCGCGGTGACGGTCGACGTGGTGGCGCTCACCATTCGCGGGGGCGGGTTGCGGGTCCTGCTGATCCGGCGGGCCGAGCAACCCCATGCGGGGCTGTGGGCGCTGCCCGGGGGGTTCATCAGGCCGGGGGAGGATCTGCCGCAGGCCGCGGCGCGGGAGCTGGCCGAGGAGACGGGGCTTTCTGGGCCGTCGGGACGACTCCACATCGAGCAGCTCGCCAGTTACGGGGCGCCCGAGCGCGATCCGCGGATGAGGATCGTGTCGGTCTCCTACCTGGCGTTCGCCCCCGACCTGCCCGATCCCCGGGCGGGTTCGGACGCGGCCGACGCCTCCTGGCACCCGGTCGACAAGCTGCCCGAGCTCGCGTTCGACCACGACCGCATCCTGGCGTACGGGCTGGAGCGGGCCCGAGGCAAGCTGGAGTACACCCCGCTCGCCACCGCGTTCACCGGTGAGAGGTTCACGATCTCCGAGCTGCGCGGCGTCTACGAGACGGTCTGGGGCGTGCCGCTGCACGCGGGCAACTTCCACCGCAAGATCCTGTCGGTGCCCGGCTTCGTGGAGAGCACCGGCGAGACCACCGAGAGCGGCGGGGCGAGGGGCGGGCCGCGCGCCAAGCTCTACCGGGCCGGCGACGCCCGGCTCCTGCACCCCGCCCTGCTGCGGCCGGCCAGGGAGGAGCAGATCAGATGACCACCACGGCCGAGGCGATCGCGCTGGTGAACGCCGCCCGCACGCCCGAGGACCTGTTCGGCGGGGACTTCCCGCACCGGACGTACCGGAGGCTGGCGAGGGCGCTCCACCCCGACCTCGCGCCGGGAGCGGAGGCCGCCGAGGCGTTCACCCGGCTGGCGGGGCTGTGGGCGGCCCGCGAGGGGGCCCTGACCGGAGCCCCGGAGCGAGCCAAGGAGACGGTGATCACCACCAGGCGGGGCACCTACCGGATCGGGGGCGTCTTCCGGCGGGGCGCCTCGGCCGTGCTCTACGAGAGCGGCGCCGACACGCTGCTCAAGCTCCCGCGCAGCCACGCGGACAACGACCTCATGCGCCGCGAGGCGGAGTCCCTGGAGACGATCGCGCGTGACGGCGACCCACTGCTCCTGCCGTACGTCCCCCGGCTGGTGGAGTCGTTCCGGCACCGCTCCGAGGGGGTCGAGCGGCAGGCCAACGTGATCAGCCGGGTGCCGGACGGGTTCCTGAGCCTGGACGAGGTCAGGCGGCGGCGGCCGGTGCTCGACGTGCGGGACGCGGCGTGGATCTGGCGGCGGCTGCTGGTGGCCGTCGGCGCGGCCCACCGGGCGGGGGTCGTGCACGGCGCGGTGTTCGGCCAGCACGTCCTCGTCCACCCGCTCGACCACGGCCTGGTGCTCGTCGACTGGAGCCAGTCGGTCCCGGTCGGCACCCCGATCACCGCCCTGGTGTCCAGGCGCCGCGACGACTATCCGGCCTCGGTCCTGGCCAAAAGGCCCGCGACCCCGGCCACCGACATCCACCTGGCCACCCGCTGCGTGGCCGCCCTGATGGGCGACCCCGTCCCCGCCCCGGTCAGGAACTTCGTCCGGGGCAGCCTGCTCAGCCCGCCGAACGACGCCTGGCGGCTCCTGGGAGAGCTCGACGACCTGCTCGACGACCTGTACGGGCCGAGGAAGTACCGGCCGCTCCATCTCTGACCCTCACAACATGTTCCACCCCTGATTCGAGGAGATCCATCCGTGGGAAGCGGAAACTGGTCCACCGACGTCTACTCCGCCGCCGCGAGCTACCGCGCGGCCAAGGGTTCGAGCGCCTTCGCCTACAGCGACAGCGGCGCACGCTCCGCTCACCCCGACCTCGACCCGCGCGGGGTGACGCGCCGCGAGAGCCGCGACTCCGCCGAGCACCCCAACTCCCTGGCCGTGGCCGTCCTGTTCGACGTGACCGGCTCGATGGGCGGGGTGCCCCGCACCCTCCAGACCAAGCTGCCCGACCTGCTCGGGCTGCTGCTCCGCAAGGGGTACGCCTCCGACCCGCAGATCCTCTTCGGCGCGATCGGCGACGCCACCTGCGACAGGGCCCCGCTGCAGGTCGGCCAGTTCGAGTCGGACAACCGGATGGACGAGCACCTGGGCAAGATCCTGCTCGAGGGCGGGGGCGGCGGCCAGATGACCGAGTCGTACGAGCTGGCGATGTACTTCATGGCCAGGCACACCTCGATCGACTGTTTCGAGAAGCGGGGCCGGCGGGGATACCTGTTCATCATCGGCGACGAGATGCCCTATCCGTACGTCAAGCGGCGCGAGGTCGAGGCGGTCGTCGGCGAGCGGCCCGGGCAGGACATCCCGATCAGGGACATCCTCGCCGAGCTGACCAGGGTCTACGACGTCTACTACATCCTCCCCGCCGGGGCGAGCCACGCCGGGGACGGCCGGGTGCTGGCCGCCTGGCGCGAGCTGCTCGGCCAGAACGTGCTGGAGCTGGACGACCTGGACGCGGTCTGCGAGACCATCGCGCTCACCGTCGGCCTCGGCGAGGACGCCATCGACCTGCGGGAGGGGCTGGACGACCTCGACGAGCTCGGCTCGAACGCCGGGACCGCCGTGGGCAAGGCCCTCGCCAAGCTCGACCGGGGCACCCTCGTGGTGGCCGACGGGCTCGACCTGGGCGGCGACAGCGGCGTGACGCGGCTCTGAAGACCTCCCCGCCGTGCGGCGGCCACCGCGAGAGCGGCGGGGAGTGCCACGAAAGGAGGCGGTCCCTCCCCGGCGGGAACGACACCCCGCCGGGGAGGGACCTCCGGAGGCCCACGGTAGGGCCGAACGGACGATGCCCACGGTGGAAAGCCGGACGGACGACACCCTCGGTGGAGAGCCGAACGGACGACACCCTCGGCGGAGAGCCGGGTGGACGACGCCCACGGTGGAGGACCGGCGGGGAAGGGCCCGCCGAGGAGAAGGGGAGGAGACGAGGGTGAACGGGTGGACGCATGCGTGAACACGTGATCGTGACCGACCTCGGGTACGGCGACGCGGGCAAGGGCACCGTCGTCGACTGGCTCTGCGCCCGCGAGCCCGTCCAGGCGGTCGTCAGGTTCAACGGGGGCGGGCAGGCGGCCCACAACGTCGTCCTGCCCGACGGGAGGCACCACACGTTCGCCCAGTTCGGGTCGGGGACGTTCAGGGGCGTGCCGACCCACCTGTCCAGGTTCATGGTCGTGGATCCGCTGTCGCTGGCCAGGGAGGCCGACCACCTGGCGGAACTGGGCGTTCCCGACCCGTTCTCCCTGCTCACCGTGGACCGGGACGCCCTGCTCGCCACGCCGTACCACGTGGCGGCGGGGCGGGCCAGGGAGCTGGCGCGCGGCGCGGACCGGCACGGGTCGTGCGGGATGGGCGTCGGCGAGACCATGGCCTACGCCCTGGAGCACCCCGAGCTCGCGCCGGTCGCGGGAGACTGCGAGGAGCCGGTACGGCTCGCCCGCAAGCTGCGCGCGCTCCGCGAGGCCCTGGGGGTGGCCGGGCCGCCGGTGGAGGACTGCGTCGACGCCTACCGGGCGTTCGCCGAGCGGGTGATCCTGGTCGGCTCCTCGTTCACGACCGCGCTGCTGCGCAGGCGGCCGGTGGTCTTCGAGGGGGCACAGGGGGTGCTGCTCGACGAGTGGCACGGTTTCCACCCGTACACCACCTGGAGCACGACGACCTTCGCCAACGCGCTGGAGCTGCTCGACGGGGTGCCCGCCACGCGGCTGGGCGTGCTGCGGACCTACACCACGCGGCACGGCCCGGGACCGCTGGTCACCGAGGACGCGACGCTCACGCCGCCCGAGGCCCACAACGGGACCGGCCCCTGGCAGGGGCCCTTCCGCGTCGGCCACTTCGACGCGGTGGCCCACCGCTACGCGCTGGCGGTCTCCGGCGGGGCCGACGCCCTCGCGCTCACCCACCTGGACGCGCCGGTGTCGCGGATGTGCGTGTCGTACGACATCGGCGAGCTTCCGGTGGGCACGGCGGGCGATCTCGACGGGCAGGCCGGGCTGACGGCACGGCTGGCGGGGGCGGGGCCGCGCTACGCCGACGGGATCGACGACTGGCCCGCGGCGGTGGCGGAGGCCCTCGGGGTGCCGGTGTGGCTGGGTTCCTCGGGGCCCACCGCCGCGGACAAGGTCCTTCTCAGTGGTGTGAGCGCCCCTGAGAGGGTATGACCAACTCCAGACTCTCTCTTTGCCTGGCTTTCAGCCTTACCCGGAGGAACCCATGGGTGTCGGGGTCAGCATCTTCTTTCTCACGCTCGGCGCCATCCTCCGCTTCGCCATCGATCCCGACGTCCTCGGCGAGGCGGTGCACATCGACGTGATCGGGCTGATCTTCATGATCGTCGGTGCCGTCGGGGTCGTGCTGAGCATCGTGATGGCCCCCAAGCGCGGGAACACCTCCGAGGAACGCCTGATGCACCGCGAGAACCACCCGCCGGACGTCTGAGCCGCGCCGTCGTCTCAGACCTCGAACTGCGCCGCCGCCCGCGAGGCCACGATCGGCTTGATGTACTCGGCGATCGCGGCCTGGTGCAGCGGGTGGTCGCGGTAGACGAGGAAGTCGTCGACGCTGTCGAAGTCCGCGACGACGGCGAACTGGTGATTGCCCGGGTTCACACCCGCGTCGGGGCCGAGGGTGTAGGAGCGGATCTCCGGGATGGCCCCGGGCAGCTCGCCGAGCCCCGTGGCGACCCTGGCCCGCTGCTCCTCCGTGGCCTCTTCCTTCCAGGTGAACAGCACGACGTGGCGGAACATGGTCTTCCCTTCGTTCGGGTGCCCCAGGTGTCCTGAGTGCCCGGCAAGCGTACGGCCAGGCGCGCCACCGCCCCTCACCACCCCCGGCCGGCGCGGGAGGGCGCCGACCTCGTACGGGAACCCGCTCTCACGTCGGGCGCAAAGCGGACCCGCGGGGCCCGGCGGACTTGATCCTTATCCGGCCGGAGCGTCTCGGCACGGCTTCGAGCACGATCTTGTGGGCCGCCTCGGGAATGAACCGGAGGTCGTGGGTGATCAGGATGGTGGTCCGCCCGGCCATCAGCCGCTTGAGCGGTTCCATGATCCGTGCGGCGGTGGAGGCGTCGAGGCCCGTCATCGGCTCGTCGAGGACGAGCACGGGCGCGTCGCGCAGGATGGCCCTGGCGATGGCGATCCGCTGGCGCTGCCCGCCCGACATCAACCGGCCGCGCTGCCCGATCGGCGTGTCGTACCCGAGGGGAAGCGCGGTGACGAAGTCGTGGACGTCCGCCATCACCGCGGCCCTGACGACGGCGTCCGGGTCCGCGCCGGGGCTTCCGTAGGCGATGTTCTCGCGTACGGTCCCGGAGAAGAGCAGGCTCTCCTGCTGCAGGATGGTGATGTTGTCACGCAGCGACTCACGCGACAGCTCCCGGACGTCCGTCCCGTCGAGAAGGACGTGCCCGGCCGTGGGGTCGTAGAAGCGCAGCAGAAGCTTCGCGATCGTGGACTTGCCCACGCCGCTGGGGCCGGTGCACACGACCAGCTCCCCCGGCTCGACGGCGAAGGACAGGTCCCGCAGCGTGGGCCTCCTCCTGTTCGGGTAGGTGAAGCCGACCCCGCGGAACTCGACGCGGCCCCGTCCGCGCCCCAGGTGGACGGCGTTGTCGCGGTCGGTGACGGTCGGCCGGGTCCCCAGGATCTCGATGACGCGGTCGGAGCCCGCCGCCGCCTCGGAGACGGTGAGGGCGATCTGGCCCAGGTTCTGCACCGCCGGGTAGAGGTAGGCGAGGTAGGCGGCGAAGGCGAGCAGGCCGCCGATGGTGAGGCGTCCCGAGGAGATCTCCCACGCGCCGAACCCGAGGATGGTGATCAGGCAGACGGTCTCGATGACCTGCAGCACGGGCCCGTACAGGGAGGAGAGCCACGCCTGCGCCACGTTGGCCCGCATCCAGGTGCTTCCCTCTTCGTGCAGCCGCGCGGCCTCGGTGCCCTGGCGGTTGTAGGACTGGACGAGCGACTGGTTGGACAGGCCCTCCTCGATGACGCTGTTCATGATCCCGTTGCTCAGCCGCTCGCGCGCCGACACGGTCCTGAACCTGCTCGCGAAGACCTTGGCGACCAGCAGGAAGGCCGGGACCAGCACGAACGTCAGCAGCGCCAGGTCCCACCTGATGTAGAAGGCGGCACCGGCGAAGAAGACGATGCTGACGAGCGTGGTGAAGAGCTTGACCAGGCCGGAGCCGATGAGCTCCTCGATGGCCTCGATGTCGTCGGTGAGCCTGGCCATCAGGTCGCCCAGGCGGCGGTTGTCGAAGAAGTCGGGCGTGAGCGTCTGGATGTGCTCGAACACCCTGTCGCGCAACCGCAGCAGGAAACGCTCGCCGCCGAGGGCGGTGACGTAGGAGCCCACGAAGGAGACCAGTCCCGCGGTCGCCGCGAGGCCCAGCCAGGCGGCGGCGGGGAGCCAGAAGGCCCCCAGGTTCTGCTTGCTGAGGACCTCGTCCGTGATGTGGCCGAACAGGCCGATCGCGGCGACCTCGCAGACGGCCGCGACGATGGCGAGCAGGCCACCGGCCACGAGCAGGTGGCGGATGCCCCAGGTGTACGGCCAGAACTCCCGGAAGGTCCTGCGGATGGTGACCGTCGGCGCCAGCGGGGGGCGGCGCACCGCGGCCCTCGCCCCGTGGGGCGAGAGCGACTTCGAGAACGAGAGCCGGCGGTTGACCCGCCGGCTCTCGTTTGTCTCCGCTAGCACCGGATCCGGCCTACCACCACCATCCGCCTCCGCCGCATCCACAGCGGCGCCGGCGGCGGCAGCATCCCCAGTCCATGAGCCGGCCGGTCGGGAAGAGCTGCTTGAAAGTCATGGCGTCCCCCTTCGTGCTGAGGTTGTCGCGCTTACCAACCACGACACTAGCACCCATACCCTGACAAATCACCAAATTCGGCACGCATTAAAGATGTTTTAACAAGCCATTCGGAGAAGTCGTAAAACGTATCGGGGGTAAAGGCTGGAACAAGTTCCAAGCGTTGCCCCGCAGCCTCGCCCCAGCTGGGGATACGCACCTTAAAGCTTGATCCACAGGAGACAAAAAAGGGGTTTCCCATTACCGCCCCGGTGACGGCCTCGTACGGCGTCCCGGAGGCCGTACGGGCCACTCGAAGCCCTCGGTCGTTTTCCCGTCGCGGCAATTGACGTACAAGACCGGGAAATGCCGGGAAGCCACTCCGGGACATATCGGAAGGGCCCGTCCCCCTTGGGTCGAGCGTCATCCTTTGACCGAGCCGTCCCCCTTTGGCTGAGCCGCCCGCCGGACCGCTCCGGCTCAAAGCCGCTCCGGCTCGGGAAACGCGGGCGGGCCCGCCCCCTCCTGTGAGGGGACGGGCCCGCCGGTGTCGTGGGGTCAGCCCCAGGCGAGCATGCGGAGGGGGTCCTCAAGCATGGCGCCGACGTCGCGGAGGAACAGCGAGCCCAGCTCCCCGTCCACCACCCGGTGGTCGAACGAGAGGGCGAGCGTGCAGACCCTGCGCGGCACGATCTGCCCGTCCACCACCCACGGCATCTCCCTGACCTGGCCGAACGCCAGGATCGCCGACTCTCCCGGGTTGAGGATCGGGGTGCCCGCGTCCACCCCGAAGACGCCCACGTTGGTGATCGTGATCGTGCCCCCCGCCATGTCGGCGGGCTGGGTACGGCCCGCCCTGGCGGTCTCGGCGAGGGCGCCGAGGGCACCGGCCAGGTCGGGCAGCGACATGCGGTGGGCGTCCTTGACGTTGGGAACCAGCAGGCCGCGGGGGGTGGCCGCGGCGATGCCCAGGTTGACGCGGTGCTTGACCACGATCTCCTGGCGGGCCTCGTCCCAGGCAGAGTTGATCATCGGGTAGCGGCGGGCGGCGACGAGCACCGCCTTGGCGACCATGAGCAGCGGGGAGACCTTCACCCCGGCGAAGTCGGGCAGCCCGCGCAGGCGCTGGACCGCCTCCATGGTCGCCGTCACGTCCACCTGGAGGAACTCCGTCACGTGCGGCGCGGTGAACGCGGACGCCACCATGGCCTGCGCGGTCGCCTTGCGGACCCCCTTGACCGGGATCCGCTCCTCGTCCTCGCCCTCCCAGGTCACGGCTCGGGGGGCGGGCGCGGCCTGGACGTCGTCCTCCCGGGCCTCCCGAGCCTCCCGAGCCTCCCGGGCCTCCCGGGCCTCCCGGGCCTCCCGGGCCTCCCGGGCCTCCCGGGCGGGGGTGGCGAGCGCGGCCTGGACGTCGTCCCTGGTGATCGACCCGTGCGGACCGGTCCCCAGGAGGGAGGCCAGGTCGACCCCGAGGTCCCTGGCGAGCTTCCGCACCGGGGGCTTCGCCAGAACCGCGACCCGCGCCGGGGCCGGGGATGCGGCCGAGGACAGGGCCGCGCCGGGCCCGTCCACGCCGGGCGGCACCGCCTCGGGAGCCCGCGCCGCGGACACCGTTCCCGCGGGGGCGCCCCCGGAAGACACACCGGACACGCCCCCGGAAGACACAGAAGACGCCGGAGACACCGGGGACATACCCGGAGACGCCGAAGACACGCCGGGAGACGCCTCGGGCGCGCTTCCCGGCGAGGAGGACGGTTTGCGGGGACGGCGCCTGGCCGCGCCCGGCTTGACGCCGTAGCCCACCAGCACCGGCTGCCGTACCTCGGCCGGCGGGGTCGGCACCATGTCGTCGGCCAAAGCCTCCGTCCGGCCCGCCGCCGGGTCCGCGGTGGGAGCGGGGGCCGGCGGGGGGCCGGAACCGTCGTCCACCGAGATGATCGGCCTGCCGACGTCCACGACCTCGCCCTCGTCCGCCATCAGGGCGGCCACCACGCCCTCGAACGGGGAGGGGAGCTCGACGACGGCCTTAGCCGTCTCGATCTCCACGATGATCTGGTTGACCTTGACCGGGTCCCCGGCCTTCACGTGCCAGCGGACGATCTCCGCCTCGGTCAGGCCCTCTCCCACGTCGGGGAGCTTGAACTCCTTCATCTCCAGCCCTTCCTCAGAACGCGAACGCGCGGTCGACGGCGTGCAGGACCCGGTCCAGGTCGGGCAGGTAGTGGTCCTCCAGCCGCGAGGGGGGGTAGGGGGTGGAGGGTCCTCCGACCCTCAGGACCGGGGCCTCCAGGTGGTAGAAGCACTCCTCGGTGACGCGGGCGGCGACCTCGGCGCCGAAGCCGTTGAAGACGGGCGCCTCGTGCACCACGACGCAGCGCCCGGTCCCGCGCACCGACTCCACGATCCTCGCGGTGTCGAGCGGGTTGAGCGAGCGCAGGTCCACGACCTCCAGGGAGCGGCCGTCGTCCTCGGCCGCCTTCGCGGCCTCCAGGCAGGTCTTCACCATCGGCCCGTACGCGAGCAGGGTGAGGTCCGTCCCCGGCCGCACCACCCTGGCCTCGTCGAAGGGGGTCCAGCCGGAGGATTCGACGTCCACCTCGGCCTTCTCCCAGTAGCGCCGCTTGGGCTCGAAGAAGATCACCGGGTCGTCGCAGCGGATCGCCTGCTGGATCATGGTGTAGGCGTCGGCCGGGTTGGAGCAGGCCACGACGCGCAGTCCCGCCGTGTGGGTGAAGTAGGTCTCGGGCGACTCGCTGTGGTGCTCCACCGCGCCGATGCCGCCGCCGCACGGGATCCGGACGACGACCGGCAGCTTCAGCTTGCCCAGCGAGCGCAGCGGCATCTTGGCGAGCTGCGTGATGATCTGGTCGGCCGCGGGGAAGACGAACCCGTCGAACTGGATCTCGCAGACCGGCCGGTAGCCACGCAGCGCCAGGCCGATGGCCGTCCCGACGATGCCCGACTCGGCCAGGGGGGTGTCGATGACCCGCTGCTCGCCGAAGTCCTTCTGCAGGCCGTCCGTCACCCGGAACACGCCGCCGAGCTTGCCGACGTCCTCGCCCATGACGAGGACCTTGGGGTCGTCCTCCATCGCCTTGCGCATGCCCTCGTTGAGCGCCTTGGCCAGCGTGAGAATGCTCATGCCTCGAACCCCTCCAGGTAGGTGGCGAACTCGGCACGCTCGGCGTCGATCAGGGAGTGCCGCTCGGCGTAGACGTTCTCGAAGATGGCCAGCGGTTCGGGGTCGGGCAGTTCGAGGCAGCGCTTGCGGACGTCCCGTCCCAGCTCGTCGGCCTCGGCGTCGACCGCGTCGAAGAACTCCTGGTCGGCGATCTGGCTCTTGAACATGTAGGCCCTGACCCGCTCGATCGGGTCCTTGAGCTTCCACGCCTCCAGCTCGGCGGCCACCCGGTAGCGGGTCGGGTCGTCGGAGGTGGTGTGGGCGCCCATCCGGTAGGTGAAGGCCTCGATCAGCATGGGCCCCTGCCCGGACCTGGCGTCGGCCAGTGCCTTGCGGGTGACGGCCAGGCAGGCGAAGACGTCGTTGCCGTCGACCCGGACGCCGGGGAACCCGAACCCGCTGGCCCTGCGGTACAGCGGGATGCGCGACTGCTTCTCCAGCGGCTCGGAGATCGCCCACTGGTTGTTCTGGCAGAAGAACACCACTGGCGCGTTGAACACCGACGCCCAGATGAACGACTCGTTCACGTCGCCCTGGGAGGTGGCGCCGTCGCCGAAGTAGACGATGCTGGCGGCCTCGGCGCCGTCGCGCTGGATGCCCATGGCGTAGCCGACCGCGTGCAGGGTCTGGCTGCCGATCACGATGGTGTAGAGGTGGAAGTTGTGCTCGGCCGGGTCCCAGCCCCCGTGGTTGACGCCGCGGAACAGGCCGAGGAGGTTGACCGGGTCGACCCCCCGGCACCAGGCCACGCCGTGCTCGCGGTAGGTCGGGAACGCCATGTCGGCCTCGGTCAGCGCCCGGCCGGAGCCGATCTGCGCGGCCTCCTGCCCGAGCAGCGAGGCCCACAGACCCAGCTCGCCCTGGCGTTGCAGGGCCACGGCCTCCAGGTCGACGCGGCGGACCATGACCAGGTCCCGGTAGAGCCCGCGGATCTCCTCGGGCGTCAGGTCTATGTCGTAGTCGGGATGCTCGACCCGTTCTCCCTCGGGGGTCAGCAGCTGGATGAGCTCCGGAGGTGCTTCCGCACCACGAGAGGCGTCGGCTGTCACGTGCCGCTCCTGTGTGCTCGGGGCCGTCTGGATGGGTTCTCCACCTTTGTCCGGCCGATTCGCGACGCGTTCGACCCGTCTGGTGGTGGTTCGTCCGCGCTTGTGGCCATCGTGGCAGAGGTCACAGGCATCTGCGCAAGACCTCCCTCGGCGTCCATATGCTCCCCGTTCCCCGCGCGTTCCCTTTCACCCGCCCGTTTCGGGCGTGTGGCGCGGAGCCGCCCGGGCTCCTCTCGCGTGTACGACATGGAATCCGGCCCCCGCACCGGAGCGCGGCCGGGGCCCGTTACTCTTGAGGCGCCGGACCGTCCCCGTCGCAACCAGGAGGAACACCGTGGCGCGCGTCATCGTCGACGTCATGCTGAAGCCCGAGATTCTCGACGCGCAGGGGCAGGCGATCGCCCGCGCACTGCCGCGACTCGGCTTCTCCGGTGTCTCAGCGGTACGGCAGGGCAAGCGGTTCGAGGTGGAGCTCGAAGGGCCCGCCGACGAGGCGGCACTTGCGGACGTCCGGAAAATGGCCGAGACCCTGCTCGCCAACACGGTGATCGAGGACTACACCGTCACCGTCGAGCCCGCCGTCGAGTCCTAGGACCTCACCCCCGCCGACCAACCGCCCAGATCCGGTTATATCCGGCTTTGTGGGCGGAGCAATCCCACGGCTTGACCACCAGTCAATAACATTACGGTTATTTTGCGGTTAGCCCGGATTCTGTAGGGAAGCCTTCACGAGGTGACATCTGACCCCGGGAGGGAACCGGTGGACATGGAGTTCTCGCTGGCTCTGCCACGACAGGCCGTCGGTATTCCGATGGTCCGCAGGGCACTCGGTGACTCCCTGCGCTCGCTCGGAGTCACCGAAGACTGCGTCGCCGACATCCTGCTGGCCGTGACCGAGGCGTGCGCCAACGCCGTACGGCACGGGGGTCCGGCCACCCGCTACGAGGTCGAGACCGCCATCGGCCACGGCCGCTGCGACGTCCGCATCATCGACCGGGGCCAGGGTCTCGTCCGGGTGCCGGAGCACTACCCGCCGACCGACGCCGAGAACGGCAGGGGCCTGCTCATCATGCAGGCCGTGGTCGACGAGATCTCCTTCGCCATCACCCCGGGCCGGGGCACCGTCGTGCACCTGCGCAAGCACCTCGACTGGGACGACGACGCGCTCCACCCCCGCGACCGGGTGCTCGCCGCCGTGTGAACCCGGTAAACCCCGCCCCCGTCCGCTGAGCTGTGCGATCGGACACTCCGCGCCTGACCGCTCGCCGGGAGCGGATAGCCTGGGAGGACCGCCGCAGACCGACGTCCGAGTGTGTGAGACGCCGGCGCGGCGCTCGTTTGTGGAGGGGAACGCTGTCATGAGTGCTGCCCGCGTGGGCGTGGTCACTTTTCCCGGAACTCTTGACGATCAGGACGCGGCTCGCGCCGTGCGCCACGCGGGCGGCGAGGCCGTCCCGCTGTGGCACGCGGACCCCGATCTCAAGGGGGTGGACGCGGTCTTCCTGCCGGGCGGGTTCTCCTACGGAGACTACCTGCGCTGCGGGGCCATCTCCAGGTTCGCGCCGCTGATGGAGGAGCTGATCCCCGCCGCCGGAGCCGGGCTGCCGGTGCTCGGCACCTGCAACGGCTTCCAGATCCTCTGCGAGGCCCACCTGCTGCCCGGGGCGCTGATGCGCAACGCCGGGCTGCACTACATCTGCCGCGACCAGGGCATCCGGGTCGAGAACACCGCCACCCCCTGGACCTCCGACTTCACCGAGGGCCAGGAGATCGTGCTGCCGGTCAAGCACGGCGAGGGCCGCTACGTCGCCGACGAGGCCACCCTGGGCGCGCTGGAGGCGGGCGGCCAGGTCGTCTTCCGGTACGCGGGCGGCAACCCCAACGGCTCCCTGAACGACATCGCGGGCATCCGCAACGAGGCCGGGAACGTCGTCGGCCTCATGCCGCACCCCGAGCACGCCGTCGAGGACCTCACCGGCGCCCCGAGCACGGACGGGCGCGCGTTCTTCTCCTCGATCCTGAAGAAGCTGGTGAACGCATGAGTCTCGACACCGTCAAGCGGGCCGAGGACACCCCCGACGAGCGCCAGCCGTACGCCGAGCTGGGCATGAAGATCGACGAGTACGAGCGGGTCCGCGAGATCCTCGGCCGTCGGCCCACCGGCTCCGAGCTGGCCATCTACAGCGTCATGTGGAGCGAGCACTGCTCCTACAAGTCCTCCAAGGTGCACCTGCGCCAGTTCGGCACCAAGGCCCCCGAGTCCGAGGCGCTGCTCGTCGGCATGGGCGAGAACGCCGGGGTCGTCGACATCGGCGACGGCTGGGCCGCCACCTTCAAGATCGAGTCGCACAACCACCCGTCCTACGTCGAGCCCCACCAGGGCGCGGCGACCGGCGTCGGCGGCATCGTCCGCGACATCATGTCGATGGGCGCCCGGCCGATCGCGGTGATGGACGCCCTCCGCTTCGGCGCGGCCGACGCCCACGACACCCGGCGGGTGCTGCCCGGCGTGGTCGAGGGCATCAGCCACTACGGCAACTGCCTGGGCCTGCCCAACATCGGCGGCGAGGTCGTCTTCGACCCCTGCTACATCGGCAACCCGCTGGTCAACGCCCTGTGCGTGGGCCTGCTGCGCAAGGACCAGATCAAGCTCGCGGTGGCCCCGGGGCCGGGCAACAAGGTCGTCCTGTTCGGCGCCCTGACCGGCCCCGACGGCATCGGCGGCGCCTCCGTGCTCGCCTCGGCCACCTTCGAGGACGAGTCACAGGCCAAGCGCCCCAGCGTGCAGGTCGGCGACCCCTTCATGGAGAAGCTGCTGATCGAGTGCTGCCTGGAGCTCTACCAGGCGGACGTGGTCGTCGGCATCCAGGACCTCGGCGCCGCCGGCGTCTCCTGCGCGACCACCGAGCTCGCGGCCAAGGGCACCGGCGGCATGGACGTCAGGCTCGACCTCGTCCCGCTGCGCGATCCGTCGCTGCGGCCCGAGGAGATCCTGATGAGCGAGTCGCAGGAGCGCATGATGGCGGTCGTCACCCCCGACGACATCGACGCCTTCATGGCGATCTGCGCGAAATGGGACATCCCCGCGACCGTGATCGGCGAGGTCACCGACACCGACCGCCTCGTGATGACCTGGCACGGCGAGACCATCGTCGACATCCCGCCGGGCACCGCGGCCGACGAGGGCCCGGTCTACGAGCGGCCCTTCCACGAGCCCGCCGGCCAGGTCGCGCTGAACGGCGACGACCCCGGCCGCCTCGACCGCCCCGCCGACCTGCGCGCGGCGCTGCTGGAGCTCCTCGGCTCGCCGAACCTGGCGTCCAAGGAGTGGGTCACCTCCCAGTACGACCGCTACGTCCGCGGCAACACCGTGCTGGCCCAGCCCGCCGACGCGGGCGTGCTGCGCGTCAGCGAGGCCATGCCCGGCGCCGAGGAGACGACCAGGGGAATCGCCCTGGCCACCGACGGCAACGGCCGCTACGCCCGCCTCGACCCGTACGCCGGGGCCCAGCTCGCCCTCGCCGAGGCGTACCGGAACGTGGCCGTGACCGGCGCCACGCCGCTGGCGGTGACCAACTGCCTCAACTTCGGCTCCCCCGAGGACCCCGAGGTCATGTGGCAGTTCGCCGAGGCCGTGCGCGGCCTGGCCGACGCCTGCAAGACCCTCGGCGTCCCGGTGACCGGCGGCAACGTCTCGTTCTACAACCAGACGGGATCCGTCCCGATCAACCCGACGCCGGTCGTCGGCGTGCTGGGCGTCATCGACGACGTGGCCCGGCGCGTGCGGACCGGCTTCACCGGCGACGGCGACCGGATCGTCCTGCTCGGCGAGACCGAGGAGGAGTTCGGCGGCTCGGAGTGGGCGCACGTGGCCCACGGCCACCTCGGCGGGCTGCCGCCCGTGGCCCGGCTGGAGTCGGAGCGCGACCTGGCCCTCGTCCTGGCCGAGGCCGCCTCCCAGGGGCTGCTGACCGGTTCCCACGACCTGTCGGACGGCGGGCTGGCCATCGCCCTCGCCGAGGCCTGCATCGCCCAGGGCGTCGGCTGCGAGATCTCCCTGACGGGCGACGACGCGTTCGTCGACCTGTTCAGCGAGTCGTCGGCCCGCGCGCTGGTGACCGTCGCGCCGGAGTCGTTCGACGCCTTCGCGGAGCTGTGCGCGGCCCGCGAGGTGCCCTGCTACGGCCTGGGCACCACCGGCGGAGACTCCCTGAACGTGGCGGGCGTCCTGGACGTCCCGATCACCGAGCTCAGGGAGACCCACACGGCCACCCTGCCGGGCATCTTCGGCTGATCGTCTTTCGTACGGGTCAGAGGTCGGGCCCCTCACCGTCGTGTGACGGTGAGGGGCCCGGCCGATCTATGTGGATCACACGGTCGGCTCCGAGGCCGCGACGGGTTCCCACCGCGGCACACGTCGCCTCTCGCGAACGGGTCAGACGATCGAGACGATCAGGCGGCCGCGCAGATCACGTACACGGTGCCCTGGGTCCTGCCGCTTCCTCCATGGCCGGTGGTGGAGCTTCTGGCAGCGGAGCCGCTGGGGGCGGGGGAGCTGCTGGTGGCGGCCCCCGAGTTCTCACTGGTCGTGGCGTTGGCGTTGTGGCTGGAATTCACCTCGACGGAGACGGACCAGCCGCTCGGCTTGTTGTTGGAGAAGGTGGGCGCGGAGACGGTCACGACGGCGTTGTCCCTGACCTGCGACAGGGAGTAACCGCCGCCCGTGGCGACCTTGCCGCTGCCGCACGAGACGCTCTTGCCGCCCTCCCCGGAGTGGAAGGTGAAGGACTCCGACTTGTAGCTGACCGCCAGGTCAGCGCCCGTGCCGGGGTCGCCCTTCGGGCCCTGCGGGCCGGTGTCGCCCTTGGGACCTGCCGGACCGGCGGGGCCCCTGTCGCCCTGGGTGCCGTTCCTGCCGTCCTTGCCGTCCCTGCCGTCCTTGCCGTCGTCGCCCTTGACGCCCTGCGGGCCGCGCGCTCCGGTGTCACCCTTGGTTCCCTGCGGACCGGCGACGCCCGGGTTGCCGTTCTTGCCGTCGTCGCCCTTGGGACCCTGCGGGCCGGCGGGTCCCTGCTGGCCGTTGGCGCCCTTGTCGCCATCGGCCCCCTTGGGACCCTGCGGGCCGGCTTCGCCCTTGGCGCCCTGCGGGCCGGTGGCGCCCTTGGGGCCCTGCTGACCCTGCTGACCCTGCGGGCCCTGGGGCCCGGTGTCGCCCTTGAGGCCCTGCGCGCCCCGCGGGCCCTGCGGCCCGGCGGTGGCGACCCCCTGCTGGCCCTGGGTCGTCTGCCCCCACCTGATCCGGATCTCGGTCGGCCTGCACTTGGCCGTCGCGTTGACGATCCGGGTGTAGCGCGTCTGCTTGTGGACGCACGCGTGAATCTCCGCCGCCGCCGACGAGGCGACGGCGCTGCCGCTCGCGGTGAACAACGTTCCGACGAGCACGCCAACGGTCACTACGGCGAGCGTGCGTCCGCCCGGCAACGTGATAGCCACTGGGCTTCCTTTCTGCGACACCAGAGCATGGTGTGATTGGAGGGATACACGTAGTACACGTTTCAATCGTTCCAGTGGTTGGCAGCCGAAACATCACGCTTCGGTGTCGGAAGCCCCGGCGGTCAACTCGCCCGCCGACAGCTGCCCCCGTACGGGATAATCGGACCGTTCGGGGGAACCCGCCCGCTGGGCGTGGACGAACAAGACCGGGAACCGACAGGGTTCTCCAGACGCGGAGGCCACCGTGCCGACCATCAACCCGACAGACGCGGTCGTGGAAGACCGGGCCCGACGGGAACCGTATTTGCCACCTGCGACCCAGCCGATCCGCACGGTGGTGTGGGCGCTGCATCTGGCGCTGCCGATGCTGGGGCTCTGGCTGCTGCTGGCCGAACCCGACCTGAACATCGTGCTGCAGCACAACCCCAGCCACTTCTGGCTGATCGTCACCGTGGCCGGGATCAACCTGGTCCTGGGGCTCATGGTCGGCGAGGCGTCGGCCCGCCGGGCGGACGCCCGGCTGCTGCTGGTCTCGCTGGTCTTCCTGAGCGGCGCGGGATCGTTCCTGGTGCACGGGCTGACCACGCCGGGAGTCATCCTGGACAAGATCAGCTACGGCTTCGACCTCTCGCACCCGGTCGGTCTCCTCGTGGCCTCGGTGTTCGCGTTCGCGTCGGCGCTGCCCCTCGGTGAGCGGGCGGCCGAGGCCGTGCTGCGGAGCCAGATGTGGCTGCGCGGCGGTCTCGCGGTCCTGATCGCCCTGTGGGCGCTGGCCTGCCTGGTGCCGGGCCTGACCCCCCTCAGCGGCTCGCCCCCCGAGGGGGTGGGCCTGGGCGGCGTGGAGTGGATCGGGGTGGGCCTCTTCGTGGCGGCGGCGGCGATGATGTTCCAGCTGCACCGCAGGCGCCCGGCGGTCGTGCTGATCAGCCTGGTCACCGCGTACGCGCTGCTCGCCGAGGCACTGGTCGCCGGGCTGTCCCACCGCAACTGGCACCTGTCGTGGTGGCTGTGGCACGTGCTGCTGACCACGGCGTTCGTCTTCGTCGCCTACAGCGCCTACCTGCAGTTCCGGCGGGAGGGCACGAGCGCGGGGCTGTTCGACTCGGTGGCGCTGTCGGCGACGGTCAACAGGATCAGGGCCGACTACGAGGCCGCCCTGGAGGAGCTCGTCGGCCACCTGCGGCGCAGGGAGGAGAGCAGGGTTCCGATCGCGGACCGGCTCGCGGGCAAGTTCGGGCTCACCGAGTCGCAGGCGGCGGTGCTCGACCGGGCGGGCGAGGCACTGGCCAACGAACGGGAGCTGAGCGACCGGCTCGCGGCGCTGGTCGACATCGGCAGGCAGGCCCGCGTGGGCCTGCCGGAGAAGGAGATGCTGGCCCAGGGCCTCGACCGCGTGCGGCAGGCGTACGGGGACGTCCGCATCAAGCTCGTCGACAACGGCCGGGTCACCGTCAACTCCAAGGAGTACGGCCAGCGTGACTTCCCCGAGGACGGGCCGATCCGGCTGGAGGGGAAGCTCCTGCACCCGCTGACGGTGAAGGGCAGGCTCGCCGGGGCGCTGGAGGTGCCGATCGGCAGGACCCCGCAGGACGAGGCGCTCGCCGCCACGCTGGCCGGTCAGATGTCCATCTCCCTGGAGAACGCCCGGCTCTACAGCGAGCTGGAGACCCTCTTCCGGCAGTACATGTCGCCGGACGTGGCCCAGTCGCTGCTGGCCGACCCGCAGACCGCGGCGCTCGGCGGCGAGCTGGTGGAGCTCACCGCCCTCTTCGCCGACCTCAAGGGCTTCACGAGCTTCTCCGAGCGGGTGGCGCCCGGCGAGATCGTCGAGATGCTGAACCGGTACCACACCGCGGCCGTGCCCATCGTGCTCGGCAACGGCGGCACGATCGTGCAGTTCGTGGGCGACGCGCTGCTCGCGCTGTTCAACGCCCCGGCCCGGCAGGAGGACCACGCCCTCGCCGCGGTGCGGGCGGGGCTGGCGATGCAGGAGGCGGCCGAGGAGATAGCGGCGGGGATGCCCGGATATCCTCGCTTCAGGATTGGCATCAACACAGGTGAGGCGCTTGTCGGAAACATCGGCAGTCCCGAGCTGCGCGGGTTCAACGCGATGGGCGACTGCGTCAACGTGGCGGCCCGGCTCGAGGGGATCGCGGACCCCGGCAGCGTCGTGATCGGCCAGACCACCCTCGACCTGATCGGCCCCCGGGCCGAGACCCGGTCCCTGGGCTGGCTCAACCTCAAGGGTAGGGAACAACCCGTCCATGCCTACGTGCTGTCTGGACTCTCGTAAAAGTACCTTTCGCCGCGAGAGCCGTACGAACACAATCGAGATCGCCAGGAGGTGGTTATGACTTCTTCCCCCGAACCGGGCGAATTCATCACATTGCTCACGGAAGACGAGGTGAAGGCCCTGTACGCCGTCGGGCGACCCCGGCGCTGGGACAGGGGCGCGACGATGTTCACCGAGGGTGACGTGAGCGACTGGGTGCTCATCCTCACCTCCGGTCGCGTCAAGGTGTCCTCGCACACCGCGGGCGGCAGCGAGGTGGTCCTCGCGGTGCGCGGGCCCGGGGCGCTGCTCGGCGAGTTCGCGGCGATCGACGGGCTGCCCAGGTCCGCCACGGTCACCGCGCTCGAACCCGTGGAAGGGATCACGGTCCGCGACTTCTCCTCGTACTTACAGGCCAATGGGAGAGTCGCCGTACTGCTGATGCAGATGGTGACCGGCAAGATGCGCGACTCCGACCGCAAGCGCATCGAGTACGGCGCGTTCGACACCACGGGCCGGGTGGCCACCAGGCTCGTCGAGCTGGCCGAGCGGTACGGCGAGCCGGACAACGGCGGGGTGCGGGTGGCGCTGCCCCTCTCCCAGGACGAGCTGGCCGGCTGGACCGGGGCCTCCCGCGAGGCGGTCAGCAAGGCGCTGCGCTCCCTGCGCGACCGCGGGCTGATCGAGACGGGCCGACGCCGCGTGATCATCCACGACATGGAGGGCCTGCGCAAACGGGCCCGCTGAGAGCGGACCGGCGGAGGGGCGTGCCTGCCCGCGGGGAAGGCACGCCCTCGGCGCGGGAGTGCCTCCAGGGCGGCCCTTGAAGGCGAGGCACGGCGGCGGAGCACGGGCGGGGCGCGTTCGGAGGGGAGCTGGATCACGGTCGACGTACAAAACACGTCAGACTGGTAGCCATGGTCGCAATCCCCCAAGACCTGCCCGGATCCCCCGAATACCTATCGAAACTCCGCTACGCGTGGCGGGTCTGCTCGGTCACCAGCCTCGGGCTGATCATGATCGGCATCTCCGGCAGCACCCTGAACGTGGCGCTTCCCACCGTGGTCAGGCACTTCCACGCGGACGCGTTCTCCGCGGGCTGGGTGCTGCTCGCCTTCCTGCTCGTCAACACCGCGACGCTGGTGTTCTTCGGCCGGGTGGCCGACCTGCTCGGCCGCCGGGAGATCTACCTGGCGGGGTTCGTCCTGTTCACCGCCGGGTCGTTGCTGGCCGGGTTCTCGCCGGACATCTGGTTCCTGATCGCGATGCGCGCGGTGCAGGCGGTCGGCGCCGCGATGATCCTCGCCAACGGAACCGTGATCATCACCGACGCCTTCCCTCCGGACCGGCTCAGCCAGGGCATGGGCGTCTACATCGGCACCCTCTCGGTCGCCCAGCTCGCCGGTCCCACCCTGGGCGGCCTCATCGCCGAGACCGCCGGCTGGCAGTGGATCTTCTGGATGAACGTGCCCGCGGGGGTGATCGCCCTCACCTGGGGCGCGTTCACGCTGCGCCGCGTCGCGCGGGGAGCGCGCCGGCCGGTGGACGCGCTCGGCAACCTGATCGTGTTCACCGCCCTCTCCGCCGCCCTGATCGCGCTGTCCGAGGCGGGCTCGCGCGGCCTGTCGAGCCCCGTGGTGATCGTCGGCGCGGCGATCGCGGCGGCGCTGGTGCCGGTACTGCTCGTGGTGGAGCGCCGGGCCCCGCACCCCGTGCTCGACCTGCGGCTGTTCGGCGAGCGCATGCTGGCCTTCGCCAACCTCGCCTCCTTCTGCAACGCGATGGCGCGCTCCGCGCTGATCCTGCTGGTCGCCCTCTACCTCCAGGCCGCCAGGGGCGTGGACGCCGTCACCGCGGCCCTGGGCGTGCTCCCCGTCGCGATCGGCATGGCCCTCGCCTCCCCCGTCACCGGCGCCCTCGGCCGCCGCATCAGGCCGTACGCGCTGTCTGTGGGCGGCGCCCTGATGAGCACGACCGGGCTGGGCGTCCTGATGCTGAACACCGACCCCGTCACGCCGTACTGGATCATCGCGGTGGGCCTGTTCCTGTGCGGCTGCGGCAGCGGCACCTTCCTGACCGGCAACACGACGCAGGTCATGTCCGCCCTGCCCGCCGGGAGCCTGGGCGTGGTGAACGGCTTCCGGCTCATGATCATGAATGTCGGGATCGTGCTGAGCGTCGCGCTCACGCTCAGCGTCCTGACCAGCTCGGTCAGCGCCGAACTGCGCGGGCAGGTGTACGCGGGCACGCTGTCCCGCGTCTCCCCCGTCGCCGTCGAGCAGCTGATGACCGGCTTCCAGCGGACCTACGCGGTCCTGTTCGCCGTCGCGCTCACCGGCGCCCTGGCCGCCGCCCTCGCCCGCCCCCGCGGCTCCGGACGCGCGGGGTCAGCGGCTCCCTGAGCGGGCGGCGAGCGTCTCGATCCCGGCCATGAGGAGGTCGACGCCGAAGGTGTCGTAGAGGTCGGGGGCACCGCTCTCGGACAGGGGCACGGCCATCTCCACGATGTGGGGATAGACGTCCGGCGGTAGCGACTGGAGCCTGAGCCGCTTGAGGCGCGTCCGCTCGGCCGCCTCCTGCTCGGAGACCCCGGCGGGGCAGTGCCTCCTCGGGCCCGCCGCGAGCGCGACGGCGCCGCTGAGCAGGTACTGGGAGATCATGCAGCTCTCGTCGCTGGAGAACCCGCCGCGCTTGGCGAGACCGAGGGCGGTGTCCCAGACCGCCAGGTAGGCGGGCACCTCCATGTGGTCCACCGCCCCCAGCACGTCCGCCGCGCACGGGTGGCGCCTGAGCACCCTGACCAGGCCCGCGACGAGCTCGCGGAGCCCCTCCTGCCACGGGCCCGCGTAGCCCCTCTCGATCACGAAGCCCTCGATCAGGTGACCCGCCATCCCGGCGGTCAGCTGCTCCTTGTTCTTGAAGTGCCAGTAGAGCGCCATCGGGGTGACGCCCAGCTCCTGGGCGAGTCTCCGGATGGTCACCGCCGCCAGCCCCTCGGCGTCGCCGATCTCCAGCGCCTGCTCGACGACCGCCTCGCGGGTCAGTTTCCCCATCACGCTTGACAACTATACGCCGTACGGGTTCCACTGTGCACCGTACATGTACGTCGTATAAGTACAACGTAGAGGACGGGGAATGACGGACACCCGCAGGTGGTGGGCGCTGGGAGCGATCTCGCTGGCCACTTTCATGACATATCTCGACAACAACGTGGTGAACGTCGCGCTGCCCACGATCCAGCGCGACCTCGGGCTGAGCATCTCCGGGCTGGAATGGATCGTGAGCGGCTACATCCTGGTGTTCGCCGGGCTGATGCTCGTCGGCGGGCGCCTGGCCGACGTCTTCGGGCGGCGGCGCGTCTTCCTGATCGGCCTCGTCGTGTTCACCGCCGCGTCGTTCGCGGCCGGGATCGCCACCGACGGCGGCGTGCTGATCGCCACCAGGGCGGTACAGGGCGTGGGGGCGGCCTTCCTCACCCCCACGGCGCTGGCGCTGCTCACCTCGATCTTCCCCGACGCCAGGGAACGCGCGACGGCGGTCGGCCTGTGGAGCGCGGTCGGAGCGCTCGCCCTCGCCCTCGGCCCGCTGACCGGCGGGTTGATCAGCGAGCGCTGGCACTGGGGCTGGATCTACCTGATCAACGTGCCGATCGGGATCGTGACGCTCGGCCTCGGGCTCTGGGCGATCAGGACGGCCCCGCAGGAGAGGGTGCGGCGCGGCCTCGACGTCCCCGGCCTGGTGACGTCGAGCCTGGCGCTGTTCGCGCTGACGTACGCGCTCATCGAGGGCGCGGGAGCCGGATGGACCTCCCCGGAGATCCTGGGCGCCTTCGGGGTCGCGGCCGGGTCGGCGCTGGCCTTCGTCACGATCGAGCGCCGGAGCCGGGAGCCGATGATCGACCTGTCGCTGTTCAGGTCGCGGGTGTTCAGCGGGGGCGCCCTGTCGATGGGCCTGTGGTCCTTCGGGGTGTTCGGCATCTACTTCTTCACCGCGCTGTACCTGCAGAACGCCCTCGGCTTCTCGCCCATCGAGGCCGGGGCGGCGTTCGTGCCGATGGCGCTGGTGATGGCCGTCGCCGCCACCCTCGCCCCCAGACTGGACAGGGCCCTGGGCACCGCCCGGACCGTGGCGGCCGGGCTCCTGCTGATGGCCGTGTCGGTGTTCGGGATCTCGTTCGTCGGGGAGGGCGGGTCGTTCGGCGACCTGCTGCCGTGGTTCCTGGTCTACGGGGTGGGCGGCGGCATGCTGGTGCCGCTCACCACGGCGATCCTCGGCGCGCTCCCCGCGGGCAGGACGGGGGTCGCCTCGGGCGTGCTGAACGTCTCGCGCGAGGTCTTCGGCCTGCTCGGCATCACGATCCTGGGGGCCGTCATCGGCGCGCGGCAGTCCTCGCTCCTGACGGAGGGCGCCGGGCAGCTGACCGCCTTCCTGGACGCGTACCGGTACACCCTGGTCGTCGCCGCGGCCATCGTGCTGGTGGGCGTGCCGGTGAGCCTGCTGTCACTGCGTGCCTCCCGGGCCGCCGGCCCGCCGGTGGCCACCGAGGAACGTCCCGCCGTACCGGTGGGCTGAACGGGAACACACCGGCTCGCGTCCTCCCGGGGAGGACGCGAGCCGGTGCCCGTACGCGAACCGCGACCGGGTCAGGAACCGCGACCGGGTCAGGAGCCGATCTTGCCGCCCTTGGCGTGCCAGGCGACCACCACGGACGGGCGGGGCTGGGAGGAGCCGCCGTCGGGCCAGTGGCTGGTGGGTGCCTCGGGGGTGGCGCCGGTGGTCTCACCGGGGTGCTGCACGGCCACGAAGACGCTGCGCTGGTCCGCGGTGACCAGCGGGCCGCAGGTCTCCGCGCCGACCGGCACGCTCAGGAACTGCTTCAGGTAGCCGCGCTCGGGACCGCGGACCGGCATGGCGAACAGGCCGTCGTGGGCGCCGAGCTGGCTGCCGTCGGTGGAGATCCAGAGGTTGCCGTCGGCGTCGAAGGCGACGTTGTCCGGGCAGGAGATCGCCGAGACCTTGGACTTGTCGAACCCGGCGAAGTAGGTCGCCGGGTCGTTCGGGTCGCCGCAGACCAGGGGCAGGGACCAGGCGAAGGTCGTGGCCCCGGCGTCGTTGCGCCGCTCGACGATCTCCAGGACGTGGCCGTGCTTGTTGGCCGGACGCGGGTTGGCCTCGTCCACCTGGGCCGGGGTCCGGTTGGTGTTGTTGGTCAGGGCCACGTAGACGCCGCCGGTGACGGGGTTGCGCTCCACGTCCTCGGGACGGTCCATCTTGGTCGCCCCGACCTTGTCGGCCGCGGTACGGGTGTAGACGAGCACCTCGGCGGCCGTCATCCCGGGAACGTGCGAGACCTTGCCGGTGACCAGCGGGATCCACTCGCCCGAACCGTCGAACTGCCCGTCGGAGGGGAGCTTGCCGGTGCCGTCGATCTCGGTGGCCGGGCTGTCGCCGGTGAACTTCGCCACGTACAGCGTGCCGTCGTCCAGCAGGGTCCGGTTGTGCCGGTCGAAGCCCCGGATGTAGCGCTGGCGGGAGACGAACTTGTAGACGTACTCGAACCGGGAGTCGTCGCCCATGTAGGCCACCACCCGGCCGTCGGCGGCCAGGGAGGTGGTGGCGCCCTCGTGGGCCAGCCTGCCCAGGGCGGTGCGCTTGATCGGGGTGGAGTCGGGGTCGAAGGGGTCGATCTCCACGATCCAGCCGGTGCGGTTGACCTCGTTCGGGTGCTTGGCCAGGTCGAAACGCTCGTCGACCCGGTCGAACCTGCGGTTGCCGCTCGGGATGCCCGCGGTGGCGCTCACCCCGTACCGGGTGAGGTACGGCTTCTGCGCCTCGGGCACGCCGTTGCCGTTGACGAAGTACTGGTTGAAGTTCTCCTCGCCGCTGAGCACCGTGCCCCACGGCGTGGTGCCGCCCGCGCAGTTGTTCAGCATGCCGACCGGCGTGGTGCCCCTGGGGTCGGCGGCGGTCCTCAGCAAGGCGCTGCCGGCGGCCGGGCCGGTGAACTTCATGGGGGTGTGCACGGTGATGCGGCGGTTGTAGCGGCGGGAGCCCCGGGTGACCAGCTTCCACTGGCCGGACCCGCCCACCCGCTCGATCTCGACCACCGAGCCGCCGTGCGCGGCCATCCCGATCCTGATCTGCTCCTCGGTCGCGGCGGTGCCGTCCGTGTAGCCGCGGAACATCAGGTTCTCGTCGGTGTACTCGTGGTTGACCCAGAGCAGGCCCCGGTGCTGCCCCATCGGGAAGAGGGTGACGTAGTCGCAGTTGTAGCCGAACTGCTTGGCCTGCGCGGCGGCCGTCTGGTTCTCGAAGTCGAACGCGGGGGCGCCGGGCAGGACCGGGTCGCCCCAGCGCACCACGGCGGCCGACAGATAGCCCGAGGGGACCGTCACCCTGTCGTCGGTGTTCGGCGCGATGGCGGTGAAGCGAAGGCCGCCCTTCGGCCCGTGCCCGTGCCCGTTGCCGTGGCCGTTCCCGTGGCCTCCGCCGAAGGTGTTCGCGTCCACGTCAGGGTCGGCGAGGGCGGGGACGGCCGTGCCGATCCCGACGCCGGCGACGATGGCGCCCAGGGCGCCGGCGCGCAGCATGCCGCGACGGGTCATCGCCTCGGCGACCACGTCGCCGAAGTAGGTGTTGTCGCTGGTGTTCGTCACATCGTGGGCGCACTGGTCACCGCAGCGGAACCGGCAGGTGAGCGCGCTGCGTCCACCCTTGTGAGGGCTCGTGAGCAGGGGGAGCAGTCGGCGCGGCGACATGTTCGCCACAGGGTCCTCCAAAAAGGGGCGAGGTCTTCCGGCCCGGAGGCTACGCGGGCCGGCCGAACCCGGGGTGAACGACGTTTGCCCAGATGATGAACCGTTCGCCGGGATGGGCCACCCGGTGGTGCCGTCCCGGGCCAAGGCTCCGGCGGGCATCATGGAGGGCGTGCCACCTCACAAACCCGACGCGGCCAAGGTTCGCGCCGCCCTCGACACCCAGCTGAGCACTCTCGACGAGCCACCCTACGACGGGCCCGGCGGGCTCGCGGCGCTGCTGGGCGCCTGCGTGAGCGTGGTGCTGCGAGCCTTCGAGCGGGGCATCCGCCCGGAACGGGAGATCACCCGCTTCGCCGTACGGCACCTGCTGGACGAGCTGGCGACGGCCGCCCCGGGCCGGACCGTCGAGGTCCGGGTCCCGCCCTACGCGGCGGTGCAGTGCGTCGAGGGCCCCCGCCACACCCGGGGCACTCCCCCCAACGTGGTGGAGACCGACGCCCGCACCTGGCTGGAGCTCGCCACCGGCGCCCTGACCTGGTCCGAGGCGACGGCCGCCGGAAAGATCGCGGCGAGCGGCGCCCGCGCCGACCTGTCCGGCCACCTGCCTCTCCGGTAGCGGCCCTCCGGCGGGCCCTGCTACCGGGCCCTGCTACGGGGTCGGCACCTGGACGCCGAACCTGTCCTCGATGCAGCGCCGCTGCAGCTCCGGAGGCAGGTTGACGCAGTCGCCGACCCTGCTGTAGAGCCAGCTCAGGAACACCGCGGCGATCACCAGGGTGAGCAGGCTCAGCGCGATCCCCACCCAGGCCCGGCCCGGCCTCGACTTCTTGGCGAGCGCGACGATGCCGACGATCAGGCCGACGATCGCCACCAGCACGCCGAGGCCGCAGACGACGAGCGACACGATCGCGACGATCCCGAGCACCAGCGCGGCGGTGCCCAGCCCCCCACCGGCCCTGCGCCCCTCGTCCGGGTACGCCGGGTAGGGCGCGGCGTGCGGGTAGCCGGGCGCGCCCGGAGGTGCCGGGTACGGTGTGCCGCCCTGGGGCGGCTGGGAGGGACCGGTCGTGGCCGACGGCGGCACGCCGGGGCCGCCGTAGGGCTGCCCGGCCTGCTGCGCCTCCCCGTACGTGGGCCGCTCCCCGTGCCCCGGCCCCCCGTACGTCTGCCGCGGGGCTCCCTGGGCTCCCGGGGCGGGTGGCCGGTCCGCCTGAAAACCGCCGGCGGCCCCTGCCGCCCCTGCCACCCCTGCGGCCCCGGCCGACGCGGCGGCCCCCGCGCCCCCGGAAGACTCCCGCGAGGCCGCCGGTTCCTCAGCGAACGGGGACCGCTCGGCGGACGGGGACTGCTCTTCGGACGGAGGCTGCTCGTAACGCGAGGGCGGGGCGGAGGCGGCCGGGGCCTCGGGACGGTCCGTCTCGGGACGGCCGGACTCGCCGGAGGTCTCCGGGGCGCTCTCCCAGCCGGGGTAGGCGAGCGGCGTGGTGCCCGGCACGGTGTGAGGCTGCCCCTCCGGCTGCCCTTCCGACGCTGCGTGCGAGCCGCCCGCCTGGTCGGGCGGGGGCACCTCCGGCGCGGCCGGTGTGTCCGGATGCGGCGGGACCCGTGGTTCGGCGGGAATCGAGGACGGCGGCCAGGTCGAGGGCTCCTCCGGGTCGGGAACGGGTGCCTCGGGGTCCGGCTCCTTCCACGGCTGCGGGGTCGACGGCACCGGGGGCGTCGATCCCGAGCCCCACACGGCCTCCTCGCCGGACTCCCTGCCCGGCGGCTCGGCCCTGCCGGAGATCTCCGTCCACCCGGCCGACCCGGCCCCGCCGGAAGACGCGGCGGAACCGGCCCCGCCGGAGGGCTCGGCGTAGCCGGAGGACCCGGTGCCGCCGTAGGACCCCGTACCGCCGGAAGGCCCCGCGCTCCCCGAGGGGTCGGTCCACCCGGTGGGCTCGCCCGCCGGGGTGGGGGGTTGCCGCCACGTGGGCGGCTCGTTCGAGGGAGGGACGGGCCAGGCGGCCGGTTCCGGGGCGGCGGGCTCGTGCTCGCCGGGGACCACGGCCTCCTCCGAGGCGCCCGGCGGCTCCTCCGGACCGGCCCCCTCCTGGTCGGAGCGCCTGTCCCGCGGCACCCGCCGCGGGTCGGACTCGTTCGGGTCCACAGGTGTTGTCACGTCTCTTCTCCCGACGCTCGGGCATGCCGGATATCTCACACTCCCCTGTCAGCCATCGGCGAAACAGGCTGACACGGCAAAACACCGATGATCGTTAGGTCAGGGTGCGACATGCCACGGAACGGACCCGGGGTGCGAGCAGGGAAGAAGCCGACCTAGAATGAAGCATGTGCTGAAGGGCGACGGCCATCTGAGCCATGACCTTGACCCCCGCGACCGGCCTCCGAAGGACGCATGTGGCGTCTTCGGTGTGTGGGCCCCCGGGGAGGAAGTCTCCAAACTCACCTACTACGGGCTGTACGCGTTGCAGCACCGCGGTCAGGAGTCCGCGGGCATCGCGGTCAGCGAGGGCAGCAGGATCCTCGTCTACAAGGACATGGGCCTGGTGGCCCAGGTCTTCGACGAGTCCGTGCTCGGGACCCTCCGCGGTCACCTGGCGATCGGGCACTGCCGCTACTCGACGACCGGATCGAGCGTCTGGGAGAACGCGCAGCCGACGCTGAGCTCGACCGAGTCCGGCGGGCTCGCGCTCGCCCACAACGGCAACCTGATCAACACCCCCGAGCTGTCCAGGCGCCTGGCCCCCGGTTCCACCCGGGCCACCACCGACACCGAGGTGCTGACGACGCTGCTGGCCCAGGATCGCGGCCAGTCCATCGACGACGCCGCCGCCGAGCTGCTCCCGCAGGTCAGGGGCGCCTACTCGCTCGTCTTCATGGACGAGAAGACCCTCTACGCGGCCCGTGACCCGCAGGGCGTCCGCCCGCTGGTCCTGGGGCGTCTGGAGCGCGGCTGGGTGGTCGCCTCCGAGACCGCGGCGCTGGACATCGTGGGCGCCACGTTCGTCCGCGAGATCGAGCCGGGCGAGCTGATCACCATCGACGAGCGCGGCGTGCGCTCGCGCAGGTTCGCGCTCGCCGAGCCCAAGGGTTGCCTGTTCGAGTACGTCTACCTGGCCCGCCCCGACACCACGATCGCCGGGCGCGGCGTGCAGACCACGCGCGTCGAGGTCGGCCGCGTGCTGGCCCGCGAGCACCCGGTCGAGGCCGACCTGGTCATCCCGACCCCCGAGTCGGGCACCCCCGCCGCCGTCGGCTACGCCGAGGAGAGCGGGATCCCCTACGGTCAAGGTCTCGTCAAGAATTCCTACGTGGGCCGGACCTTCATCCAGCCGTCCCAGACGATCCGCCAGCTGGGCATCCGCCTGAAGCTCAACCCGCTGAAGGAGGTCGTCGCGGGCAAGCGCCTGGTGGTCGTGGACGACTCGATCGTGCGGGGCAACACGCAGCGGGCGATCGTCAAGATGCTGCGCGAGGCGGGCGCCCTGGAGGTCCACGTCCGGATCTCCTCCCCGCCGGTCAGCTGGCCGTGCTTCTACGGCATCGACTTCGCCACCCGGGCCGAGCTGATCGCCGGTTCGCTCAGCGTGGAGGAGATCCGCGCCTCGCTCGGCGCCGACTCGCTCGGATACATCTCGCTGGAGGGCCTGACCGCGGCCACTACGATCCCGGCCGACCGGCTCTGCCGCGCCTGCTTCAACGGCGACTACCCGATCCCGATCGACCAGGACAACGTGGGCAAGTACGTGCTGGAGGCCAAGCGTTGAGCGGGCCGGGCGCGCAGAGAGAGGCTTCATGACCAGCTACGCGGCCGCCGGAGTGGACATCGACGCGGGCGAGCGCGCCGTCGAGCTGATGAAGGCGAAGGTCGCGCGGGCCCGCAGGCCCGAGGTCGTCGACGACGCCAGCGGCTTCGCCGGGCTCTTCGACGCCTCGGCCCTGCTGTCGTACCGGCGTCCGCTGCTCACCACGTCGACCGACGGCGTCGGCACCAAGGTCATGCTGGCCCAGCGGCTCGACAAGCACGACACGATCGGGATCGACCTGGTCGGCATGGTCGTCGACGACCTGGTGGTCTGCGGCGCCGAGCCGCTGTTCATGACCGACTACATCGCCTGCGGCAAGGTGGTCCCCGAGCGGATCGCCGAGATCGTGGGCGGTGTCGCCGAGGGCTGCCGCCTGGCGGGCTGCGCTCTCGTGGGCGGGGAGACCGCCGAGCACCCCGGTGCCATGGAGGCCGGCGAGTACGACCTCGCGGGCGCCGCCACCGGGGTGGTGGAGGCCGACAGGATGCTCGGCCGCGACCGGGTCCGCGCGGGCGACGTGGTCCTCGCGCTCGCCTCCTCGGGCGTGCACTCCAACGGTTACTCACTGGTTAGGCACATCATCGACCGGGCGGGGCTCTCCCTGGAGGCCGAGCTGCCCGAGCTGGGGCGGACGCTGGGCGAGGAGCTGCTGGAGCCGACCAGGATCTACTCCCTCGACTGCCTGGAGCTGGCCCGCGCGGTCGACGTCCACGCGTACGCCCACATCACCGGCGGCGGCCTGGCGGGCAACCTGTCACGCTCGCTGCCTCCCGGCCTGGACGCGCTGCTCGACCGCTCGTCGTGGACCCCGCCGGCCGTCTTCGAGGTGCTCGCCGGGCACGGCGGGGTGGCCCAGGCCGACATGGACCGGACGTTCAACCTGGGTGTGGGCATGACCGCGATCGTCCCCGCCGAGGCCGTGGGAGCGGCCCTGGCGCTGCTCGGGGAGCGCGGCCTTCCCGCCTGGGTGCTCGGCGAGATCGTCGAAGGCTCGGGCCAGGCGCGTTTCCGCTGATCCGCCCGCCTTCCCGGCGAAGGCGACCCCCGCTCCGTCCCCTCCCCGCGAGGATGGGACGGGGTGGGGGTATCCGCCCGGGTACGGCGAAAAGCGCTCCGGACCACCGGAGCGCCGCATGTCGTCGACTCGCAGCGAGAAGAACACCCGGCGGCCTGTGCTCACCGCCGGGTGCCCTGCTCACGTCAACCTGAAATCCGCCTAGCGGCGGCCGGATGTCCCGTCGTCGCGGTCATCTCCGGAGCCGAAGTCATCGGCGTAATCGGCGTACCGATCCGCCAGCTCGTCGTAGGCGTCGTTGGAGTCGTCATTGTGGTTGGAGTCGTCTCTGACTCCGAGCTCGTCGCGCAGACGCTCAAGATCAGTGCCACCGCTGTTGTACTTCAGCTGGCGAGCAACCTTGACCTGCTTGGCCTTTGCTCGGCCGCGCCCCATTGGCTCGACCCCCTCGTGTGGGGTCGTGCCCGACCCCTCGTCGCTAACGCACCACGCACTGACGCCACCTGACTTAGGCGTCAGCTCTCGTTCGCCTACAACCGTACCCGTTTTACGCCCGGCTCGGTACGTCGTATGGGCGTGTGGGGCTAGTGGCCCAGCCAAATGCCCCTAATTCGCCCGACTTCCGACATTCTGCGCTCAGCCAGCCTATCGGCTGCGACCGCCGGAGGGACGCCATCCTCCGCCGCGCTGGAGAAGATCTTGAGAGTCGTGTCGTAGATCTGGGTGGCCTTTGCCTGGGCCCGCTCCATGTTGAATCCCTTGATCTCATCCGCGACCTGGATGACGCCGCCGGAATTGACCACGTAGTCGGGCGCGTAGAGGATCCCGCGGTCGGCGAGTTGCTTCTCCACACCGGGGTGGGCCAGCTGGTTGTTGGCCCCGCCGCAGACGATCGTGGCGCGCAGGCGGGCCACCGTCTCGTCGTCCAGCGCCCCGCCGAGGGCGCACGGCGCGTAGACGTCGACGTCGGCGGCGGTGAGCTCCAGCCGGTCGGCGACGACCTCGACCCGGGGATGGACGCTCCGCAGCCGTTCCACGGCCCGCTCGCTCACGTCGCAGACCACGACCTCCGCGCCGTCCTCGATCAGGTGCCCGACCAGCCGGTGGCCGACCTTGCCCACCCCCTCGACGCCGACACGCCGACCGCGCAGCGTCGGGGTCCCGTAGGTGTGCTCGGCGGCGGCGCGCATGCCCTGGAACACGCCGAGGGCGGTCAGGACCGACGAGTCGCCGGCCCCGCCGTTGGCCAGCGTGCGGCCGGTCACGTAGGAGCACTCGCGGGCCACGATGTCCATGTCCTCGCTGTAGGTGCCCACGTCGCACGCCGTGTAGTAGCGGCCCCCGAGCGACTGGACGAACCTGCCGTAGGCGCGCAGCAGCGCCTCGCTCTTGTCCTTCGCCGGGTCGCCGATGATGACGGCCTTACCGCCGCCGAGGTCGAGTCCCGCCAGGGCGTTCTTGTAGGCCATCGCCCGCGAGAGGTTGAGCACGTCGGCCAGCGCGGCCTGCTCGCTCTCGTAGGGATAGAACCTGGTGCCGCCCAGGCCGGGGCCCAGGGCGGTGTTGTGGATGGCGATGATGGCGTGGAGGCCGCTGCGCTCGTCGGAGCAGAAGACGACCTGCTCGTGCCTCGCCTGGCCGGTTGCCGGGCCCGCGTCCTTGTGGGACAGCCCGAAGACGTCGGTCACTGTGGTGACTCCCAGTCGTTCGTTACCGCCGCACCGTCGCGGCGGAGATCACCCTCAGCGTAACCACATGTCCGTAAAGGCACGACGTGCGGGAACGTCCCATCTCAGTGTCCGAGACGGTGCCCACGGAAGCAGGTCCGCTACGGACAACGGCCGGTCCTTCGTGACACGATGCGGTCGTGCTGCCCTACGCCGCGTACCTCCGCGTCTACGAACCGCTGACCGCGTTCGCCCCGGCGGAACGCGTCTCGTGGGCCGCCTACGCCGAGGCGACCGACCGACCGCGCCGAGCGAGCGCCCTCCACGCCGAGCACGGCGAGGCGGTGCGGCGCCTCCTGGGGGTGCCGCCGTCCCCGGCACCCGCCCAGGAGAGCCCCAACGCCTATCTGAGGCGCGTGGAGGAGGTCCTGTACGTCTGCCCGTGGCAGAGCAGGCTGAGGTCCTGGCTCGCCTTCTCGCGCTTTCGCGGGGCGACCCCGCCCAAGCTGATGGAGCGCTTCGTCCCGCCCGCCGTCGCGGAGCGTACGGCCGACGACTTCGACCGGTTCAAGCGCCGCACCGACTCCGCCGCGCTGCGCACGCACATACGTGGCTCCACCTGGCACGTTCCGACCTCGTGGTTCGTCCCCTTCGACGGCAACGAGCGCTGGCTGGTCATCGACGGCGCCGAGGGCACGGGGGGCACGACCACCACGCGCAACCTGATCTACGTCACGTCCATGGCCCACGCCAGGCGACGCAGCGCCCGCGCTCTGCAGATCATCAGGAGGCAGGTCGGCGAGGTCTCGGTCACCGCCGACGTCGAGGACGTGGCGCGCTGGCTGGAGGAGTTCCACCCGCACTCGCTGGTCGAGCTCGACTACGGCGGCATCGTCAACCTCATGGACGACGAGACGCTCCAGGCCGACGAGTCCGTGGCGGAGCTCGCGGCGGCGCTGACGGGTCTGGAAAGAGGCGAGGAAGAACTGGCGTTCGCCATGTACCAGCGCGTCATCCTCCGCTGGCGATCAATACAACTTCTCGAATCAGCAAACTGAGTCGCAAATCATCCCTTCGACCTGCGTAAGTAGGTCCGTCGATGACCGGGGATGCACCTACGAACTGAGTAGTTTGCCGTTTTCACTGCGATACCACGAAACGTGTCGCTAGAATCACCGAGCGTGACAACAACACGTGCACAAGAGAGATGAGTCGCTCAAAGACTCGCCAATCGCTCTACGTGGCTGTATGGTCACATCGGGTGATGCCGCATATGGCCCAAACAGCCGCACGCATGGGCCATAGGCGGACATCCGTGACAAGCGTCAAGTCGCAGGATCGCTGTCGCCGGTCCACATGGAGGAGAGGCCGCACAAATGTCAGCTCGTACACCCGAGGCAGAGCCGCTGCTCACCCCGGCGGAGGTCGCAACCATGTTCCGCGTCGATCCCAAGACCGTGACCCGGTGGGCTAAGGCGGGCAAGTTGACGTCCATCCGCACCCTGGGTGGACACCGCCGGTACCGGGAGACTGAGGTTCGCGCACTGCTCGCGGGGATTCCGCAGCAGCGCTCAGAGTAAGACGGGGGCCGTCACTGACCTAGGGGGATTGGTGCGCGCTCACCCTTTGAGCGTGTAGGCCACACGGGTTTGTGGGGAGCGGCGTCGCCCGCCCGGCGCCGCCCCAGCACGTGCCCCGCCCTCCGGCACCTACTTAGAAAGATCGAGCACCTGCTCCCGAACGGCCCGGTGGTGCCTGTCTCAGGGACCTTCCTGGCCGTCCGCCTCGGGCCCGTGCCGGTCCGGACGGCTCGCCCGGTCCCGGACCAGGTCGTCCAGCAACTCGGCGACCTGCGGGTCGTGCTCGGCCGCCGCGCCGAGCAGCGCCACCATCTGACCGACCAGCATGCGTTCCAGCGCCGGCCGCTCGATGTCGCGGCGCTCCAGCCAGTCGAGGCCCGCGGTCTCGACGGAGGCGATCCACGAACGCAGCGTGACGCGGAGCACGGGACCCGGCTCCTCGACCCGCATCTGCTTCATGATCAGTTTGAGCAGCCGATGCCTGACCGCGTCGACGACCTCCCCGATCTCGCCGCTGCTGTTGGCGGGACCGCCCTTGAGCAGCGCGGCGAAGCCCGCCGCGTGTTCCTCGACGAAGTCGAAGTATCGGCTGAGGCCGTCGGCCAGCTCGGCCAGCGGGCGCCCGTCGCCCTGCGGCCGGAGCCTCGCCTCCAGCTGGGCCGCGGCGCTCTTCAGCGCGGCGACGTAGAGCTCCTGCTTGCCGCCGAAGTAGTGGTAGACCAGGGCACGCGACGCGCCGGCCGCGGAGGCCACGTCGTCGATCGAGACGTATTCGGCGTCACGCCTGCTGAACAGCTCCAGGGCCGCCGCCATGAGCTCCTCGCGGCGCCGGTCGACGCTGAGCCTGCGCCGCGCCGGGCGCGCGTTCCCCGTCACGGGTTTCGCCCGTTCGGCGGCTCCGGATGTCGACCCCACACCGGGAACCCTATCGGAGCCGATCCGCCCGGCGGCGGGGTCAAGATCGGAGTTCCCTTCCGCGCAAGCCGTACCCCATTCGGAACTCGATCGTTTTGTGTGACAGGTGCCCATCCACCATCGCGGGGGAGAGCCATGTCAGGACCGCCGGTCAACACCACCGTCACCCGAGCCCGCGGGTTCGCCGAACCCGTCATGTCCGACGGGGGCGCCGGGCCACGCCCCAGACCCACGATCCGCAACGTGGCCGAAAGGGCCGGTGTCTCCAAATCACTGGTCTCGCTCGTCCTGCGCGGATCGCCCCACGTCAGCGAGCATCGCCGCCAGGCCGTGCTCCAGGCGGCCAGAGACCTCGGCTACCGGCCCAACGCGGTCGCGCGCAGCCTGGTCGAGGGCCGTACCCACCTGGTCGGCGCGCTCGTCGCCGACCTGCACAACCCGTTCTACGCGGAGTTCCTGGACGGCCTGCAGGAGAGCCTGCACGGCGACGGGCTGAGGCTTCTCATCGGCAACAGCCAGTGGGACCCCGCGTTCGAGGACGAGGCGGTCGAGGCGTTCCTCGAACTGCGCGTCGACGGGCTCGTCCTTCTCGGGATCGCCCCCACCAGCGGGACGCTCATCGAGGCCACCGGCTACACGCCGACCGTGGTGGTGGGCGAGCGCGACATCGACCTCGGCGGCGTGGACATCGTCGTCGACGACGACCAGCTCGGCGCGCGCCTGGCCATCGACCACCTCGTGGAGCTCGGCCACCGCAGGATCGCCCACATCGAGGCCGCGGGCATCTCCTCCGGACGCTTCCGGTGCGAGGGCTACCTGGTCGCGATGCGCAGGCACTCCCTGGCGCCGTACATCATGGTCGAGGAAGGCGAGTCCAGTGAGGAGGGAGGCGCGCGTGCGGCCCGCAGCCTGCTCACGCGCGACCCCCGCCCCACGGCGATCTTCGCCGCCAACGACCTGGTCGCCATGGGCGTGCTGTCCGCGGCCGCCGAGCTGGGCCTGCGGGTTCCCGAGGACCTGTCCGTGGTGGGGTACGACAACATCCACCGCGCCGGGACCCAGCCGATCTCGCTGACCACCGTGGACCAGCCGCGCCGCGCCATGGGCCGCTCCGCCGCCGCGCTGCTGAACGACCGGATCGGCGACCCCGGCAAGGCCTCGCGCCTGCGCCAGGTCGCGCCGCAGCTGGTCGTACGGAACAGCACGAGTTCCACCGAACGCTAAAGAGCCTGCCTGGAGCGTTACAGGGCGCCCAGGCAGGCTCCATGACCTCCCCAAATCCGGGTCAACATCGTGAACGGCGGCGCGTCGCCGGTATTGACTCTGGCCGAGACGAGGGGGGTAACAATGCGTGATCCGGAACTGGTGTCATGCGCCCAGCGGGCCGCCGCGGAGCTTGAGCGGGCGTGGGCGCACTGGCGGGCCGCCCGGGGCCGCAACGGCGACGCCGGGGCTGAGTCCGTGGCCAGCTACGTGGCCCATTCGATCGACCATCCCTGGGGGCGGCCCCGCGTGGTCCTCGGGCTGGACGCCGAGGACGCCAGGGAGCTCGCCTCGCTCCTGCAGCAGCCGGAGGCCGGCGAGCACGCCTGGTGACGGGCTGGTACATATCGCGACAACGGCCGTGTCACGGTCCCGGGCCACGTAAGTTGGGTGGTTGACGACTTCCTTGGGGGCGATGAGCGTGACCGGTAGAGCAATCGCGGCGACCCTTGTCCTGTGCGGGCTCGGCGTCGCCGCCTGCGGCGGGACCGCCGCGGGCACGGACCTCGCGCGGGAGCGCGGGCCCGTCCCGCCCGCGGCCGGCACGGCCGCGGCCCCGGTGGCGAGTGGCCCGACCGGGGCCGCGGGCGATCACGCCGCGACCCCCGCGACCGGGCGGAGCGGCCAGGGGCGCGCGCCGCTCAGCGGCAAGGTCGTGGTCATCGACCCCGGTCACAACGGGCAGAACTACCGCCACCCCGCACAGGTCAACAAGAAGGTCAACGTCCTGACCCAGTGGAAGCCCTGCGACACCACGGGCACCGCCACCGCGAACGGCTACAGCGAGGCGGCCTTCACCTGGGACGTCTCACAGCGGCTGGCCAAGATCCTCAAGAGCCGGGGCGCGACGGTGAAGCTGACCCGCGACAGCAACTCCGGCGTCGGGCCGTGCATCACCCAGCGGGCCGCGATCGGCAACAGGGCGAAGGCGGACGCGGCGATCTCGGTCCACGCCGACGGGTCGAGCACCGCCAACCACGGCTTCCACGTGATCATGCCGGAGAAGATCGGCGGACCGGTCGACCCGGTGGTCAAGGCCTCCAGGAAGCTCGGCCTGGACGTGCGGGACGCTTTCAAGCGCGGCACCGGCCTGCCGTACTCCACCTACATCGGCAGGGACGCCCTCGACTACCGCGACGACCTCGGCGGCCTGAACCTCTCGACGGTCCCCAAGATCTTCATCGAGTCCGGGAACATGAGGAACCCCGCCGAGGCGGCCAAGTTCCAGCAGCCGGCGTTCCGGCAGAGGATCGCGCTCGCCCTGGCGAACGGGCTGCAGCAGTATCTGGGACGGTAGGAGCCCCTCAGGTCGTGACAGCGCCTGTCAGCGCGTGTCAGCGGCCCGGAGGGCCGTCCAGGCCCAGGGGTTCGAGGTTGTCCCGTGCCGGGTGGCGGCGCGCGGCCGGGCCCGCGGCGAAGGCCCGCAGGATGTTCACCGTGGCCCTGCGGACGAAGGCCCCGGCCCGCCTCGTGACGCCGTGGCCGCAGCGGGCGCCCCGCATGGCGCACACCCAGCGCATCGTGCCCGAGCTGAACACCGCGGCGCCGCTCGGCACGGTGTAATAGGCGCTGTGCGCGACCGTGGCGCGGCCCGCGCAGTTCACCGGCGACACCGACAGGACCTCCATCGGGCGCGGCACGCCCGCGCCGACCCTGTCGGTCTCCACGCCCACCATCCCGGGGAAGGTGGTGCCGCGCCGCACCCCGGTCCCCTTGAAGATCCAGTTGCCGGGGCGCCTGACCACGTAGGCGGACTCGGAGGGGAAGCAGTCGTACATCGGTCCGGTCAGCGAGCTCTCCGGCCTGCCGGTGGCGCGCCACAGGATCGTCCCGGGGTCCTCGGCGGCGTCCTTGTGGCAGACGACCAGGCGGCGAGGGCCCAGGCGTGTCGCGGCGAGCCGGACCCGCCAGTAGACGGCGTTGGCGCCCAGGAAGGCGAGGTTGGTGCCGTGGTCCCTCGCGGTCTCGACGGTGCGGCGCATGCCCGGCGACCAGTACTCGTCGTGTCCCAGTGACACCAGGCCCCCGGCCCCGTCGAGGACGCGCGGGTCGCGGTCCAGGTCCAGGCTCGTGAGGTAGGCGAGCGGCAGGCCGCGGCGCTCGGCGAGCTCGATGGCGTCGCGTTCCATGTCCAGGAAGAGCCGCGCCCCCGAGGCGTCGTACGGGCGGTCGAAGCTGACCGCCCGGGACCGGTCCCCGAAGCCGCCGGGGCCCCGGTAGAGGCTGCGGCCGCCCCAGCCGTTGTACGCCTGCCAGGTGGTGACCGCGTTGACGACGACCAGGCGTCCCCGGGTCGAGGCGGACCTGACGGTGAGGGGGACGTAGCGCCGTCCCCCGGTGGCGGCGTCCAGCCGGATCAGGTAGGAGCCCTCGGGCCAGCCCGTGGTGTCCACCTCGGGGCCGGGCCTCCAGTGGGCGGCGGTGACCGTCCCGGTGGCGGCGACCGTCCTGGGCGGCGCCTGCCTCGTGCCGGGCAGGCCGGAGGCCCGCCAGACCTGCCTGGCCCCCGCTCCGCCGTACCAGCCCATCCGGAAGGCCCTGGCGGTGTAGCGGGCGGCGGTGGTGGAGACGTACAGCCGGAAAGCCTGGCCCGGCAGCACGCTCACCCGGTCGGCGAAGCCCTCGATCTCGTGCTCGGCGCCGCGCCCACGCAGCCGCCAGCGAGGGTCCCCCTCCTTGGCGTTCTCCGCCGCGGTGGCGCCGGCCCCCTCGGCGCTCCGTATCGGGGAGGAGGGCGCCGTGGGAGTGGGCGAGGGCGGCGAGGGCGGGGTCGCGGGGCGCTCGACGGTGGCCGAGCAGCCGGCGGCCAGCATGATCGCCACCAGGACCGCCAGCGGGGTGCGGGCCGGGTGCCCGGACGCTTGGGACATGAGCAGCAGCATGTCCGCGCGAGGGGCCTTTCCCTGTCCTCCCGCGCGGTACTTGGGCGGTTCTTGGTTCCCTGTCCGGGGTCGCCAGGGTAAAGGGCTTATTTCTCTGGCGGTTTGGCATGATTTAAGCCATGACTGACCTCCTACCGCTCCCCTCCGAGCTCACCCCTGCCGGCGGTTTCCTCGGCCTGCCCGGCGGGGTCGTCGTCTCCGGCCCCGCCGAGCTGACCGACGCCGTACGCCTGGCGCTCGCCGTGCTCGACCCGCGTCCCGGCGAGGCGGGGACGATCACGGTGGAGCCCGACGCCTCGCTCGGCGCCGAGGCGTACGTCCTGGACGTGACGGACGGGGGCGTGCGGATCGCGGCCGGGGACCGGGCCGGGGCCTTCTACGCGGGCCAGACGCTGCGGCAGCTGCTGCCGGCGGCGGCGTTCCGCGCGGCGGCCGGTACGGGGGCGAGCTGGAGCGTTCCCCTCGGCCGGGTGCGGGACGCGCCCCGGTTCTCCTGGCGCGGGGTGCACCTGGACGTGGCGCGGCACTTCATGCCCAAGCGCGAGGTGCTGAGGATGGTCGACATCATGGCGGTCCACAAGCTGAACCGCCTGCACCTGCACCTGGTGGACGACCAGGGGTGGCGGGTCGAGAGCCGCCGGCACCCCCGGCTGCACGAGGTGGGCGCGCACCGCCCGCGCACGATCACCAGCTACTACAAGGAGGAGCCGACCTTCGACGACGTGCCGCACGGCGGCTACTACACGCTGGAGGACCTCGCCGAGATCGGCGCCTACGCGCGGGCCCGCGCCGTGACGGTCGTGCCCGAGATCGACGTGCCGGGACACGCCTCGGCGATCCTCGCCGCCTACCCCGAGCTCGACGCCCGCGCCACCGGGGGGCGGCGGCCCGAACCCTTCACCGTGCTGGAGCGCTGGGGCATCTCCCCCGCGATCCTGTCCCCGCTGCCGGAGACGGTCGACTTCCTGACCGGCGTGATCGAGGAGATCACGGACGCGCTGGGCGAGGTCCCGTACGTCCACATCGGCGGGGACGAATGCGTGCTCGACGACTGGGCCGCCTCCCCCGAGATCGTCGCCTTCCAGGCGGAGCTGGGGCTGGGGAGCGTGAGCGACCTGCACGCCTGGTTCCTGCGCCGGCTGGCGGACGCGCTGGCCGAGCGCGGCAGCAGGGCGGTGGTGTGGGACGAGGCGTTCGTCAGCGGCATGCTCAGGCCCGACACGATCGTGATGCCCTGGCGCGGGCAGGGGGTGGCCGGGCGTGCCGCCGCCGCCGGGCACGACGTGGTGCAGACGCCGGTCTTCCCGCTGTACTTCGACTACGCGGAGGCCTCCTCCGAGGAGGAGCCCGTGGCGATCGGCGACGCGATCACCGTCTCGGACGTCGCGGCCTTCGTCCCGGCGCCGGAGTCGTGGACGGCCGGGGAGCGGGAGCGCGTGCTCGGGGCGCAGTTCCAGCTGTGGAGCGAGCGGCTGCCCGACGGGCGCGCGGTGGACTACCGCGCCTGGCCCCGGGGATGCGCGCTGGCCGAGGTCGCCTGGTCGGGCGCGGCCGGGGCCGGGTTCGACGCCCGGCTGGAGGCGCACCTGGGCCGCCTCGACGCGCTCGGCGTCGAGTACCGGCCGCTGACCGGCCCGCGCCCCTGGCAGCTCGGCGGGACCGGCCACCGGCGCCACCGCCCGGGGGCCGTCAAGGTGGACGAGGTCATGAAGCACCTGGAGGAGATGACCCACGAGGCAGACTCGACCCGTCCCAGCATGTGACGGTCTTCTTCTTCCGGTTCTCGACCGCTCGGCTTTTCCGGTTCTCGGCTTTCCGGTGCTCGGCCGGCCCTGCCGACGGGGGGCGGGCGCGTGGTGTCCCGCGCCGCTCCCCGCGGTCGGGCCGGAACCTCGTGTCCCCGGTCAGGCGGAGACCTCGTACCCCGCCTCCTTGACGGCGGCGCGGACGGCCGCGTCGTCGAAGGAGTCTCCGGAGACGTCGACCCTGCCGGTCTGGAGATCGACCTCGACACCGGTGACACCCGGGACCTCGCCGACCTCCTCCTTGACCGAACTCACGCAGTGACCGCAGGTCATACCGGTGACGGTGTATGTGGCCGTGCTCATCGTGCCTCCCATGTCCCGAGATTACCCACCCAGGGTATAACGTCGGCGGCCTTCCGGCCCGATGAGGTGACGAATCGGGACCCGCCGCAAAGGTTCGGACCGCGACGGTTCCGGCCGCGCCGCGACCGAATCAGGGTGAACCAGACCATGCCGAACCCGGTCGAAGTTCGGCCGGAGCACCGTGCCCTGCCCTCGTCACCCACGACCGGAGCGGGAGTGATCAGACCGCGAGCCGGGCGAGCGTGAACCGGACCGGGCGCGAGTCGGACCGGGCGCGAACCGGACCGGTTGCGAGTCGGGCCAGGTGTGAACCGAGCCGAGTGTGAGACAGACCGGATGTGAGACGGATCACGGCGTGGCCGGAGCGGGCGCGATCGGGTCGCGCCGTGCCCCGGCCGGGTCGGAACGCGGCGCCCCGGCCGGGGACGGGGGCGGCGTTCCGGACGGGTCGGCACAGGGCTCCCCTGCCGGGGGCGGGGCGTTCCGGACGGTCAGGGAGTGACGCTCCGGTCCGCCGTACGGCCGATGATCTGGCGGAGGTCGACCACGCCGTGGCGGCGGAGGCGGCGGGAGAGGTCGCGGTTCACCCGGTGCGCCCACAGGGGGCCCTCGTAGATCAGCGCGCTGTAGCCCTGGACGAGCGTGGCACCGGCGAGCAGGCGCTCCCAGACGTCGTCCACGTCCTCGACGCCGCCGACGGAGACGAGCACCAGACGGTCGCCCACCCTGGCGCGCAGCCTGCGCAGGACCTCCATGGACCTGGCCTTCAGCGGGCGCCCCGACAGGCCGCCGCTCTCGTGGCTGTGGTCACGGCCCGCGGGTTCGGCGCCGGCCAGCGCCTGCCTGCCGATCGTGGTGTTGGTGGCGATGATGCCGTCGAGCCCGAGGTCCAGGGCCAGGTCGGCGACCGCGTCCACGTCGGCGTCCGCCAGGTCAGGAGCGATCTTGACCAGCAGCGGGGTGCGCTTGGGCGTGGCGTCGGCGACCTCCTTCACCGCCCGCAGCAGCGGGCCCAGCAGCTCCACGGCCTGGAGGTCGCGCAGGCCGGGGGTGTTGGGCGAGCTGACGTTGACGACCAGGTAGTCGGCCAGGGGGGCGAGCTCCCTGGCGCTGGCCACGTAGTCGGCGACGGCCCCCGACTCGGGCACGACCTTGGTCTTGCCGATGTTGACGCCGACGATCGCGGGGACACCCCGGGGCCTGGCCAGCGACCGGGCGGCGGCGGAGGCTCCCGCGTTGTTGAAGCCCATCCGGTTGATGATCGCCCGGTTCCTCACGAGGCGGAACATCCGGGGCCTGGCGTTGCCCGGCTGGGCGTGGGCGGTGATCGTGCCGACCTCGACGTGGCCGAAACCGAGCGCGGACACGGCCTCGACACAGCCGGCGTCCTTGTCGAAGCCGGCCGCGAGCCCGAACGGGCCGGGAAAGTGCACGCCGAAGGCCTGCACGCGCAGCGCGGGGTCGCGTGGCGCGAGGCGGCGGTGGACCAGCCGCCTGAGCACGGGCGTCGCCGATAGGACGCGGAGGGCGCGCACCGCCATGTGGTGCGCGTCCTCGGAGTCGAGGCGGCTGAGGACCTGCGAGAAGACGAATCGATACATCACCGATCAGGTTAGTGCCCCGGTGGGGTGGGGCTCGCGCCGACCGCCTCTCCGGGATGCCTGATCAGCAGGTGACGGTCGAATCCCAGCAGTCGCAGCAGCCGGAGCACCGGGCTCGACGGCCGTACGACGATCATCTCTTGGCCCAGGCCGCGCATGTGCTCGTCGGCCCGCAGCAGGGTCCGTGCGCCCGCGCAGTCGATGAAGACCACCTGGGCCAGGTCGAGCTCGACCGTCGCCGCCCCGAGCCCGCCGATGACGCGCCGCAGTTCGGCGCCCTTGACGGCGTCGAGATCACCGCGAACGGTGATCTCGACCCTGCCCCCGGCTGCCTCGGGCGACGTGAGCAGGATCACCGTATTTCGCCCGCCCCCTCACCGAGCACCTCGGCCGCCAGGTCGGCGACGCGGCGACGGGTGTCGCGGGCCTGCTTGCGCAGGCCGGTGAAGGCCTGGGTGGCGGTCAGGTCGTGCTTCCCCATCAGGTAACCGATCGCCCGCTCGATGACCACGCGGTAGTCGAGGGCGTACTGGAGCTGGTCGGCCAGGGCGCTCTTCTCCTCGGCGGCCATCGCGGCGGTGAGCAGTTGCTCGATCACGTCCGCGTAGCCGTAGAGCGCCTGGACGTCCGACTCGTCCCACTCGTAGAAACCGGCCTGGTAGACGTTCAGCGTGCCGACCGGCTCGCCTCCAAGACGCACCGGCACCCCGGCCACCGCTCCCACCTCGGGGTGCAGCCGGTCGGCGAGCTTCGGCCAGCGCGGATCGACGCGCACGTCACTAGAAGTCACCGCGCAATTCTGCTCGTACGCGGAAACGCACGGCCCCTGACCCAGATGGAGTTGTGCGCCCTCAAGACTGCGCCCACGCTCATCGGTGGCCACCAAATAGCGGAGATCTTTACCTTCCTCGGCAAACATCAGTCCCGCACCCGCATATCCGAACAGCGAGTTCACCACATCCACGGCACGCTCCAACTGATGAACTATGCCTGTGGTGGACGAGGTCGTCTGAAGCCTTCTCAGGCTCGCGACCAGCGCTTCCGGATCAATGTGAGTCATACGTGTGGCGCCTTTCAGCGTCGACCTGGTTACTGATGTGCACACTACGGCTTCCCTGAAAGGGGAGGTCTATGAGCCATGGTCTGGAGGACCATCACCATGAGCTCGCCGAGGCGTTCTCCTGTCCTGACTTTCGCCGGCTGCCATTCATGGCTCGTCCGGTCATAGAAATTCAGGGTGCCGATCAATCGTTCCTCCGCCCGCAACGGCACGGAGAGCACCGCCCGGACCTCCGAGACCCGCTCGGCCACCCCGGGGAACCCGTGGGGCCTGGCCGCCCTCAGGTCGTCGATCACGACGTCCTCGCCCCGGTTCAGGGTCTCGATGGCCGGTCCGGCGCCGATCTGCTCCTGGATCAGCTCCAGCCGCCGGCCCCGGTCGTCGGACCCCGCGACCGCGCGCAACCGGTCATGGTCGTCTATCAGCATGAGTGCTGCCCCGTCGGAGCCGAGGACGTCGGCGAGAGCGCTCAGGGTACGGTCGACGAGCCGGGAGAATTCGAGAACCTGGGTCATGGGCGGGCTTCCTCCATGTTGAGGTAGCTCCGCGGACACAAGGCGGAATGAGCTGCGGAGCAGAGCCTAGTGCTGCCCGGCGACTCCGGCCAAGCTGTTCACTCCTCGGCCGTACGGCCAAGGCAGGACATCACCGTCAATACATCGTTAAGCATTCGGCAAACGAGAATTGGCAGGGTGGGCGTTATGAGCATCTTGTCACGTTCAGCCATCGCCCGGCGCCGCCGCACCCTGGCGAACCTCGTGCTCCGCGACCTCGCCGACACCGGCGACGTCCTCGTCCCCACCTGGTGGGACGCGGAGATCGAGCGGGAGTTCGGCGGGCTGGGCGGGTTCCTCGCCGAGCTGAGCCGCCAGTGGTGGACGGCCTACGCCGCGCACCTGGACGCGCTGATCGAACTGGGCCTGGACGACCCCTCCCAGGCGTGGGAAGACGTCACCGAGCAGATGCCGTGGCTGCGGGCCGTCCTCGACGCCTACACGGACGACGCGGCCCTCGCCGAGGCCGAGCGGCGGCACTGTGACGTCCTGCGCTGGACGACCCGCCGCGAACCCCGGCACGCGGCTTGAAGAGACCCCGACGCGTAACCCGGCGCGCGGCTTGAGGGAGCTCCGACGCGTAGCCCGGCACGCGGCCCGGTCGGCTCCGTACGACATCTGTACGGCACCCGTACGCACCCGTACGGCATCCGTGGCCACGGGCCGGGGGCTCGCGGGGGTTCCGTCCCGTGTTCCGGGGCTTCGGCGGCTCGAAGCCCGGTGACCCCGGCCTCGACGGTCCGGAATTCGAGCGTTTCGCGGCTTTTGCACCCTCTGTACCCTCGGCTTTCCGGCCCTCGGGACCCAGCCGGTCCGGTCCCTCGCATATCGTGCGGGGAATATTCGCGAGGAGTCGGGTAGCCATGAACAATGGTCAGATTTGTCGAGGGTAAGCCCCCACCCCACAGAGATTCCGATGATCATGCCGCTGACCTGCGGCTGGGCGTGCGCCTGACGATGGCGATGGCGGCAGTGGCGATCTTCACCGTGCCGTTCGTGATCCTGCTCGTGCTCGTGAGGACCTCCTCGACCCCGCTCACCGATCTCGACGAGAGCATCGCCCTGAGCATGCACGCCCACGCGCTGGCGAACCCCGGCTACACCGCCTTCCTCAGGGTGGGGACAGAGGTGTTCGGTCCCTGGACGTGGCGTGTGCTGGTAGTGCTGACCGCCGTCTGGCTCTGGCGCCGGGGCGCGCCGCGCCTGGCGGTCTGGGCCGTCGCCACGATCACCTTCGGCGGCCTGCTGAACCTCGCGCTCAAGGTGATCGTCGACCGCGCCAGGCCCGACCTGCCGGATCCGGTGGCCTGGGCCCCCGGCGCCTCCTTCCCCTCCGGGCACGCGATGGGCGCGGCGCTGGGCACGTGCATCCTCGTGCTCATCCTGCTGCCCTTCCTGCGGAGCGGGACCTCGCGGATCGTCGTCTGGGGCGTCGCGGCGGCCATCATGGTGTTCGTCGCGTACAGCCGGGTGGCGCTCGGCGTCCACTGGACCAGTGACGTCGTCGCGGGGGTCGCGCTGGGCGTGGTGTTCGTGGTGGGGGCCGCGGTGGGATTCGAGACCTGGCGCCGGGGAGAGGGCCGCAGGCCCGCCGAACCGCACATGGAAGGTGTCGAACCCGAGGCGTTCCGAGGGGGCCGTTCGGGGTAGCTGGCGCCCCATGTCGAAAATGTCGGTGGATTTCAAAGGTGTGACGCGCCTCATCCTGGTGCCACTGGCCATCATGGCCGTGCTGACGATCGGCGTCGGGCTCCTCATCACCAAGGTCCTGCAGACGACGACCCTCATCGCGAACGACGAGGGTGTCAACGCGCAGCTGGCCGGAGACCGTACGGCCTACTGGAGCTCGATCACCGACGTGGTCTCGAGCATGTCCGACACTCCGGTGATCATCACTGCCACGGCCCTGCTGGTCATCGCCTTCCGGCTGGCCTTCAAGCGCTGGAATGAGTCGATCTTCCTCGCGCTGGCGGTCTTCTCGCAGTCGGCGATCTTCCTGCTGGCCACCGTCTTCGCCGAGCGCAAGCGGCCCGCCGTCGAGCACCTCGACCCCGCTCCCCCCACCTCCAGCTTCCCCTCGGGGCACACCAGCGCCGCGGTCGCCTTCTACTGCGGCGTCGCCCTGGTGCTGACCGTCCACACCCACCGCTACAAGATCCTGAACGTGCTGTGGTGGGCGGTCGGCCTGAGCATCCCGCTGGGCATCGCCTTCTCGCGCATGTACCGCGGCATGCACCACCTGAGCGACGTGAGCTGGGGTTTCCTGCTCGGCCTGGTCTGCATCGCGGTGGCCGCCAACGCGCTGCTGTTCCGGCCGGTGATCGAGGAAAAAAGGAAAAAAGTTCTGAGCGTGTAGCGATCCCCGCCCGTATCGGGGCTCCGGGGGTCGCGAAGATCGCTGGGACGCGGATCGGCGGGGGTGAGAGAGGGACATTCGCCACCCGCCGGGTCGCTTCGCATGAGACCGTTGTGAAGCAGCACCACCAGGGTTCACGTCTGTCACCTGGTGTGGCTGAAAGATCACTATGTGCCACGAAGTAAGATGGAGGCCTCGTTGGGAGGATTCAAGTCCTCCCGTCGGGGCACGAGCAGCCAGCCGGCCGGACCGAGAGACGTTCGACGGCTACCCTCAAGGAAGGAAGCCGGGCCCATGGATCACCAGTCCGTCGTCTGTCACAAATGTTCGGGCGTTCTCCTCGCCACCGACTCCCGCACCTACACGACGCAGCGAAGCCGCCTGATCCTCAGCAACGGCTACTGCACCTGCCCCGCCGAGCAGGCCCCCGTCGAGCAGGCCGCCCAGCGGCAGCAGCAGCCCCAGCCCGTCGCGGAGCAGCCCGTCTCGCACCGGCAGCCCACCCACCCCCAGCAGCAGAACGTGCCCGCGGGCCAGAACTCGATGGTGGTCGCCTAGCCACATCCCGGGGAGCGGTCGCGGCGCCGGGAGCGCACGCGGCGGCCCGGCTCCCCGACGACCGCGCGCCGCCACCTGGCTTTCGCGGATCGTCCTCCCTGACCGACCTGGTCATATTCGCTGATCAGCCGCTGTCACGGATCCGGACGCATTTCGGTCGTCCACCCTCTCGGATCCGGGCACACCCATCTCTTCGGCCGTCCGCCCGGACCTCCCGACGATTCTTCCGGGCCTCACGGATCCGGACGCACTCGCCGATCGGCCGCCCTCACGGATCCCGGCGCGTTCCCGGGCCCCGCACACTCCCGGATTCCCTCGTCCGGACTCTCGCGCTGCCGAGATCGGGGCGTCACGCGGCGCTCAGCCGCTCAGCCCCCAGGCCAGCACCACGGACAGACCGCTCGTCGCGAGCAGGCCGACGAGCACCACTATGGCAATCACTCGACGGTTCATACCGGAAAGCCTAGTCAGGCATCCGGCGACCTCGCACGTCGGCGCACCCGAGGGGCGTCACGGGGCACGGCGAGACGCGGCGGGGCACGGCCGGACACCCGGGGACGACGAGAGGTCATGACGGCCAGCTGGTCGGGGGGAGCTGCCCGCTCTCGGCGCGGATGATGTGGATGACCGCGTTGATGAGCGCCAGATGGGTGAAGGCCTGGGGGAAGTTGCCGAGGTGGCGCCCGGTCACCGGGTCGATCTCCTCGGCGTAGAGGCCGAGGGCGCTGGCGAAGGAGAGCACCCTCTCGCAGAGCCTGCGGGCGCGGGCGTGCTCCCCGATCTCCGTCAGTGCCGAGACGAGCCAGAACGAGCAGATCGCGAAGGTGCCCTCCTCCCCGGTCAGGCCGTCGTCCGTGTCCTTCGTCTCGTAGCGCAGGACCAGGTCGTCGGCGGTCAGCTCGTCGGCGATGGCCAGCACGGTGGCGCGGACCCTGGGGTCGTCGGGCGGCAGGAAGCGCACCAGCGGGATGAGCAGGAGCGACGCGTCGAGGACGTCGCTGTCGTAGTGCTGCTTGAAGATCCCGCGCTCGCCGACGCCCTGGGCGCACACGTCGGCGTGGATCTCGTCGGCGGCCGCCTGCCAGCGCGCGGCCAGCTCCGGCTCCTCCCTGAGCCGGGCGAGCCTGGCCCCCCTGTCGGTCGCCACCCAGCACATGACCTTCGAGGAGGTGAAGTGCCGGGGCTCGCCGCGTACCTCCCATATGCCGCGGTCGGGCTCCCGCCACTGCCTGATGGCGGACTCGACCTGCCGCTTCAGGATGGGCCAGATCCGCTCGTCCAGGCGGTCCCGCGACCGGGTGTGGATGTAGAAGGAGTCGAGGATGGCGCCCCAGACGTCGTTCTGGCGGTGCCGGTAGGCGGCGTTGCCGATCCTGACGGGCCTGGCGCCCTCGTACCCGCTGAGGTGGTCGAGGATGTGCTCGTCCAGCTCGCACTCGCCGTCGATGCCGTACATGACCTGGAGTTCCTCGTCCCGCTCCGCCACGTCGGCCATGAACCAGAAGAAGTCGTCGGCCTCCCAGTCGAAGCCCAGGGTGTACAGGCCCCAGAGGGCGAAGGTCGAGTCCCTGATCCAGGCGTAGCGGTAGTCCCAGTTGCGGTCGCCGCCCGGCGTCTCGGGCAGGGAGGTGGTCGAGGCCGCGATGAGGGCGCCCGTGGGGGCGAAGGTGAGGCCCTTGAGGGTAAGGGCGCTGCGCTCCAGGTATCTCCGCCAGGCGTGGTCGGGGAAGGCGCCCCTGGCGAGCCAGTGCTGCCAGTGGTGGGCGGTCCACACGAGCCGCTCGTAGGCGTCCTGGAAGGTGTACGGCGGCTCGTGCGGGGTCCAGGACAGCGCGCAGAAACGCGTGTCGCCCTCCTTGAGGAGGGTGCGCGCCATCGCGCGCCCTCTTTCGAACCCCAGACGCATGTCGGTGGTGAGCCGCAGCTCCAGGCTCTCCCCCTCGGCGGTCGCGACGCCCTGGTGGTAGCCCCTGTCGGTGTACGACCAGCGGGCGGGCCTTCGGCCGTAGTCGAGGATCGGCTCGCAGTCGAGCGTGATCTGCACCTCCCCGCTGACACAGCGCACCGTGCGGAGCAGCACGTGGGAGGCGTCGTAGTCGGTCGGCGCCCTCCTGTGCGTACGGGAGAGCTCGCCGTCGTGGTGCCAGGGGCCCATGAGCAGCACGTCACGCACGATGACCCAGCCGGTGGGGGTGCCCCAGCTCGTCTCCAGGATCATGGTGCCGGGCAGGTAGCGGCGCGCGGCGGGCACCCTCAGGTCGGCTGGGCCGAGGCGGAAGCCTCCCGCGCCCCGGTCGAGGATGGCGGCGAAGACACTGGGCGAGTCCATCCGCGGCAGGCAGAGCCACTCGACGGTCCCGCTCGGGGCGACCAGGGCGGTGACCTCGCAGTCGGACAGGAACCCGTAGTCGGCGATGGGCGGGAAGGGCGAGGGGCCGGGCAGCGCGCCCGCCGTCGGATCCGTTGTCATCGGCTCTCCTTGAGTGTGGAGAACTCCGCCCTGGAAGGCCCTCGAACGCTCTCGAACGCCCTGGAAGGCCTTCTGAACGGAGAAGGACCTCAGGCGCCCTTCCTACCCCGCCTGCCGGGGTCAAGCACGTCTTTCGCCTGATCAGGCGTGTCCGTGCCCTCTTCGCCTCTCGCGGCGGGGGCCGTACCGCGCCACGGTGCGGGCGGATTTCCTTGGTTGCCCTGGTGCGGTTGATCCGGGTTTCGGCCCGTTTCCCCGTGGTGCGGGAACCGGTCCGGCTCTCCGTCGGTACGGGGTCCGGCGCTCGTCTCGGACCTTCGTCCCGGATCTTCGTCTCGACTTCCGGCCTCGGCTCCCGACCCCTTGATATCCGCCGCTCAGCGAGGAATGGCTCGGTCCACTCTCGGCTTCCAACACAACCCCATAAGTCACATTATTCCCAGCTGTATGTGAACTTTTCGGACAAGTTGCTGTCGAATCTGCTATCAAGATGCCCGACCAAGGTTCACGTCAGAGAGGGTCATCGTGGGGCGCGACGATATCCAAGGATCGTACGAGGAAGATCCTCGCGAGCAGACCGGTCCCCTCGGACCGGCCCAGTACGAACCCGAACGTCCCGCCGGCGACGTGTTGTCGGACGGATGGAACGAGATCGACCTTCCGGAGCTCACGCCCGGCGACGGGTCCCAGGTGATCGTCCACGTCGACGGGTCCCGGGAGATCCTCCGGGCCGACGGGTCCCGGGAGATGGTCTATCCCAACGAGCGCCGCGAGGTGGGCGACACCGACATCACGTCCGACGGTCCCCTCTACCGCGATGACGACGAGGTGACGCCGTCGCGCGGCTTCCTCGGGTCGGGCTGGCGCGAGGAGACCGATCCCTACGAGGAGCGCCGCCGCAAGGGCAGGAGCAAGAGCAGGATCCTGCTGGCGGTCGTGGGCGGCGTCGTGGTCGCGGGAGTCGCGGGCGGCTGGCTGCTCTCCGCCTCCCTGAGCGGGGAGACCGGCACCACGTGCTCGCCCGGCGCGCGGTGCTCGGTGGCCGACCTGCCGCAGGTGCCCTCGGAGACGCCGGCGCCCCGGCCCGAGGAGGAGACCGCGGAGCCGTCCGACGAGCCGCCGACGGCCGACGAACCCACGACCGCCCCCAGCAGGGCTCCCCGGCCCCAGGAGCCCTCCACCCGGCCGTCGGCGACCCGCAGCGCCCCGCCGAAGGAGACCCGCCCGACGACCTCCAGCGAGGAGGCCGAGCAGGAGGCCTCCCGGGAGGACCCGACCTCGAACTCGCGGATCACCTCCGCGCCCGAACCCTCGCCGACGGAGCAGGTCCCCACGGAGAGCGCCACGCCGAGCCAGGAGCCGACGACGGCACCGCCGCCGCCGCAGGACACCGGGACGGGCGGCGACTCTGGCGGCGGCGGCCGGGGCGGCCTGCTCGACTGGCTGTTCTGACCACCTGCCACCTGACTCACGTCCGCCGGGACCCGCCGCGCGAGCGTGCCGGCGGCGTGGTCCCCCCGGCGACGCCGAGAACGGCCGAACCGCGACGCGAGCGTGCCCGGTGGCGTGATCACCCCGGCGACGCCAAGGGCGGCTGAACCGCGACGCGAGCGTGCCCGGTGGCGTGGTCCCCCCGGCGACGCCAAGGGCGGCTGAACCGCGGCGCGAGCGTGCCCGGTGGCGTGGTCACCCCGGCGACGCCGAGGACGGCTGGGCTCTGTTGCGGTGCTCCTGGGGGCTGACGCCGCGTTCGCGCTTGAAGGCGGTGCTGAGCGCGAACGCGCTGCCGTAGCCGACCTGCGTGGCCACCGCGCCGACGGTGGCGTCGGTCTCGCGCAGCAGGTCGGCGGCCATGGCAAGCCGCCAGCCGGTGAGGAACGCCATGGGCGGCTCGCCCACCAGCTCGGTGAAGCGGCGGGCCAGGGCGGCGCGGGAGACGCCGGCTCCCGCGGCCAGCGTGGCCACCGTCCATGGATGCGCCGGGTCGCCGTGCAGCATGCGCAGGGCCTTGCCCACCACCGGGTCGCTGTGGGCGCGGTACCAAGCGGGGGCCCCCGCCTCCGGGCGGGAGAACCAGGCCCGCAGGACCGCGATGAGCAGCAGGTCGAGCAACCGGTCGAGCACCGCCTCCTGCCCCGGCTCGTCCTTGACGATCTCGACGCCGAGCAGCGGGATGATGGGGCAGTCCCAGGCGTCCTCGGGAAGGACCAGCAGCTGGGGCAGCGCCTCCAGCAGGCGCCGGCTGACCTCCCCGCGCATCTGGTAGGCGCCGGTGAGGAGCACCGTCGACCCGTCGGGGTCGTTTCCCCAGGTCCGAACGCCGAGGGTCATCTCCTGAGCCAGGCTGCGCCCGTCGAGGGTGGTGCAGTGCTGGCCCGGATGGATCACCACATCGGGTGGTGTGGCCGGATCGTCGGCGACCGTGTAGGGATCGGGGCCGAGGATGATCGCGACGTCCCCGGGCCCCAGGCGCACCGGGTCGCCGTCGTCGGGGATCACCCACGCCTCGCCCCGCACCATGGCCGTCAGGGCGAGCGGCGCCCGGTCCTGGATCCGCAGGGACCAGGGCGGGTTCAGGATCGAGCGGAGCAGGAACGCTCCCCTGGCCCTCGGGCCGTCCAGGAGGTCGGTGAGTGCGTCCACGGCTTCACTTTAGACGCTGAAACATGGAATTGCGCTTATCGACCATGGCCCGTCTCACTCCTGGCCGGTTCACTGGTCCCGTGACAGAAAAAACGTATGAGAGGAACACGACGCTGGTCCTCGGCGGCACGGGCAAGACCGGCCGCCGCGTGGTGGAGCGGCCCACCACGCGCCCTGGGCCGGGAGCCCCGCGAATTTCGGTGACTACGCACGGGAGGTCACCGCCACCGGGGTCTGGGGCTGACGACGGGACGGCGGGAGTCCCCCACCCGAGCACGTCCCACCCCAGCCTCTCCCCCTCCCGTTCCTGTCGCGAGCACCCGAGCACCCGGCGGTGAGCATGTCCGATCCCGCCGCCGGGATCCCCACCCCCGACAGCCAAGGAGAACGTGATGTTGATCTTCCGAGGCGTCGCGCTGGTCGCGGCGGCCATCACCATGGGACTCGTAGCGGGTCTCTTCTACTCCTACGCCTGCTCCGTCATGCCCGGTCTGGCCCGGACGGACGACCGGACCTTCGTCAGCACGATGCAGCGGATCAACGTGGCGATCCTCAACGGCTGGTTCGCCGCCTGCTTCGGCGGCGCGCTGGTGCTGACCGCCCTGTCCGCGGTACTCCACCTCCAGGCGGACGGACGGCCCGTGCTGCCCTGGATCGTGGCCGCGCTCGTCCTGTACGTGGTGATGCTCGCCATCACGATGGGGATCAACGTGCCGCTCAACAACGCGCTCGACGCGGCCGGGGACCCCGACCGCGTCGCCGACCTCGCGGCGGTACGTGAGCGGTTCGAGGCGGCGTGGGTCCGCTGGAACCTCGTCCGTACGCTGGCGTGCGTGGCCGCCTTCGGCTGCATCACCTGGGCCCTCGTCGTGTACGGGCGCACCGGCCTGCCGAACGGGTCATGATCGAAGCCTGACCACGCCTCCTGACCACCGACACGCACGGGAGCCCGTCGATGACCGGGTACCAGGTACCGGGTTCTCACCGTCGACGACGACCCCGCGATCCTGCGCTCGTTGTCACGCGGCGAAAGTGCGCCGTGCTACCCGCCGTACGCGAGTGGCCCACCCGTATCCGGACCCATCCGGGGGAGACATGAGAATCCATCGCCTGCGAGGACCCGCCGTCGCGACGATCGCCGCACTCACGCTGGCCTGCTCGACGGCCCCGGCCCCGGCCCGCACCCTGCCCCGAGCCGCGTCCGTCCCCCTCACGGCGGCCGCGCCGGACGTCGCCGGAGCGGGCTCCTTCGACCTCCTACGGCCTTCGGCGCGTCCGGTCGAGCTGCGGAGCGCCCCGAGGAGGCTCTCGGTGACCTACACCTACGAGGGAGGCAGGCGCACGCTCGGCGACTTCCTCGCGCGTACGAGGACCAACGGCTTCGTCGTCCTGGACGGACGGCGCATCGTGGCGGAGCGCTACGTCAAGGCCGATCGCGACACCCGGTTCCAGTCCTGGTCGATGGCGAAGTCCTTCACGTCGGCCGCGATCGGCATCGCCCTGCATGAGGGGCACATCCGCTCGATCGACGACCCGGTGACCCGTTACCTGCCCGAACTGCGCGGCTCGGGGTACGACGGGGTGTCCGTCCGGAACCTGTTGCGAATGTCCTCGGGAATCGCCTGGGACGAGCGCTCCGACATACCGAAGGTGCAGATGGCCGCGAACCGGGGTCGGCCGGTCGGGAAGATCGCGGCGCGGCAGGTGCGCGGCTGGGAGCCCGGCAGCAGGTTCGAGTACACGAGCATGAACTCCTTCGTACTCGCCGAACTCGTCAGCCGGGCCACGGGCACGCCGTACCACCGGTATGTGGAGGAGAAGATCTGGAAGCCCGCCGGTATGGAGTCGACGGCGCGCGTCGACAAGGACTCCAGCGGCGACAGCCTCGGTTACTGCTGCTACCACGCCACCGATCGGGACTTCGCCCGATTCGGCCTGCTCTATCTCCGTGACGGGAAGGCGGGAGGACGCCAGGTCGTACCGCGCTCCTGGGTCAGGATGTCGGCCAAGCCCTCAGCCTCCTTCAATCCCGGTTACGGGCTGCACTGGTGGCTCGGCGACGGCGACCGGGGAGACTTCCTGGCCGCCGGATTCGGCGGGCAGTACATCTACGTCTCTCCCAGGCAGGAGGTGGTCATCGTCAAGTCGTCCCTCTCCGCCTCGGCCAACGACCAGCGCGAGGCGCTGACCGCGTTCCGCGCCGTGGCCGCCGAGGTGGTGAGAACCCGCTGACGGACGCGGCGACAAACACGGCGACGAGCGCGGTGACGGACGCGATGACGGGTGACGCTAGCGCGGTCGGGCGCGTAGCAGTTCGATGACCGCGCCGATGTCCGCGTCACCCCAGCCGCGCTCGGCCGCCTCCTCGTAGCGCCGCTCGACCAGCCGGGCGATCGGCAGGTCGACGCCCGCCGAGCCCGCCAGGTCGACGGCGAGCCGCACGTCCTTGGCGGCGAGCCTGGTCGTGAACCACCCCTGGTGGTCGCCGCTCACGACGTCGTCGACCCGGTTGTGCAGTGCGGGGGCGACGGTGGGCCAGGTGAGGAGGAAGTCGTGCAGCAGCGTCTCGTCGAGGCCCGCCGCCAGGCCCGTGGCGGCCACCTCGGAGAGCGCGGCGATCCCGGTCATCAGCAGGTAGTTGTTCAGCAGCTTGAAGGCGAGCGCCGCGCCGGGGTCCCGGCCGCAGTAGGAGTGGGCGGCGAACACCTCCGACCACACCGGCTTCAGCACGTCGGTGACCTCACGCTCGCCCCCCAGCAGGACCGACGCCCGCCCCTCGGCGACGGCCGGCGGCCACCCGATGACGGGCGCGGCCACGAACCGGCCCCCGGGGGCCATGTCCCGCAGCGCGCGGGCCGTGTCCGGGGCGACGGTGCTCGTGTCGGCCACGACGGGCCCGTCGGAGCCGGTTCCGGCCAGCCGCGACATCACCTCGCGCACCGCCTGGTCGTCGGCGAGTGACAGCAGCACCCCTTCGGCCCCCCGCGCGGCCTCGGCGGGCGAGGACGCCTCGACGGCACCGAGGCCCACCAGGTCCTCCGCCCGCCCCGGCGTGCGGTTCCACACCGTGACCGGGAAGCCGCACTCCAGCAGCCGCCGGGTCAGTGCCCGCCCCATCATGCCCATCCCGAGTACAGCGACGTGCATAGATCATCCCCCCTCACGCCATTGTGCCCTCGTGGGTCCGGGTGACCCGGGCCGCCACGCGGGCGGCGTCATGGTGGCGTCACGCGACGGCGTCACGGGGTTTCAGGCCGGGCGAGCACGTGCCGGGAAGGCTCAGGCCGGGTAGGCGTGGGTCTCGGTGGCCTTGACGGCCGCCCAGATCCGCTGTCCCGAGGTCAGGTCGAGGTCCGCGACGGCGGCGGGGGTGACGTCGGCCGAGGCGGCGATCGGCCCCTCCAGGTGGATGCGGACGTTGTCGCCGTGCCGCTCGATACCCTCGATCGTGGCCTCCCAGAGGTTGCGCGGGGTGCCGTCCGGGCGGGTCCGGTAGAGCGCGACCGCGCCGGGCCCGAAGGCGACGAACGCGGGACCGTCCAGATGCTCGGCGACGCTGAAGCTCACCTCCCCGACGGTGACCTGTCGTCCCGCCGCGAGACCCCGGTAGAGGTTGAGGCCGACCAGGCGGGCGACGTAGTCGGTGCGCGGGCGCCGGGCGACCTCCGCGGGGGTGCCGCGCTGCACGACGGCGCCGTTCTCGATGACGACCAGCTGGTCGGCGAGCACCATCGCGTCCAGCGGATCGTGGGTGACCAGGACGGTCGCGCCGTCGAAGTCCGCCAGGTGCCGGCGGAGCTGGGAGCGGATCTCCAGGCGGGTGTGGGCGTCGAGGGCGGCCAGCGGCTCGTCCAGCAGCAGCAGGCGGGGCCCCACGGCGAGGGCGCGGGCCAGGGCGACGCGCTGGGCCTGACCGCCCGACAGCTGCCGGGGTTTCGCCGCGACATGCCCGGTCAGGCCGACGCGCTCCAGCCAGGCGGCGGCACCGCGCCGCGCCTCCGCCCTGGAGGCGCCTCGGCAGCGAGGCCCGAAGGCGACGTTGTCCAGGGCCGACAGGTGCGGGAAGAGCAGGTAGTCCTGGAAGACCATGCCGATCGGGCGACGTTCGGACGCGAGGGTGTGCAGCGCCTCGCCGTCCAGGAGGATCCGCCCTCCGGACAGGGCGGTGAGCCCGGCCAGCGCGCGCAGCGCCGTGGTCTTGCCCGCGCCGTTGGGGCCAAGGAGGGCGACGACCTCGCCCGCGGCGACCTCCAGTTCGATGTCCAGGTGGAAACGGGGCCGGGTGACGACAAGGTGGGCGTTCAGGGTCACGGGCCGCTCACCCACCGGTCGCGCAGGCCGGCCAGGATGACCACCGAGACGGTGAGCAGGACGAGACTGAGCACGATGGCGGCCTCGGGTTCGGTCTCCAGGGCGAGGTACACGGCCAGCGGCATGGTCTGGGTCCGGCCGGGGAAGTTGCCGGCGAAGGTGATGGTGGCCCCGAACTCACCCAGCGCGCGAGCCCAGCACAGTACGGCGCCCGCGACGACGCCGGGGGCGATCAGGGGCAGGGTGACGCGGCGGAAGATGGTCCAGCGGGAGGCGCCCAGCGTCGCGGCGGCCTCCTCGAAGCGCGGGTCGGCGGCGCGCAGCGCGCCCTCGACGCTGATGACCAGGAACGGCATGGCGACGAACGTCTCCGCGATGACGACCCCGGCCGTGGTGAACGGCAGGGTGACACCGAAGGTGGAGTCCAGCCACTGGCCGACCAGGCCGCGCCGGCCCAGGACGAGCAGCAGGGCGACCCCGCCGACCACCGGGGGCAGCACGAGGGGGACGGTGACCAGCGCCCGCACCAGACGGCGGCCGGGGAAGGCGACGCGTGCCAGCATCCACGCCAGCGGTACGCCGAGCAGCAGGCACACCAGCGTGGCCACGGTCGCGGTCACCAGCGACAGGCGCAGCGCCTCCAGCACCTGCGGCTCGCCCAGCCTCTCCGCCAAGGTGGACCAGGGGGCGCGGACCAGCAGCCCGGCCAGCGGCAGCGTCAGGAAGAGCATGCCCGCCACCGCGGGCAGCACCAGCACCCAGGGCAGGCGACCCGCCACCCCACCGGAAGGACCACCGAAAGAACCGCCGGACGGACCGCCGGGCGGACCGCCGGTCAGACCACTCACCGCACCGCGCCGCGCACCGCCATCCGGCACGCCCCCGGCCGGACCACCCGCCGCGCCACCGGGCGGGCTCCCCGTCACGCCACCGGGCGGACCGCTCACGGCGCCGTCAACTCGTCGTACGGGCGTGGTCGGCGATCTCCACGACCACGTTGGTGGACTTGATCACGGCGACCGCCATCACTCCCACCTCCAGGCCCAGTTCGTCGGCGGCCTGGCGGCTCATCAGCGACACCACCCGGTACGGCCCCGCGGCGATCTCCACCTGGGCCATCACCGCGTCCCTGATCACTTCGGTCACGATCCCGCGGAAGCGGTTCCGGGCCGAGGAGTGTCCCGTACCGTCCTCGGACTCGATCTGGGCGCGCGCGAACGCCGCCAGGTCGGCGCCCTCCACCATCCGGTGGCCGTGCTCGTCCCGCCGGGCCGCGAGCCGCCCGGCGTCCACCCACCGGCGGACCGTGTCGGGGCTCACCCCCAGCAGCGCGGCGGCGTCGCTGATCCGAAACGTCGTCACGAACAATCACCATACCTTCGCGTATTCACACCCATATGCCCCTCCCCCATGGCAGTCGCGCCGCGATCCTGTGTCACGTCACCGCTCCTGCGAGCCCGGACGATCTGGAGGACCCTTTCCCTCCCCCGGGGAAACGCTCACATCGGCACACCGGCACACCGGGACACCGGTGAGCGGCCGACGCGCATCCCGTCCGGCGTACCGTCGGTGATCTCCAGCGGCACCGGGATCCGGGCGACGTCCCGCTATCCCTCGGCGTTCCGGGCGGCCAGGTTCCGCTGCCACTGCTCCATGACCTGCCGGAAGGCCTCGCTCAGGAGGAGAAGGAGTTCGGCGGAGGACTCGAAGCGGGCGCCCGCCGGGGTCGCGGGCCCGAGGATCTCGGCTCCGCGCCGCGACGCGGCCGCCAGGTCCTCGTTCATCCGCAGGGCCGCGAGGAGGGACGGGAGCCAGATCCCGTCGTCGATGACATAGCGTTCACGCCGCGCGCCGGGAACCCGTTCCCGCTTGAGCATTCCCTGCCGTTCGAGGAAGGCGACGGCGTGCGAGATCGACGCCGGGCTGACGCGAAGCCGCTTCACCAGGTCGGCGGCGGTCAGGTCGCCGGAGTCGGTGATGTACAGGCAGGCGAGCACCCTCGCCTCCATCCGGGGCAGGCCCTGCTGGATGAGGAGGGTGGTGAAGGACTCCGTGAAGTCCTGCACCGCCCGGGGGTCACGCCCGTGGCCGCCGTCGGGGACCGGCGGCGCGGGAGGCCGATCCTGCCTCTGCCGGCGCGCACGACGCCGCGTGGCCTCGTGCGCCCGGTCCGCCCCGTAGTCGTCGGGTCCGCCGTTGCGGGTGACCTCCCGCATGATGGTCGAGGCGGGCCGCCCCAGGCGCTTGCCGATCTCGGTGTATCCGAGTCCCTCGGCCAGCCCCGCGGCGATGTGCTGCCGATCCTGGCCGGTCAGTCTGCCTCCGGGCATCGGTGCTCGTCTCCCATCCGTCGACCTGTCGACACGCGCGGACCTCGACGTCCCGGCACGCTCCGCTGCACAGTATGCATTCACGCTCAGTTCATTGCAACGCCCGCTCTGGCTCCCCATTGCATTCAGCGTCACACTCATTGCAATAGAAGCTCATTAAGCCCTTCAAAACAGGCAGTACAAGTAATTTAGAGTGTTGCGAGATTTATGAATGCAATGTACTGTCGCAGACGTTCAGGGATTTCCGAACGTTCGCGAGCGCCGGTGGCGCCGCGGAGGAAATCCCGCGACCGAGCTCCAGCTCGCCGAGGCCACGGGCGTCACGCCGGGATGGGCCTCGCGGATCGAACACTGTGCTCGAACACTGTGCGCGAGGGGATTCATGATGGAAAAAGGCAACGGCGGCTTCTCCGAGGCGGGGCTGCGCAGGCTGCGTGACGTGCTGGCCCGGCATGTCGAGTCCAGGAGGATTCCCGGCCTCGTCGCCCTGGTCGGCCGGGGTGAGGAGACGCACGTCGAGGCGTTGGGGACGATGCGCCACGACGGTGGCGCGCCGATGCGCCGCGACACCATCTTCCGGATGGCCTCCACGACCAAGCCGGTGGCGATGGCGGCGGCGATGGTCCTGGTCGACGAGTGCAGGTTGCGGCTGGACGACCCGGTGGAGCCGTGGCTGCCCGAACTCGCCGACCGTCAGGTGCTGAGGCGGATCGACGGCCCGCTGGACGACACCGTGCCGGCGCGGCGGCCGATCACCGTACGGGACCTGCTCACCTCCACGTTCGGGCTCGGCATGGACATGACGGCGCTGGGCGCCCCGATCATGGGCGCGGTCTTCGAGCAGGGGCTCACGCCCGACCTGCCGACGCCGATGCCCGAGCCGGACGAGTGGATGCGCCGCCTCGGCACGCTCCCGCTGATGCACCAGCCCGGGGAGCGCTGGCAGTACCAGATCAGCCACGACGTGCTCGCCGTGCTGGTGGCCAGGGTCTCCGGCCGGTCGTTCGAGACGTTCCTGCGCGAGCGCGTCCTCGAACCGCTGGGCATGAAGGACACCGGTTTCCACGTGCCCGCCGACAGGATCGACCGGCTGCCGGCCCTCTACGCCCCCGACCCGCGGACCGGAGAGTTCGTCGTGTGGGACGAGGCCGCGGGTGGACGGTGGAGCGAGCCTCCGGCGTTCCAGGGCGGTGGCGGCGGGCTGGTCTCCACCGCCGACGACTACCACGCCTACTTCCGGATGCTGCTGAACGGCGGGACGCACGGGGGCGAACGCGTCCTGTCCCGGCCCGCCGTCGAGCTGATGACCACCAACCGCCTCACGCCCGAGCAGCAGGCCGCCCGGCACGCCATGGCCGTCGACAACGTTCACGTGTCGTTCGGCCAGGGTCAGCACGGCGGCTGGGGCATGGGGATGGCGGTGCGCACCTACCGGGGCGACTACGCGCCCGTCGGCCAGTTCGGCTGGGACGGCGGAAGCGGCACCTCGACCTACGCCGACCCGCGCAACGGGCTCGTCGGCATCCTGCTCGCCCAGGTCGGGATGTCGGTCCCGGATCCGGCGCGGCTCATCCACGACTTCTGGACCACGCTCTACCAGGCGATCGACGACTGACATCCGGGCTCGCACCCGGTGCGCCCGTCCTTTACCGATCGGCGGGAAAGGACGGGCGCACGGGAGGCTAGGCCTGCTCGGAGATGCGGAACGACTGGGCGGCGCCGCCGTTACAGGTGCTCTGCGCCAGCTGGACGCTGTCGGCCGTCGAGGAGCCCGGCACGCTCAGGCACTTGCCGCTGAGACGGCTGACGAAGTGGAAGTAGCCGCCGCCCTCCGACACCGCCTGCCACTGCTGGTTGTTGCCGCCGCCGTACAACCACAGCTGCAGGAGGGCGCCGTCGGCGCTGGAGACGTCCTTCACGTCGATGACCTGGGCGCTGTTGTTGCGGTTGTTGAGCCGCGCGAAGCCGCCGCTGGTCGGCTGGACCTGGAACTGCTGGGCGAGGGTGCCGTTGCAGGTGTACTGCTGGATCGCGGTGCCGTTGGCCGAGGCGGCCGCGCGGGCGTCCACGCACTTGCCGCTGGCGCGGTTGGCGAGGCTGTACCAGGCGGTCGGCGAGATGGTGTCGGTCGGGGGCGGGGTGCTCCCGCCGCCCAGCCACAGCAGGCCGTCGATGACGAACCGGTTTTGCACCTCACTGGCGAACGTGGACGACAGCGGGGTGTTGTTGGTGTAGTTCATGGCGTTGTGGCCGAAGTTCGCGTACAGCATCTTGTAGTTGCGGTTGGTCCACATGATCGGGTAGTAGCCGCTGTACCAGGTCTGGTTGGGGTCCGTGCCGACCGGGAAGCTCGACTGGTCGATCGACCCGAGGATCCTGATGTTCGCGTTGTTCCTCAGGTCGTTGGTCCAGCTGTACCACTCGCTGACCGACGAGGTGAAGGTGGCGGGCAGCCGCGCCGTGGAGGGGTGCGCCCCGCCCTCCGTGCGCATGGTCACCGAGGTGGGGCCCCAGGTGTTGGACCGGAACGCGCCGGTGCCGAGGAGCTCGTTGTGGTACCACGACCAGCTCTGGGCGTTGGTGTTGAACGCGCTCACGTGGAAGCCCATCCACGCCCCGCCGTTACGCATGTACTGCTCGAACGCCGAGCGCTGGGCGGCGTTCTGCGGCAGGTCGTCCAGGAAGATGACCACCTGGTACTGCTGGAGGTTGCTCGCGTTCAGCTGGCTCCAGTTGTTGGTCGAGGTGTAGGAGAAGTTGTGCTGCGCGGCCAGCTGCGGGAACCAGCGGTTGGCCTCCTTGACGAAGTCGACGTGGGCCGCGTCGTACACCCCGTTGTAGAAGGCGATCACCTTGAAGCTCGGGGCGGCCGACGCCCCCGCGCTCCCTCCGGCCGGAAGGGTGGTGAGGCCGAGCGCGAGGGCGAGCACGGCGAACAGCCGCACCCACGTCCTCGCCGTGCTGACCATGTTTTTCCTGGTCATCTACATTTCCTCTGTCTCGCGACGAACGACAAAGGCGAAGCCCGCCCCGCCCACGGGCATAACGGAGACCGGCGTTACCAACAACTTCGGCAAGCCGAGGACGGTTCTTGTCTAACTTAATTCAAGTTATGTGAAGAAAAAATGTCAAGAAGATCGCGAAGCCGGGAAATACGCGCACGGACGGGGCGGCGCCCAGCGCGTACGCGGAAGCGCCGCTTGGCAAAACTGCCCACGTTCACGGAAGCGCCACCCGGCAAGACTCCCGCGTACGCGGAAGCACCGCCCGGCATGACTGACCACGTTCGCGGAAGCGTCACCCGACATGACTACGCGAGCCGGTCCCGAGCGGTTCAAACCGCGTTCAGTCGAGGGCGGGGGCGGACTCGTACCGCAGGTCCGCGCCGAGGCTCAGCGCGAGCCTGCGGGCGAGCCCGGTGTTGCGGCGGTGGTCCAGCCTGCCGACGGCCATCTCCAGCGCCTTGCGCTCGCCGACGACGACCACCCACGAACGCGCCCGGGTGAGCAGGGTGTAGAGCAGCTTGCGGCGCAGCATCACGCCCCCGGACTCGGTGACGAGCGGCGCGACCACGAAGGGATACTCGCTGCCCTGGGAGCGGTGGACACTGATGGCGTACGTGTGGGTGAGCTCGTCGAGCTCGCCGAAGCCGTACTTCACGGTCTGCCCGTCGTCGGTACGGATCTCGACGAGCCGGTCCTCGGGAGTGATGGCGGTGACCGTACCGGTGTCGCCGTTGAAGACGCCCTTGTCGTAGTTGTTGCGGATCGGCATGACACGGTCGCCGACCCGGAAGGCGGAGGCACCCGACCAGTGCTCGGCGACTCCCTCGCGAGCCGGGTTGAGCCGCTCCTGGATCATGCGGCCGAGCTCGGCGGTCCCCGTCAGTCCCCTGCGCATCGGGCACAGCACCTGGACCTGGTCCGGGCTCACCCCCTGCTTGCGCGGGATCGCCACCGTCGCCAGGTGCATCACCCGCTCAGCGACCCGCTCGGGGTCGTCGACCTCCTCGAACCAGAAACCTCCCCCGCCGGGGAGCGCGGGCACCTCGCCCGCCCTGACCCGCCGGGCGGCCTGGATGATGCCGCTGCCCTCCGCCTGGCGGAAGACCTTCGTCAGGCGCATCCGCGCGATCGCCTCGACCCGCAGCAGGTCGGCCAGCACGCTGCCGGGGGCGATGCTGGGAAGCTGGTCGCTGTCGCCCACGACGAGCAGGTGGCTGCCGGGCTGGACGGCCGCGGTGAGCCGGGTGGCCAGGCTCAGGTCCAGCATGGACGCCTCGTCGACCACGATCAGGTCGGCCTGCGCGGGCGTCTGCTCGAACAGCGTGCCGCTCTCGGGGTCGGGCCGGTGGGCCAGCATCCGGTGCACGGTCATCGCGGGCAGGCCGGTGAGCTCCGACAGGCGCTTGGCCGCCTTACCGGTCGGCGCGGTGAGGGTCACCGTGCCGCCCATCGCCCGTACCGTCGCCGCGACGGTCTTGACGGTGTGGCTCTTCCCGCAGCCGGGACCGCCGGTGAGGATGGACACGGTGCTGGTGAGCGCCATGTTCACCGCTGCCCGCTGGTCCTCGTCCAGCCCGGGGTCCTCCTGGAAGGTGCGCATGGGCAGCGTCGAGGCGGCCTCCCAGAGCCTGGTCAGCTGGGCGGTCAGCGTGAGCTCCCGGCTGTGCGTCTCCTTCAGATAGACCACGGCCGTCCCGTGGCCGTCCGGCGACGCCTCGACGACCACGCGGCGGTCGGCGACGAGGGCGTCGACCATCCGGCCGACGAGCTCGTGGTCCTGCTCGACGAGCTCCGCGGACTGGGCGACCAGCGCGACCAGCCGTACGTAACAGTGCCCGTCGCGGCTCGCCGCCGTCTCCAGCCTGTCCAGGATCGCCGCCTTGATCCGCTGCGGGCTGTGCTCGGGGACCCCCGACCGCAGGGCGATCCTGTCGGCGGTGCCGAACGCGATGCCCCTGACCTTGCCGATGAGCCGGTACGGGTCGGAGGTGAGGATCTCCCCCGAGTCGGCCCCGAAGACCTGGTATATCTTCGCCGCGAGCAGCGGGCTGATCCCGAAGCCCTGCAGGACCACCATGAGCTCGGCGATCGCCTTCTGCTCCTCCCACGCGTCGGCGATCTGGGCCTGCCGCGTGGGTCCGATGTTGACGACCTCGGTGAGCCGTTCCGGCTCGGTGTCGATGACCGTCAGCGTCGCCTCGCCGAAGTGGCTCACGATGGCGTGGGCGAGCCTCGGCCCGATGCCGCGGATCAGGCCGGAGCCCAGATAGATGCGGATGGCCCGGACCGTGGCCGGTACCAGCCGCTCGCACGCGACGACCTCGAAGCGCCTGCCGTGCCGCGGATGCTCGCCCCACTCGCCGACGAGCCTGAGCGTCTCCCCCGGCTGGACCCCGCCCAGGGCCCGGCCGGAGGCGACGAAGCCGGGCACGCCCTCGGCGCTCATCCGCGCGATCGTGTACTCGTCCTCGCGGACGTACACCAGCTGCTCGACAGATGCCTCCACGGCAGAAAGCAACCCCTCCGTACTGGCCTCACCTCATCCTTCGCACATCAGACCAGCTCACCCGGGGTCCCCACAAGCCGTGACGTCCCGGGACGGCGATGGACGATGCCGTCGGAGGTGAGGGCCGGGCGGCTACGCGCCCGGCCCGGGTGGTCGCCTGCCGCCGTCAGAGGTCAGACACCCCCGCCGGGGGCGATCACCGGCTGGCTCGCCACCCGCCAGTGGGGCATGGGCCCCGGTCCTGGCTGAGGAGGCCGCGGACCGGGGTACGGAGGCCGCGGGCTCGGGTGCGGAGGACGCCATCCGGGGTACGGGGGCCGCCACCCCGGGTACGGAGGACGCCAGCCCGGGTACGGGGGCCGCCAGCCCGGATAGCCGACCGGGTACGGAGGACGCCACCCCGGATAGGGAGGACGCCATCCGGGGTAGGGAGGACGCCAGCCCGGGTAGGGAGGACGCCAGCCCGGGTAGGGCGGGTCCCACTGGCCCGGGTAACCGCTGGGGTATCCGGGATAGCCACCCGGGTAACCACCCGGGTGGCCGCCCGGGTAACCCGGCGCGGGCACGCAGTCGTACTGCGGGCACGGTGTGGTGAAGCACTGCCTGGGCGAGGGGACGCAGACGCGGCCCGGTCCGCAGTTGACCGCCGCGCACGGCGATCCGGGAGGACCGCACGTACCGGCCTCCTGCGCGGTGGCGGCGGCGGCCGGCTTGGCCGCCGCGACGGACGGCGTCCCGTCCGCCCACGCCGTGGTCGTTATGGCCGGCGATCCCGCCGCGATGACCGCGGCCAGGACCAGTTTTCGAAGCATTTTTCCCCCAGATGTCATGATCGGTTCTGACTCTTCGACGATGCTCGCACCGGCCTTACCTGCTAACGGCAAACTGGATCCCAGCAAGTCGGATGGCTTGTCGGGAATCGGTTGACGACGCTGTCGCACCGATGGAATCGACCGTTTTCTCCGCTTTTCTCAGCCGTCGATCCGGGGTTCACAGTCGTCGGCGCGAGGGTTCGCAGTCGTCGATCCAGGCGGTTCGCAGTCGTCGGTCCGGGCGGTTCGCAGCCATCGGTCCGCGTGATTTGCAGTCGTCGGTCCGGGCGGTTCGCAGCCATCGGTCCGGGAGTCCGCAGGCGTCGATTCGGGGTCCGTGGCCGTCGGCCCGAGGGGAGGACGTCTCTCCGTCGCTTCCTGTCGGCGCTGGTTATGCTGACGGCAGGGACACGGCTACCAGGGGGCACACATGGCTCGGCCCGGGACGCGCGCGACCGTGCGCGACGTCGCGGCGGAGACCGGCCTGTCCATCGCCACCGTCTCGCGGGTCCTGAACGGGCAGGCCAACGTCGCCCCGCGCACCCGGGAGCTGGTGCTGCGGGCCATCGGCCGCCTCGGGGACCAGGCGCCCCGGCCGCGCGCCGGACAGGAGACGACGGCCGGCGGCACCGTCTACGTGCGCTGCCCCTACCTGCTGACCGACTACTTCGGGCTCATCGTCTCCTCGGTCGGCGAGACCATCGAGCTGCACGGCGGCCAGATGATCCTGAGCACCGGGGAGTCCGCCCAGCACACCCCGGCGCTCGCGGGCCTGCCCGACCGCCCCGACATCGCGGGGGCGATCCTGATCCTCCCCCCGGAGCCGGGCGAGGAGCTCGTACGGCTCCGCGACCGGCGGTTCCCCTTCGTGGTGATCGACCCCAGGACGCCGCCTCCCAAGGACATCGTGGCGGTGTCGGCCGCGCACTTCGCGGGCGCGCGCAAGCTGATGGCGCACGTGGTCGGGCTCGGTCACCGCCGGGTCGGCATCGTCGGCGGCCCGGTGAAGTGGCTGCCCAGCGAGGCCAGGCTGGCGGGATACACCGCGTCGCTCGCCGACGTCGGCGTCCTGCCGTCGGCCGAGCTGCTGCGCAGCGTGCGCGAACCCAACTCGGAGAACGGCTACCGCGCGGCCTGCGAGCTGCTGGACCTGCCCGAGCGGCCGACGGCGCTGGTCGCGTTCAACGACAAGATGGCGGTCGGCGCGCTGTGGGCGGCGGCCGAGCGCGGCCTGACCGTTCCCGGCGACCTGTCGATCGCGGGGTTCGACGACCTCGACCTCGGCCGGGCTACCCTGCCGACGCTGACCACGGTGCGCCAGCCCTTGCAGGAGATGGGCCGGATGGCGGTCACGCTGCTGATGCGGCTGCTCAGCCGGCACACGCTGGAGGCCCTGCACGTCTCCCTGGGGACCGATGTGATCGTCCGCGGCTCCACCGGTCCCGTTCCCCGCTGAGAGCATTTGTTTCATTTGTTTCATCAACAGCACCTGCCGTAAGCGCCGTAAGGCACGTGCAGACCCCGGCGTTTCCGGGCCTTGACAACCGTTTTCCACATGTGTTGTCCTGTCGTGCAACAGAAAAGTTTCTTATCTGTTACATCGGTTACAGCGACGGTCCCCGGGATGAAGCGCGTATCCAGCAGCGAACGGCCCGGGACGTCGCGGGCCCGATCACACCCCCCGAAAGGACCCCCTGCCGTGCCTCGACCACCTCGCCGGGCCCTCACCCTCGCCCTGGCCTGCGCCGCCGCCCTGTGGGCGACGGGACCTGTCGCCGCCACTCCCGCCCTGGCCGCCAACGAGCCCGTGAACATCTGGCTCACCACCACGTCCGACGCCGGCGGCCGGACCGTCACGCGGGGTCTCCAGCAGCAGTCCCCCATCGCCTTCGGCCCCGCCGGAGGCAGTGCCAACCACACCATCACCGTCAACGAGGGCACCACCTACCAGCAGTTCGAGGGCGGCGGAGCCTCGATCACCGACACCACCGCCTACCTGCTGCGCGGCGGCCCGGTCAGCGCGGCCACCCGCGACGCGGTGATGCGCAGGCTCTTCCACCCCACCGACGGCATCGGCCTGTCGTTCGTGCGCAACCCGATCGGCGCCTCCGACCTCTCGCGCCCCGGCCACGTCTCGCTCGACGACACCTGCTGCGACCTCAACGACTTCGGCGCCAACGGGTACGACACCAACGTGCGCCTGCTCACCCAGCAGGCCAAGTCGCTCAACCCGGCCCTGCGCGTCAAGGGCGTACCGTGGAGCGCCCCCGGCTGGATGAAGGACAACGGCCGGATGGACCAGATGGGCTGGCTCAAGTTCGAGCACTATCCCACGTACGCCCAGTACCTGGTCAAGTACGTCCAGAGCTACCAGAACGCCGGTGTCCCGGTCGACTACATCTCCGTGCAGAACGAGCCCAACTGCTGCCAGGCGGGCAACCCGACCGCGATGAACTATCCCGGGATGAGCTGGAACTCCTCCGGGCTGGCCGAGTTCACCAAGAACCACGTCTACCCGGCCTTCCGCGCCGCGGGCATCACGACCAAGGTCCTCGTCCACGACTGGAACTACGGCGACTACGCCGCCATGGGCGCCGGCGTGCTGAACGACGCGGGCGTGCGCAACGACCCCCTGTTCGGCGGCATCGCCTGGCACGGCTACGGCGGCGACCCGGCGATCGGCACCCAGGTGCACAACCAGTATCCGGCCGTACGCCAGTTCAGCACCGAGCACTCGGGTGGCACCTGGATCGGCAACCAGCACAACGAGGACCTCGCCGACATCGTCAACTACGCCCGCAACTGGAGCGGCAGCCTCGTCAAGTGGAGCCTCGCCCTCAACCAGAACATGGGCCCGCACAACGGCGGCTGCAACGTCTGCACCGGCCTGGTCACCGTCCAGGAGGGCGGCTCCCGCGCGGGTCAGGTCGACAACACCATCGAGTACTACACGACCGGCCACCTCACGAAGTTCGTCAGGCCCGGGGCGTTCCGGATCGACTCCACCGCCAACGCCACGATCCAGAACGTCGCCTGGCGCAACACCGACGGCTCCAAGGCCCTGATCGCGCACAACCGCGGCACCTCGGCCCAGTCCGTCCGGGTCAACTGGGGCGGCCAGTCGTTCACGTACTCCCTTCCGGCCCGTACCACCGCCACCTTCACCTGGTCCGGCACGCCGAGCGGCAACCCCGGCAACCCCGGAGGCGGCGCCATCACCGGCCTGGCCGGCAAGTGCGTGGACGTCGCGGGCGCGAGCAGCGCCGACGGCACCGCCGTGCAGCTCTACACCTGCAACGGCACCGCCGCCCAGCAGTGGACCCGCCCCGGCGACGGCACGCTCCGCGTGCTCGGCAAGTGCCTGGACGTCGTCGGCAACGGCACGGCCAACGGCAGCCAGCTCCAGCTGTGGACGTGCTTCGGCGGCCCCAACCAGCAGTGGACCTACAATCCCACCACCAGGGACCTGGTGAACCCCGCCGCGAACAAGTGCGTGGACGTCACGGGCAACACCAGCGCCGACGGCGCCCGCCTGCAGCTGTGGACGTGCACCGGTGGCGCGAACCAGAAGTGGACGGTGTCCTGACCTGAGCGGACCACGGGCGCGGACCTCCGGACGGAGGTTCGCGCCCGCCGCGCGGTGCGGGAGACACGGGCCCGGCCTTCCCGCGCGAGCCCTCCGACGAGGAGTCCGCGCCGTGCCCCTTCCGGAGCCCTCCGGCCTGCGAACGTTTCCGTGGCGGCGTTCTCGCCGTGGTCCGCCGGCGCCGCCCCCTCGGTCGCGGCCGGTGGCCCGCGGCCCTTGACGCCAACTTTAGGCGTCGATGCGATTACCCACAGTGATTACGGTGCATGAGGTCCCATGCAAATAAACCCTCAGTACTCACGGGAGCACCCCATGCACACCCGCACCACCGCGACGGCGCTGGCCGCCCTCGGCCTTCTCGCCGCACTGACCACCGTCGGCGCGACCACCGCCAACGCCGCGACCGCCCCGGCCCCCTGCGCGCAGGAACAGCTCGCGCTGATGAACGCCGAGGACGCCCTCATCAACGTCGACTCCCTTCCGGAGGTCAAGGCCGCCCACAACGCCCTGCTGAAGGCCGGCACCACCGGGAACGTCGACCAGCTCTCCCAGAAGGCGGCTCTGCAGCAGCTCGGTGTCAAGGCACCGGGACTGGACCCCGCCGCGAAGAAGATAGTGGACGCCTACAACGCCGCCGGAGCCAAGTACGTGCAGGTGCGCGACGCGGCTCTGCAGAAGATGACACCGCAGCGGCAGAACTCCAGGGAGACGCTCAAGAGGTGCCTCATCTCCCACTCCTCGTGACCCCGAACGGGTGACACGGGCCGGAGTCCCCGGGACCACGACCAGGACGGCACACCTCCTGGCCCCCGGGGACCCCGGCAGGACCCGGAACCTCCCCTCCCGGCACGACCACCCCCGCAACCTCCGCTCGCGGCACGGGAACCCCTTGCCGCCCATCTCCGGCCCCTGGTACGCGTGGTCGGGCCGGGGCGGCCGGCGACCTCCCCGGTCGCGGCCACGAGACCAGGCGTGTTCCCCGCCGGGAGACGGCTCGTCGAAGCCGGCCGGCTCGTGGGTCCGGTTTTTGATGAACAACGCCGAACCGGCGGAGGCGACTGCCTCCGCCGGTTCGGCGTCGAGTGTGGTGCGGTTCATGACCTCACGGGAAGGTCAGAAGGAGTCGCGGTGGTAGTTGCCCCAGTCGAAGTGGCCGGAGTGGCCCTCGCCGACGCGGACGCGGAAGCCGTCGAAGCCGCCCTTGGCGCTGTAGCTGAACTTCCACCCGTGGTGACCGCCGGTGTTGAAGCGGCGGTTGTGCCAGCCGCGGTCGTCGTGGTAGTAGAAGTCGATGAAGGTCTTCTCCCGGTCGCGGTCGCGGTCCCAGGTGTCGATGTCGAAGTAGTAGCGGCCGTTGGAGTAGTACCAGTAGCCCTTGTAATAGGAGCGCTCGCCGCGCGACTCGCCGCGGCCGAAGCTGGAGTAGCCGGAGAACCAGTGCTTCTCGTACTGCGCCTGGGCGATCGAGGCCGTGCCCGCGGTGGCGGAGGTGGTCGCGGTGGCCGCCTGGGCGGGGGCGGCGACGACACCGGCCGCCAGGGCGCCGGCCAGAGCCGCACCGGCAAGGACGCTGCGAAGCTTGCGCATGGGATTCTTCCTTTGAGCGAGGGTGTTCGGGAACAACCTGTGTGACCTGCGTCCGGTGCGCTTCCTCAGTGCTGCGCGCTCCGGACAGCACTGACATTAGGCAGAAGGAAAGTCCCGTTCTGCGTACAAACGCACACATAAGCCCGAACGTGCATTACGACACACAAAGCCCTCCGGCCCGGCATCCCGGCCAGACCGGCGAGACCGGCGAGACCGGCGAGACCGGCGAGAGCGATGACCCGGCACACCCCAGCGGTGGGACCTCCAGCGACGGGCGGTTCGACGGGCGCCCGGGGTCACCGGCGCCGTCTCCCGCCGCCGGTCGTCAGGTCTCCTCGGGATCGCGCGCGAGCACCGACCGTCCGCCGTCGACGGGCATGACCACCCCGTTGACGAAGCTCGCGTCGTCCGACAGCAGGTACGCGACGGCCGCCGCCACCTCCTCCGGGCGTCCCACCCTGCCCAGAGGGTGGAGCAGGCGCATCTCGTCCTGGATGCGCCCGGCCGTCGCGGGTTCCTGCCGGTCGAGGAACGCCTCGTACCGTTCCGTGCCGATCGAACCCAGCGCGACGGTGTTGACGCGAACGCCCAGCGGCCCGTAGTCGACGGCCAGCGCCCGGGTCAGCCCCTCGGTGGCCGCCTTGGCCGTCACGTACGGCAGGGCTCCGCGAACGGCCCGCTGGGCCTGGTGCGAGGAGACGTTGACGATCGCACCGCCTCGGCCCGCCGCCAGGAAGCGGCGGATCGCCGTGGCGCACCCGACGACGGCGGGGTCGAGGTTCAGCGCGATGAGATCCAGGATCTCGCGCGCCGGCACCTCGTGCACCGAGGCGTCGCGGAACACCGCGGCGTTGTTCACCCAGCCGGTGAGCACGCCCGCGGCCTGCGCCAGATCGGCGGCCCGCTCCGTGACGGCCTCGTCCGCGGCGTCGCCGACCACGGCGACCACCCGGGAACCGGCCGGGTGGCCGCGGGTCCACGCGAGCGCCGCGGGGTCGAGTTCGATGACGACGACGATGTCCGCGTCTCCGAGAAGCCGCTCGACGATCGCGCGGCCGATGCCCTGGCCGCCTCCTGTCACGACGTAGGAACGCCCCACATCCACCTCCTGGCAAGATCGAGAACTATCGCCGGCGCGGGCGGGCACCCGGCCCGCCGTCACGCTCACGGTCGACTACCCACATCGCCCACGCCCTGACCCGGCTCTTCGAACGATCACCCACCCCGGGCGGCGGCCTCGGTACCTTCGCCGGCCGTCCGGGGTGGCAATGCGCCGCCGCGGACACCGGTGACGACTCCCGGCAGGGCATGCCACCGTAGATCACATGACGCCGGCCCAGCGACCCCTCACCTACCACGCGTTCGTCGCGCTCGCCACCGCCGACCCCGCGGTCGTCGGCCTCGTTCTCAAGGGTTCCCACGCTCACGACGACATGGCCACCGGGCACTCCGACCACGACCTGTACGTGGTGATCGCCGATGACGCGACAACGGACCTCACCCGGTTCGGCGGCCACCGTACTCCTGAGCTCGATCTCGTCATCGTCTCCCTCACCGAGTTCCGCGCGGCTGGAATGCCCGGCTTCGAGCGCTACGCCCTTGCCCGAGCTGAAATCGTGCTCGACAGGCTTGACGGTGGCATCGCCCGGATCCTGGCCGCCAAGGCGCGGCTCGACGCCGATGAGGCGTTCCGGAACTCCGCCGAATGGCTCGACGCCTACGCCAACTCCCTCTACCGCTCCGTCAAGAACGACCGTGACGGGCATCCGCTCGCCGCCCGCCTCGACGCCGCTGACAGCGTCCGGTTCCTGCTGGAACTGCTCTTCGCCCTCGACCGTCGTCCTCGCCCCTACAACAGGTATCTGGAATGGGAACTCGCCCGGCACCCGCTGCCCGGATGGGACACCGGCATGCTGCTGGACACCGTGGACCGCATCTCGGGAACGGGCGACGTGCCCCTGCAACGACGCCTGTTCGCCCGTGTCGAGCCGGCGGCCCGACGCGCCGGGCATGACGCGGTGCTGGATGCGTGGGGCGAGGATCTCGACCTGATGCGACCGCGATAGGAGAACCCGCGAAAGGCTCCCGCGCCGCTCACGGCCGGTCAGAAGCGCATCGGCGCCCGGTCTCCGGTCGTGCGGCGACGCGACGAACCGGTTCTGGCCGGACATCGGCCGTGGCGCGATAAGTGACCGATACGGGATTCCCGGAGGCAATGGAGATCTCCTGAAGAAATCTCATCTGCCGAAGCCCCGCATTTGTTCACGGAAACTATGCTCGTTCCAGTCTTCTCCCCTCAAATTCTCCGAGGACGATAAATCCTAATTGTCCGAATCAATCTCGCGAAAAACATCGCATTATTGCCGGTTTGTCCGCGCCGCCACGATGACCCGTTCAACAGGTGGCGACCCCGGCCCCTCCCGGCCACAGTCGGCTAGTGAAGATCAAGGAGCCCCCGTGTCCTTCGCCGAGCACATCGCACCGATTCTTCGTACGACCCTGGAGATCCTTCAGGAGGCCGGCCGCCCGCTACAGCCCGACGAGGTACGGAAAGCGGTGGCCGAAAGGGTCTCCATCGCCCCGGAGCACGAGGGTCTCAACGCGCACGGTCAGACACGCTGGTGGGCGCAGCTGGGACTTCGGACGGGGGAGGCCGCGTCGCTCGGCTGGATGAGCAAAAGGAACGGATGGGCGATCACACCCGCCGGGATCCAGGCGCTGGAGAATTTCCCGGGCGTCGAGCTCTATCGGGAGCTGGGGCGTCAGTACCGGGCCCGGCGGGTGCCCGCGCAGGGGCGCAGGTATGCCGACCCGCGTTGGAACCTGGTCCTGAAGGCCCTGGAGCAGCTGGAGCCCGGGCGCTGGACGACCTACGGTGACCTGGCCGATCTGGTCGGCATGTCGGCACAGTCGGTCGGCGGGTTCATGGCCGAAGCCCCCGAGGGGTACAACGCCCATCGAGTCCTCCAGGCCGGAGGCCGGGTCTCGCCGCAGTTTCGGTGGCTCGACCCCATGCGGGCCGACGAGCCGCGCGCCGTCTTGGAGCACGAGGGATTGACCTTCGACCAGGCCGGACGAGCGAACCCGGCGCGTCGCGTCACGGCGGACGACTTTCGCAAGGTGCTCACCAAGGCGGGACTCGCACCGGGTGTGACCGGCGACGTGGCGCCTGCTCCCGAACCCGACGACGTTCCGCCGGCGTTCGAGCAGTTTCAGCAGAACCTCGGATACGCCCGGCAACTCGTGCACGGGGGCCGGAACCTGGAACGGCTCAGGGTAGGTGCCTTCGACGTCAGCGATCTCTATCGAGCCGCCTGGACCCAGTCCGTGGCGGCACTGGACCACTGGGTCACGCGGGAGATCGTCGACCGGGCGGTCGCTCTCGCGTTGCAACCGCGGGTGGCCCGTCCTCCCAAGTTCAGCAAGCTGTCCATCCCCGTCGAGTTGTTCGAAAGGGTTCACCATCACGACGAGCCCCTGGGCGAGGCCTTTCGCGCCCACCTGGAGCAGGCCTTCGCGTACATGACCTTCCAGAACCCGGACAAGATCAAGGAAGGGTTCAGCCACGTCAGTACGGTCAACCTCTGGGTGAAGGTGGCGGAGATCCTCACCAGTCAGGACTCGGTGGCGCCGATCACCTCCGACGGCGTACGGAGCAAGTTGCGTGAGATCGCCTGGCGCCGGAACAACATCGCGCACACGGCCGATCACGACCCGGACCGGCCCGGACAGAAGGTTGCCATCAGCGCGAGCGAGGCGGAGGAGACCATCTCCTGGCTCGAATCGATCGCGATCGCCATCCATCTGGCCCTCGGCGACCCGCTTCCGGCCGCGGACTACGACGCCGCGCCGGTCGATGCGGGCGCCCTGGGAGCCGTCCCCCCGATGAACAGCGAGCAGCGGGCAACGCTGTCACGCGGCCGGAGCAAGTGGGACGAGGACAGCCTTCTCCAAGCGCTTGAGCAGTACTGCCCCGAAGACGTGGCCAACACCCTGCTCGCGGTCTACCGGCACGCGGAACGCCATCCGTCGTTCCGCGGATACTACTTCGGCGAGGCCGAGTATCCCTCGGTCACGGCATGGTTCAGTCTCGGCACCGACGAGGCTGCGGTCTGGAGCATCTACACAGGAGTGAGCAAGTCGGTTCTTTCGATCAACTTCGAATGGATGCACAACCGCGGGACCTATCAGGAACGGCTGGCGCGACTCGCCGATGCTCTGAGCACCCTTCCGGGGTGGGCGCGGATCCCCGAACAGCTTCTCACCGCGAACTACGCGAGGCGTCCCTCTCTCACTCCGGCCGCGCTCGCGCAACCTGGTACGTCAGAAGTCGTGACCGCCGCGCTCAATGATCTCCTGGCGGTGAAGTCGCGCGTCGTCCAGATACTCTCTCCCCAGCCTCCCGCGTGGTACAAGAATCCGAGGAGTACGGGCGCCCGGGGCGGTTGCAGCCAGCACGGAACTCCCCCGTGTCACGCCGACATCGTCGCAAGCGTCATCCTGGCCAACGCCGGTGGCGACAACATCCAATGGGCGGTCTGCCAACGCGGGCTCCAGGCGCTCAGGTCCGGTTCTTTCTGAACCACGGCCGCCGAGTGGCTGAGTGAGAGAGCGTCACGACGCGGGCCGGCGGTCCGCGTCCGTGCCGTGTCAGGGCTTCGGGGAGAACGGAGAAGCCGTGTCAGGATTCCGGGAGGGGCGAAGGAGCCGTGTCAGGGTGACTCCTGCGCCTCGGGGGTGAGCAGCCGCCGGTTGAACGCCTCGGCCACGGCGGCGGCGCGGTCTTTCACGCCGAGCTTGGCGTAGATGTTCAGGAGGTGACTCTTGACGGTGGCCTCGGTGATGAACAGCCGGGTGGCCGCCTCGCGGTTGGTGTTCCCGGCCGCCACGAGCGCGAGGACCTCCAGCTCCCGCTGGCTGAGCAGTTGCGGGGCGGGTGTCCTGACCCGGTTCATCAGCCTCGCCGCCACCGACGGGGACAGGACGCTCTCGCCCTTGGCCGCGGCCCGCGCGCCTCGCAGCAGGTCCTCCCGGGGCGAGTCCTTGAGCAGGTAGCCGGTCGCGCCCGCCTCGATCGCCGGCAGCACGTGGGCGTCGTTGTCGTAGGTGGTCAGGACCAGCACCCGCGCGGTGACGCCGAGCCTGGCCAGCTCGGTGATCGCGGTCAGCCCGTCCATGACCGGCATGCGCAGGTCCATCAGGATCACGTCCGGCCTGAGCTCCCTGGCGAGCCGCACGGCCGTGGCGCCGTCCGGGGCCTCGCCCAGCACCTCGAACCCGGGCGCGGAGGCGAACATGCTGCTCAGCCCGTCCCTGACGATGGGATGGTCGTCCGCGATCAGCAGCCGGATCGGGGGCTCGTCCGTGCGGTCGGTCATGTCTGGCTCCCGGCGGGCAGGGCGGGGACACAGGCCGAGATCCCGGTGCCGGCTCCGGGCTCGGACTCGATCCGCAGGCTTCCGGACAGCGCCTCGACGCGCTGCCGCATGATGGTCAGGCCGAACCCGCCGTCGCGGGACGCCTGGCGTGGCGCGCCGGTTCCGGCCGTGCCCGCTTCGAGACCCGCGGGATCGAAGCCCCGGCCGTCGTCTCGTACGTCCAACGCCACCTCGTTCTCCAGGTACGACAGCGTCACCCCGACCCTGGTCGCGCCCGCGTGCCTGGCCACGTTGGCCAGCGCCTCCTGCGCCGTGCGCAGCAGCGCGAACTCGGTCTCCGGCGCCATCCGCCGTACCGTACCGGTCGTCGTGACCTGGACGGCGAGCCCGTGCAGCGTCGACCACCGGTTGACGACGTCGGTGAGCGCGTCGCCCAGGCGCCCGGTCTCCAGCGGCTCGGGCCGGAGCGCGTCGACCGAGCGCCGGGCCTCCGCCAGGCTCTCCCTCGCCAGCGTCTTCACGGCTTCGAAGGGGCGGTGCCACTTCTCCGGGACGTCGTGCATCTGCTCGGCGGCCTGGAGCTGCGTGATGATCCCGGTGAGCCCCTGCGCCAGGGTGTCGTGGATCTCGCGAGCCATCCGCCGGCGCTCGTCGAGGACCCCCGCCTCCCTGGCCTGGGCGAGCAGCTGGGCGTGCAGGCCGGCGTTCTCGGCGAGCGTCGCCTCCAGCAACCGGTTCGTCCGGCTCAGCTCCTCGAGGGTCTGCTCGCGCCGTTCCTCCTCCTTCTCGGCGAACCGCAGGACCCAGGCGCAGCCGCACATCATGGCGATGTTGAAGGCGACGATGATCGCGTACAGCGCCAGGCCGAGCGCGTCCGTCTTGGGGACGTCGGACGCCTGTGCCGTACCGGCCACGACCGCCGCGGCGGTTACGCCCAGCAGCCGCCACGGCCAGCGCAGGACCGTGAAGGAGTAGATGTAGGCGGCGGGGGTGAAGAGCCCGAAGGCGGGATGACGGACCACCAGGATCGCGGTGATCACGAGCAGCCCCGCGACGAACACCCCCATGATCCGTGGCCGGTCCCACCAGCCTGGACGCAGGGTGAACATGCCGAGCATCCACGCGGCCGCCAGCCCGCACAGGCCGAGGTCGACGAGCAGGGAGCCGTCCGCCCAATCCTCCACGATCAACAGGATCGCGACGAGGAGCACCAGCAGCGCGTACGGCACCACGTTGACCAGAAGGAACGGCGGCTGTGGCGAAGTCTTCCTGCTCAAGATTCCCTCTCCCGGCGAGATTCTATTCCCGGTGTCCATCCGCGGCGTCCGCTCCGGCGTCCGCTCCAGGTGTCTACTCCCAACGGAACCAGCGGACCGCGACGAACGCGCACACCGCCGCGTAGGCCGCCAGGGTCAGCAGCGGCACGGCGGACGGGAAGTGGCCCAGGTACGCGTCCTGGAACGCTCCCATGCCCGCGCCGAGCGGGGTGTAGGGGGCGATGTCCCTCAGCAGCGGCGGCATCTGCGAGATCGGCACCCAGAGCCCGGCGAAGAACATCATCGGGAAGAACAGCACCGTGCCGATCGCCGTGGCCGGGCCACGCCCCGGCGCGAGCGCGGTGATCAGCAGGCCGATCGCGAGCAGCGCGGCGGCCGCGAGCAGCCAGGCGAGGGCGAAGCCGGGAAGGTGCTCCGGCAGGTCGACGCCGAAGCCGAGCCCGGCCACCGCGAGGAACAGGACCATCGCGACGACCGCGATGGCGAAGTTGGCCACGAGCTGGGCGGCGAGCACGCGGGCCGGGCCGACCGGCGTGGTCCGCATGCGCCGCAGCACGCCGTTCTCCCGGTATCCCGCGAGCGTGGTCGGCAGGGAGGCGGTGGCCAGGATGGCCAGGTTGAACAGGATCAGGACAGGGACGTAGAGGTCGAAGTACGTCAGGCCGCCACCGCCCTCCACGAGCTCCCGCAGATCGGAGACGCTGCCGAGGATGACCAGCAGGATCAGCGGGAAGCCGATGCCCCAGAGGGGGGCGACCTTGTCCCGGACGCACAACGTGCTCTCGGCCTTGATGAGCCGCCAGGTCGCGAAACCTCGCTCGGCGGTGACAGGGGGTGTGGCGGCGCGCAGGGATGGCATGGGTGTGGGGTCCTTTCTCAGTGACGCGTTGTCAAAGGCCGGGGATGTGTCGCCAGGGGCCGGGATGTGTGTCATCGGGACCGGGGGTGCGTTGTCGAGGGCCGGGGGTGCGTTACCGGGAGCCGGGGGTGCGTTACCGGGAGCCGGGGGTGCGTTACCGGGAGCCGGGGGTGCGTTACCGGGAGCCGGGTTCGAGGCGCTTGCCGGTCAGCTGGACGAACGCGTCCTCCAGGCTCGCCTGCTCGACGCGCAGCTGCTCGGCCACGATCTGGCCGCGGGCCAGGACGGTGGTGACGGCGTTGAGCGCGTTGCCGTTGCCGGTGACGACGACTAGCTCGCCCCGCCGGGTGACACCGGAGACGTCGGGCAGGCTCGTCAGCAGCTCGTCGTCGATCGGCCTGGACGGGCGGAACTGGATCCGCTGCTCGATGCGCGCCCGCTCGGTCAGGCCGGCCGGGGTGTCCACCATGACGACGCGGCCGGCGTCGATCAGCGCGAGCCGGTCGCACAGCCGCTCGGCCTCCTCCATGAAGTGGGTGACCAGCACGATCGTCACCCCGCGGGCGCGTACGCCCTCGATCAGGTCCCAGGTGTCGCGCCGGGCCTGCGGGTCGAGACCGGTGGTGAGCTCGTCGAGGATCGCCACCCGGGGGCTGCCGACGAGCGCCAGCGCGATGGAGAGCCGCTGTTTCTGGCCGCCGGACAGCTTGCCGTACCTGGTCCTCGCCTTGTCCGCCAGGCCGAGGCCGTCCAGCAGCGCGCGCCAGTCGGCGGGCCGGGGGTAGAAGGAGCTGTAGAGCTCCAGGGCCTCGGCGACCTGCAGCCGCTCGGGGAGGTGACCGGCCTGCAGCTGGACGCCGAGCCGCCGGGTCAGCTCGGCGTGGTCCCTGCGGGGATCGAGCCCGAGCACCCTGATCTCGCCCCGGTCCGGCACGCGGAGGCCCTCGACGCACTCCACGGTCGTCGTCTTGCCGGCGCCGTTCGGGCCGAGGATGCCGAAGATCTCACCCTCCTGGACGGTGAGCGAGACGTCGTCGACAGCGACCTTGTCCTCGTATCGCTTGTGGAGGTTGCGTACCTCGATGACCGGTGGCATGAGCGTGTCCTCTCGGGCTTGGACCTCGGTGTCTTGCTGTGTCCAGCCTTCTACGGCAGCGCTCGTTCCGACATTGACCGGTGGACGGGACCTGGCCGTCGCCCGGTGGGCGGGCCGGCCCCACCGGATGGCGACCGCCGTCAGCCGATCGGTTGATCGCGCCCCGTACGAGTGACACGAGGCGCGCCGGGTCCGGGGAGGACTCCCGTGCGCGCCCGGTCAGGAATCGCGGACGAGCCCGTCCACGTGTGGTCCCGCGGCGGTCTCCCGAGGGGGCACGGTCGTCCTCTCCGGTGACAGGCCGGTGTGCTCTCCGGCGAAGGACAGGACGTCCACGGTCGGCGCGCGTTCCTTGCTCGCGGGGAGGGCCGCGTCCCCTCCCCGCGGCCCGCGTCGTGCCGGCGCCGGCCTTCCTCTCCGCCCCCGCGGGGCGTCCCGCCGCGGGGGTCGTGCCACAGGGGTCGCGCCTCGGGCGAGCCGATCAGACGGCGGTGCAGGTGACGGTGGCTCCGGCGCCGGTTCCGTTCCCCTGGAACCCGAAGTTGGTGCTCTGCCCGGCCGGCAGCCGCCCGTTGTAGCTCTGGTTGGTGACGGTCACGGCGCCGCTGGTGCCGGAGTTGACGCCGTTCCACAGGGAGGTGATCGTGGCCCCGCCGGGCAGGGTGAGGGCGACCCTCCAGCCGTTGATCGCGGTGCCGCCCGCGGTGACGTTGACGGCGGCGACGAACCCACCGGCCCACTGGTCCTGCACCGAGTAGGTCGCCGAGCAGCCCTGCGGCCCGCCGCTGGGCGTCGGGGTGGGCGTCGGAGTGGGCGTCGGGGAGGGGGTGCCACCGTCGAGCGTGAGATTCTTCTGCTGGATCTGCCACTGGGTGCCGCACAGGCCGCAGCCGGCGCCGACGAAGTTGGCCCCGGCCGACGTGTCACCCTTCAGCCGCCACTTGAGGTACAGCACCGCGACGCGGCCGAACTCGCCGCCGTTGGTCTGGCCGTAGGTGCCCCCGTGCCCCACGTTCAGATTGCCCATGAACGCGGGCAACCCCGCCGGCAACTTACCCCAGTCGTCGATGGCGTTCTGGTACGCGATGTCGCTGGGCCCGCCGACGAAGTAGGCGATCGGCTTCGTCAGCCGGCGGAGCTGGTAGTCGTCGGCGTCGTTCAACAACCCGCTGCTGAAAATGGTGGTCGTGGTGACACGTGAGTCGTTGGAGACGGCGTAGGCCTCCAGCCCCCCGCAGGAGAAGCCCCCTACGGCGATCTTGCCGGTGTCGAGCCTGCCGTAGTACTTGCCGCCCTGGCGGTTGTTCTCCGAGACCGCCCAGTCGATGGACTGGGTGAGCATTTGGGACGTCGTCGAGCCGGAGCCGTTCGGGCTGCCGCTGGCGATGGCCAGGAATCCGTGCGAGGCGATCTCGCGGAGGAAGTTCAGCTGCGAGGTCCCGTTGGCGGAGCAGCCTCCGTTGCCCCACACGAAGATGGGAAGTTTCTCGGACGGGAGGGTCCCGGGCCGGTAGATGGTGTGGTTGGGCAGGCTGGTGGAGGTCTCGTAACCGGCCGGATAGGGGCCCGAGTCGGCGACCGCCGCGCTCGGCGTCATGGTGAGCGCCATTATTCCGGCGCAGAGCGGAGCGACCGCGGCCGCCACCACCGCGCCGATGATCGAGCGTTTTCTCATTTCGTCCTCCGTAGATGTCACGACAGCGCTCTGTGTCGGATGTGGCATGCGCGGCACACGCCGATGGAGCCCGGCGGCACGACCACTCCCACCGCGGCCAGGCCGGTCGGCGCCGGCCGAATCTGGAGATCGACACAGCGGACCGTCGCGCCCACGAGCCGCGCTCGTGGCGGGCGGAACGAACCGACGGGAGCAACGTGCAGTTACTATCAACGCGGTGATAAAAAGTGTCAAGCGAGCGCACCCGCGCCGGTCGGGCAGTGCGCGCGCGGACCGGGAACACCTCTTACGCAGCCGGCGCCGGGTGGAAGCCCGCCGATCACACGAACCTTCGGAACGGCGCCGCCGGCCCCCTGCCCGACGCCGGGAGGACGCACCGGTGCGGGCGGCTCCAGCGCAGGTCAGACGATTCCGGCATGGGGCACGGCGCCCTCGCCGGCCCGACGCTTCGACGCGACCCCGGCGGGCGGCGGCCGGTCGAGGGACCGGCGCGCCACGGCCGTCACGAAACGCGCCCCGGCGGCCGGTCCGTCGTTCGGGGAAATGAAAGTTTCCTTCAGCCGTCCCCGCCGGCCGGGGCCGATACGGAGTTCTCCGATGCCTGGAAGTGGGTGATCCAGGACGCGGCCTCCGGCCAGTACGGTGTCGCGACCCGGATGAGCCGCGCCTCGGCGAGCGAGCCGAGAGCGGAGTGGACCTCCAGCATGAGATCCCTGGCGGCCTGGCGGGGCCACGGTGCCGGCAGGAGGTGCTCGGGAAGGTCCGGGTCGATGTCGGGGAACTTCCGCCAGGAGTCCATGACGGAGGTCCGGGCCACCAGCGCCCGGGTCGCGTCGACCTCCCCGTCGCGGACGGCCAGCCGCAGGTCCGAGTACCGCGCGATGAAGGCCTCGTAGGCGGCGGCGAGACCGGCCAGGTCGTAGGCGGCGGCCGGACCGTGCGGGCCGGTCTCCTCGTCGAAGCGGGCGCGCATCACCGACCACCGGCTGCCGTCGACGTCGTCCAGGATGTCGTGCAGCGCCCGGGTCACCGGACCGGAGTCGGATCCGGGCCGGATCCACACGCTGTCGTACAGCCGCGCGAAACCCAGCGACCCCAGGGCCTTGCGGACCGCGTGCCGTGGAGCGTGGCCGGACTGGGGGATCGAGAAGGAGACGGTCACCCAGTCGCCGGTCCAGCGCGGCGGGCGTGCGCCGAAGCTCAGGAAATGGTCCATCCGGGAGCGATGTTTGGCGATCGCCTGGGGCGTGAGGTGGTACACGGGCGGCCGCCCGGGTCCCCGTACGGCGATCAGGCCGCGCTTGGTCAGCCGGGACAGCGCGGCCCGCGCGCTGGACTCGCTGATGCCGAACTCCCCGAGCATCGCGACCACCGCCGCCGATGGGAGGTCGGCGTCCGAGGAGTCGAGGTACTCGCCGAGCAAGGTCGTCAGCAGGTGCTGCGGGTTGGGGCCCACCTGCGCCCGCGGGGCCGCGACATCGTCCGAAGGCACATGGACACTCACGTCATCAGCTTGCCTCACGGCGACGCCCCTGCCGAACGACAACGCTTCGCCGGACGACCCCGGGCCCGCGCCGTCGCCGCGGAACTCCTCCTGGCGAACTCAGGACCGGCAAGACCACCGAGGGCATCGAAGGCGTGAGTCCGAGGCGCCCGCTCCAGGGGAGCACAGCCGCGAGAAGCCATACAGCTTACGCATTTTAAATGTAGAAATATTTCCTCTTATTTCCAGTCATAAGCTAAGCGATCTACCTCGCCGTGCGAGCAAGTTGGCGGAAGCGAGATGAGCCGCGTTGCATTCACACATTGAATTGCGGATACATCCGACCCTGAGACCATTTCCCGAGATCACGTCGGCAGGGAGGGGCGCGACCGGGGAAACCCATTTCGGATTCACTCGAAGGGCGCGTGCCATGGTGGTGTACGTCTACCGGTGCCCGTGCCGCTCCGAGATCGAGGTCACCTTCCCGATCGGCACCGCACCCGCCGCGGTGCCGTGCCCGGGCTGCGGCGCGACCTCGGTCCGGGCGTTCTCGGCGCCGATGCTCACGCGTACTCCGGCCGCCCTGTCCAGCCGGTTGGAGCGCGCCGAGCGCAGCGCCTTCGAGCCCGAGGTCGTCACCTCCCCGCCGCGGCGCCGTGCCGGAGGCGCGGTGGTCGCCCACCCCGCCACCGGCCGCCTGCCACGGCCGTGACCGTCACGCCACGTCGCACCACGCCACGCCGAAAGGAATCCAGCCGTGCCGGAGTTGATTTTCCCGCTCGACTCGAAGAGGAAGTTCACCGACCAGACCAAGGTCGGTCACAACCGCTGGCATCCCGAGATCCCGCCCGTGGCACGGGTCAGACCCGGTGACAGCTTCCGGGTCCACTGCCGGGAGTGGTTCGACGGCGCGATCCGCAACGACGACTCCGCCGAGGACATCCGTGACGCCCCGCTGACGACGGTGCACGCGCTCAGCGGCCCGTTCGCGGTCGAGGGGGCCGAGCCGGGCGACCTGCTGGTCGTGGACATCCTCGACCTGGGGCCCATCCCCCAGGAGGACAGCGGCCCGCTGGCCGGTCAGGGGTGGGGCTACACCGGGATCTTCCCCACCCGCAACGGCGGCGGCTTCCTCACCGAGCAGTTCCCCGACGCCTACAAGGCGATCTGGGACTTCTCCGGCCAGACTGCTACGTCACGTCATATCCCAGCGGTGTCGTTCACCGGCATCACCCACCCCGGGCTCATGGGCACCGCGCCGTCGGCGGCGCTGCTGTCGAGATGGAACGCGCGGGAAGCGGCGCTGATAGCCACGGACCCGCGGAGAGTGCCACCGCTGGCCCTGCCTCCCGAGCCCCGGGACGCCGTCCTCGGCTCCGTCTCCCCCTCCGAGTTCGACCGGGTCGCGGCCGAGGCGGCCCGCACCGCGCCGCCACGAGAGAACGGCGGCAACCAGGACATCAAGAATCTCACCCGGGGCTCCCGCGTGTTCTACCCGGTGTACGTACCCGGCGCGAACCTGTCGGTCGGCGACCTGCACTTCTCGCAGGGCGACGGCGAGATCACCTTTTGCGGTGCCATCGAGATGGGCGGCTTCGTCGACCTGCGGGTCGACGTCATCAAGGACGGCATGCGGACGTACCGCGTCGGCGAGAACGCCGTCTTCATGCCGGGCCGCACCGGCCCCCAGTACAGCGAGTGGCTCGCCTTCTCCGGGGTGTCCGTCACCCTGGACGGCGAGCAGCGCTACCTTGACTCGCAACTGGCCTACCAGCGCGCCTGCCTGCACGCGATCGACTATCTGACGGCGTTCGGCTACAGCCCCGAGCAGGCGTACCTGCTGCTCGGCGCCGCGCCGATCGAGGGACGGCTGTCGGGGGTGGTGGACATCCCCAACTCCTGCGCCACCGTCTACCTGCCAACCGCGATCTTCGACTTCGACGTCCGCCCCGGCGCCTCCGGCCCGTTCCGCGTGCCCCAGGGCACCGGCACACCGCACGCCGGCCCTGGCTGAGAACCATTTGCCCACCCCGCTCGCCGGCGACTGTCGGGGAAAGTCACCCGATTGAACTGTTTGTGGTTTTTCGGAGCTATAGACACATCGTCATTCCAGCGCTTACCGCATGAACTTGTCGCCATATATCCGCTCTTAGAGGGATTAAGGGTTATCATCTGCCCAGTTCCCCGCGATCAAGCGGGGCCCGATCGGGACGAAGGTGGCGAGGTGTCCGAGCGCGGCGAGGATCGGAACGAGGCGATGCCGGACAAGGGGCGGCTTCCCGCGGAGATCGACACGACGAAGCCCAGCATCGCGAGAGTTTACGACTGGTTCCTGGGCGGGAAAGACAATTTCGCCGTCGACCGGCAGGTCGCCGAGGCGGCTCTGAAGATCGCCCCGGGAGCCCGGCAGGCCGGGCAGCAGAACCGGGACTTCCTTCGGCGGGTCGTGCACCACATGGTGGCCGAGGCGGGGATCAAGCAGTTCGTCGACATCGGGTCGGGTCTGCCCACCCAGGGCAACGTGCACCAGGTGGCGCAGGAGGTCGATCCGGCGGCCCGGGTGGTCTACGTGGACAACGACCCCATGGTGATGGTCCACGGGAGGGCGCTGCTCACCACCGACGACAGCACGACGGTCATCCAGGCGGACGCGCGCGACCCACGGTCGATCCTGGAGAACGATCGGGTCAGGAAGTTCATCGACTTCAGCGAGCCGGTGGGACTGCTGATGCTGAGCATCCTGCACCATCTGCACGACAACGACGATCCCGCGGGAGTGGCGGCCACGCTGCGCGCCCCGCTGGTGTCCGGCAGCTTCGTGGCGATCTCGCACTTCTGCGATCCCGGTGCGGTGCACCCGGCGGCGTCACAGCAGGCCAAGACGGCCGAGAAGCTCTTCAACGAGAACCTCGGCACCGGCCGCTGGCGCACCACGGACGAGATCACGGAGTACTTCGGCGACTTCGAGCTGGTCGAACCGGGCCTCGTGCCGCTCCCCGAGTGGCGTGCCGAGCCGAGCGTCTTCGACAGGAACGCCCTTCTGTACCACACCTACTACGGCGGTCTGGCTCGCAAACGCTAGACGACGCCCGGCCAGGTGCCGATCCGCGGTACGGGCGGATCCGGATGCCGCCGGCCGGCTCCGGAACACACGGCGGGGCGTTCACGAACGCCCCGCCCGGCTCGGCACCGTGATATCCGCGGCGGAGTGGCGCCGTCGCTTCACGGTGCCCACCTCGGCCGAGGTGAGAATCGACCAGGCCGACCCCACCGAACTCGGGACACGTCAAAGTCCCCGAAAACCCGGCGCGGTTCAAGCGGTCGCGTTCAGAGACGCCCGTGTCTACTGACCTGCGGCTATGGCTGAGGCCGCACTTGAACCGTTCCCGGTCATTTCGCGAATGTTTCGCGGGCGGTAAGTCGGGTGACATCGGTCTCACCTGCCGTACGGGCACCGGCTCCGTCGCGTAAGACGTCCCATAGCCGTCCTTGACGAAATCGCGTCCGGCAGAGTGGTGGTAGCTGACAATTGCGAGGCGTTGACATCGATTGCACATCCCGGCAGGCTTTACGAAACTGCCTTGCAGGCAGGTGGCGAACCCGGTTGTTTCGAGATTTTCTCGAATAGCGTCGATCGATGTGCCCCCTCAACGGCGACGGGGAATGCGTAGAGCCTCGTAGCGGTATCAGTGCGTCGGCGGCCCCTTTCACCTGCCGGGCGTTCTCGCCTGTCCGGGAGTGGAGTCCCGCCGTTCGCGCGTCGCCGTCTCGACTCGTTTCTGGAAGCAGGTGGCCGCCGTGGTGCGTTCGGAGCCGGATATCGAGTCGTCCTGGTCGTCTTCTTTCGTCGGATCGGAGATCTGAGTGCGCGTCGCCCTCCTCACCACGACTCAGCATGGTCACCTGAACCCATACATCCCGGTGGTCAACGCGCTCCGGGCCGCCGGCGGGGAGGTCTCGCTGCTGCTGCTGTCCGCGGACGGCGGCGCGCTCGACGAGCAGCGTCGCCGGGCCCTGGGCGAGACGCGGGTCCACCTGATCGGGAAGGTCGAGATGGCGCCGTGGAGCGGCGACCCGGCGAGGATCGGCCCGATGCTCCGGTCGTCGCCGGTGGCGGACCAGACGGCTGACGCGCTCCGCGAGACGGCCCCGGACTTCGTGCTCGTCGATTCGCTGCCGGTCACGGCGTCGGCCATGGCCGGCGCACAGGCGTCCGGCGTGCCGTACGGGATGATCTGGGCCAACCTGGGCGGAGTGTGCCCGAGCGAGCGGCGACGAGGTCGCTGGCCGTACGACGAGCAGGTCGGCGACTACCTGACCGAGCACGGGGTGCTGTGGTCGACCCGGACCCACTCGGCGCGCTCGCCGATCCTCAACCTGATGCCGACGATCCCCGCTCTCGTCGGGGACGACGCGGTCACCGACGACGGTGTGCGGCTGGTCGGGCTGCCGGGCGCGGCGGGGGCCCGCGGCGACGAGGTCGCCTTCTCGGGCCTGGACCGGATCGACCCCGATCGCCCGCTGGTGTACGTCTCCTTCGGCACGATCTTCTACCGGCGGCCGGACCTGCTGCGCACGGTGATCACCGGGGCGGCGGCGACCGGCGCGCAGGTGATCGCCTCGGTGGGGGATCTCGCCGAGGAGCTCGCGCTGCCCGACGACGTGCTCACCGCCCCGTACGTGCCGCAACGCGAGGTGCTCGAACGCGCCGACGTGTTCGTCACCCACGGCGGATACAACTCCGTGGCGGAGTCGATCCGGGCGGCGACACCGATGCTGGTGATCCCGCTGGCCGTGGATCAGCCCATCCAGGCGCACTTCGTGGGCAGCGCGGGCTTCGGGACGGCGTTGGAGCCGGCCGCCGTCACGGAGCGGGCGGTCACCGACGCCGTCACCGATCTGCTCGATCCCGCCCGGGACTACCGGGCCCGGCTGCGCGCCGCGCTGCCGGAGTGCGGCGACTCCGCCGCGCGCACGGCCGAGCTGGTCGTCGGCACGGTCGGGACGCTACGGCGCGAGGGGGCGCGGTGACGATCGAGCTGCGGCGGCCGGTGGGCGACCCGGTCGTGATCGACGATCTCGAACGCCTCTCGTTCCGGGTGGATCGCCGCGCCTACACCGACGACGACCTGGCCGCCCAGGAGATGACCAGGATCTTCGATCGCTGCTGGCTGTACGTCGGGCACGAGTCGGAGGTGCCCGAGCCGGGCTCCTACGTGTCACGCGACGTCGGCGGGCGCCCGGTGGTCATGGCGCGCGGGTCCGACGGGGTGATCCGGGTGTTCGCGAACAGCTGCACCCACCGCGGGGCCCTGATCTGCTCGCAGCCGGCCGGGCAGACCAGGTCGTTCCGGTGCCCGTACCACGACTGGACGTTCTCCAACCAGGGCGACCTGGTCGGGGTCCCGATCCCGGACGGGTACGGACCGGGCTTCCGGAAGGCGGACTTCGGCCTGGCGCGGCACCGCAGTGAGAGCTACCGCGGTTTCGTGTTCCTCACCTTCGATCCGGAGCAGCCGCGCACCCTGACCGAGTACCTGGCCGGCGCGACGGACTACCTCGACCTCATCGACGACCAGTCCGAGGTCGGGATGGAGGTGATCCAGGGCGCGCAACTCCACGGGGCCCGGGCCAACTGGAAGCTCATGATGGAGAACAGCGTCGACATCTACCACTTCCGGGCCCTGCACAAGCGTTACGTCGGCTACATGGAGTCGCTCGGGTCGGTGCCCCCGCGACGGCGGGGCGGCTTCGGCCGCGCCCTCGGGCTGGGGCACGGGGCCAACGAGCTGCCACCGGCGGCGGCCCGCCCGCTCGCCTACTGGACGCCGATGTTCGGCGACGAGGTCCGGCCGCGGATCGAGGCGACGGCCGCGCGGTTCGTCGACCGGTTCGGCGCCGAACGCGCCGAACGGATCACCGGCACCAACCGCGCGGTGCTGATCTTCCCCAACCTGATGATCATCGACGCGATCGCGATCACGATCCGCAAGATCGACCCGGTCGGCGCCGGTCAGATGGCCATCACCTCGGTCGCCCTCGCCCCCAGGGACGAGGATCCGGACATCCGGGAACTCCGCAAGAGCCACTACCTGACCTTCCTCGGCCCCGCCGGCTTCGCCACCCCCGACGACATCGAGATCGTCGAGTCGTGCCAGAAGGGTTACCTCAACCGCACGGTCCGCTACTCGGACCTGTCGCGCGGCATGAACAAGGAGGTCCCGGAGACGACCGACGAGCTTCCCGCCCGCGAGTTCTGGCGGCAGTGGGACCGGCTGATGCACGGCGACGACGGTCACCACGAGGCCGCCCGCCCGGTCGAGACGCGAGGAGCGGAACCACGATGACCACCGAGCTCACGGTCGACGAGACGGCCCGGGTGCGGTTGTGGCACCGGGTGAGCCAGTTCCTCTTCCGCGAGGCGCGGCTGCTCGACGAGTGGCGCCTGCTGGAGTGGTACGACGAGATGCTGGCCGGCGACATCCGCTACTCGGTGCCGGCCACCGACGTCCGCGGCGAGACGGCCGGCGCGCTCGGGCTCATCGACGACGACGCCGCCCGGCTGCGCCAGCGGATCGAGCAGCTCCTCAACGGTGAGGTGTGGTGCGAGAACCCCCGGTCGCGGACGAACCGGATGATCGGCAACGTGGAGATCCTGACCGATCGGGGCACGCACCTCGACGTGGCGGCGAACGTCGTCGTGTACCGGTTCGGGCACGGGCGCTCTGACGCCTACGTCGGGAAGTACCGGTTCGAGCTCGCCGTCGAGGGCGAGTCCTTCCGGATCCGGCGACGGGTCGTGGTGCTCGACCACGAGACGTTGTACGAGCACGGAAAGCTCAGCATCATCCTGTGATCCGACAGTGACGACGGCCGGCCCTGGCAGCGTCCCGCCCGTTGCCGCCGCCCAGCCGGGCCTCCCCCGCGAGGTCTACGTCCTCAGTGTCGTCGGTGGCTGCGTCATGCTGGGCCTGGGACTGGTGCTCCCGGTGCTCCCGGTGTACGCGGCGACGTTCGGGGCCGGTCCCACCCAGATCGGGGTGCTCGTCGCCCTGTTCGCGCTGATGCGGCTGGCCGCCAGCCCGTTCTGCGGCCGGCTCGGAGCTCGTTTCGGGGAGCGGCGGGTCCTCGTCGCCGGCCTGCTGCTGTGCGCGCTCTCCTCGGCCCTGACGGCGTTCGCCGGGTCCTACGGGCAGCTGCTCGCGTTCCGCGGCCTCGGCGGCGTCGGCTCGGTGCTGTTCTCGGTGTCCGCGCTGGCGACGCTCCTGGCGGTCGCGCCGACCGACCGGCGGGGCCGGGCGAGCGCCGTGTTCGAAGCGGGCTTCCTGCTCGGCGGGATCTGCGGACCGGCCCTGGGCGGGTTCCTCGCCCTCATCTCCCTGTCCGCGCCGTTCGTGGCGTACGCCGTGCTGTTGCTGACCGCCGCGGCACTGACGTCGGCGGTGCTCCGCACCCACCGGACCGCCGGCGCGGAGACCGGCCGTGACGTGGTCCGGCTACCGGTCCTGCTGCGGGATCGACGCTACCTGGTGGCCTGCCTCGCGGCGCTGGCGCAGGGATGGGTCCTGTTCGGGCTGCGCGGCGCGCTGGTCCCCACGGTGATCGTGGCGTGGCGGCACGACGTGACGTGGGTCGGGTGGGCGTTCACGACGTCCGCCGTCGTCCAGGCGCTGCTGATCGTGCCGGCCGGCCGAGTCGCCGACGGGGCCGGCCGCCGGCCCGCCATGATCGTCGGCACCGGCGTGGCCACGGCGGCGATCACGGCCCTGGTGTTCGTGGACACGTACGCCTGGCTCGTCGTCCTGCTCTGCGTGTACGCGGCGGGATCGGCGCTGCTCGGCGCCGCACCGGCCGCGCTGCTCGGTGACGTCGTCGCCGGCCGGTCCGGCAGTGGCGTCGCCGTCTTCTCGATGTGCACCGATGTCGGCGCCGTGGTCGGACCGGTCGTCGTCGGGATCGTGGCGGAGCGGGTGAGCGTCCCGGCCGCCTTCGGCAGCGGCGCCGCGCTGCTGGCCGTCGCCTTCGTGGCGTCGTGGACGTTGACAACTGTTCGGCCGAGGGTCGGCCAACACGAAGGAGTTGATCGATGAATCAGCAGTCTGACCGGCACGAGCGGGGTGAGGCCATGTTCCAGCGGGTCTTCGGCCGCGAGCCGCGCCCGGGTTCCTACCCGGAGTTCCTGGAGATCACCGTCGACCACCTGTTCGGCGAGATCTGGACCCGCCCGCACCTGAGCGTCGAGGAGCGCGAGCTGGTCGCGCTGACCGCGGTCACCCTGGCGCGGACCGACTGGGAGCTGCGCGGCCACATCGGCGCCGCCCTGCACCTCGGGATGTCGCGGGAGAAGATCGTCGAGGTCATCATCCAGCTCGCCTACTACGGTGGCTGGCCGGTCGCCAACAACGGGCTGCGCGTCGCCCAGGAGGTCTTCGCCGAGCTGGACGGCGCCACCGAGCTGGGCGCCACCGGGGAAAACGGTTCCGCCGGGAGGAACGGCGTCACCGAGCTGGGCGGCGCCACCGGGAGGGACGGCGCTGGAGGGAACGGCAGCACCGGGAGGAACGACGCCACCGGAGGAGACGGCGCCACCGGGAGGGACGCGGACCATGACCGGTGAACCGTCCCCCTCCGACCTGGCCGAGAAGGTCGACCTGTGGCGCCAGCGGTTCTTCGAGGCCCAGGCGGCCGCGGAGGAGTTCATCCTGGGAGAGCACGGCGAGGAAGGCCTGGCCGCGTGGATCCAGGCGAACTCCCGCATCACCGCGGAGCTGCTGCGGGCGCAACAACCCGCCGGGGTGTCCGCCACCGATCACTTCATGACCCGGCTGCAGCATCAGCTGTTGCTGTACGACTCGGCGGTGACCAGCGAGCCCCAGCCCTCGGGCACCGTCGTCCTGCGCAACGCCGACTGCGGGATCCTCCGGTACCGCGAACGGGCCGCCCGCGCCGGCGTCGTACTGACGTTCTCGTCACCGTGCCCGTACTGCCAGGAACTCAACACCGCCATCGCCGCCCGCTACGTGGGACCGGACGTCACGGTGTCGTGCGAGCGGGCGGGCGGCGGGTGCACCTGGCGCGCGGAGTCTCACGCTCCGGGAGAGGGCGCGGCCGGGTCACCGCACCGCGGACGGGCCGGTGACTGAACCAGCGGCAGTGCCGGGCGGTCGTCGGCCGGCGACCGGCCGACGTCGAGCGTCATGCCGAGTTGCCGGCCCACGGCCACACACAGGTCGAACGCCGCGGTGCGGGTGAGGTCCTGATGATCGTTCTGGGTGAAGCACGCCGACGCCACGTTCCTGTTCCGTAGGCGCAGGTACCACGGGAACAACGATCCCAGCGCGGGCTCGGTCAGCATCGTGCGCGAATGCACGATCGTCCCCACCAGCAGGTTCCCGAACGGGCGTTGACTGGCGTTCATGAAGCTCTTCAGGCGTTCCTGGAAGATCTTCAGTATCGCGGGGACGTTCCCCGCGTACACCGGCATGGCGAGCAGCATCGCCTGCGCGCCCTCGGCCAGGCCGACGACGTGCTCGAAGTCGTCGTCGAGCGTGCACCGGCCCACCTCGGGATCGAGACAGGTGTCCTCGCCCTCGCACATCGCGATGCGATGGTCGATCAACCGGATCCGCTGGATCTCCGCGTCCCCGACCTCCCGGACGACGCCGGTGATCGCCGCCTCCAGCAGCGCGTCGGTCAGCGACGGGAGACGCTTCTGCGTGCAGGACAACGCAACGATCTTCATCCGAAGGGTCTCCCCGTCCGCTCAGCGCCACCCGGGACCGGCCGCCCGACGAAACCTCCGTGGCCGTACACCAAACCAGCCTCAACCTACCCATAACCGAGCATCACCGAAACGGGTCCCCAAGAACCACGAGCGGGCACCCTCACCACCGCCGGGCTGTCGCCGACCAGGCCGGCATTCCGCCTACGAGCAAAAAACCCTTATTTCCTACTTTTTTATGTGTATATTGCGAAGATCGCGCGGGTGACCCAGGAGGCAGGATGACATCACCGACAGATCCATTCGCCACCACCGGCGACCAGGAGCTGAGCAAGCTCTTTCACGGCTTTCAGCGGGACATGGAGGCACTGGAAGGGCTGCGCGATCGGATCGACTCCGTCAAGGGCCGGGGCGAGGCGGCCGACGGGCGGGTCGTGGTGAACGTGACGCAGGCCGGGAGGCTCGTCGGGCTCACGATCGATCCGCGCGCCATACGGCTCGGCTCCGACCCGCTCGCGGCGGCGATCATCGAGGCCGCCGCACGGGCGGCGCGCGACGCCGAGCGTGAGGCGAGCGATCTGGTGGCGCCGTTCGTCGCCGGCACGCCGCTGGACGGCGACCGTACCGACGGGACCCGGCCGCGTTGAAAATCAGTCCCGGTCGCGCGAGCATCTACGGGTTCGGCACCCTCGGCATCGCCGCCTTCGTGTTCGAGATGCTGGCCGTCCAGTACCCCGAGGGCGATCCGGACAAGGCGCGCCGAGCCGCCGCCGTCTGGGCCCGCCTTGCCGACCGCATCGAAAAAAGCCCCGACCAGACCTACTCGGCCGCGGAGGCGGTGTGGCGCAGGAACAGCGGGGGCGGGGTGGAGGAGTTCAAGGCTGCGGTCACCGCCGAGCTGTATCCGCAGGCCGAGGAGAACGGGTACGCCGCCAAGCTCGCGAAACGGTGCCGCGACAACAGCGCGGCCTGCACGGCCTTCGCCGAGGCGATCGAGACGGCCCGGGACGCGTACTGGACGCTGGCCCTGGCGAACCTCGCCAGCTTCGTCTTCATCACCACCTTCCCCTGGCAGGCCGGGGCGGCGTACCACATCACGCAGATCCTCATCCGGCGGGCGCAGGCCCGGCTGCTGGCGAAGCTGCTGGAACACAGCATCGCCAAGCTCGTGCTGAGCAAGCTGACGGAGTACACGATCGGCAGTGTCTTCTTCGCCGTGGGCGACGTGGCGGTCGTGGCGGGCGTCAAGGCGGCACGCGGTGAGTCACCCGGCTCGCTCAAGGAGAACGCCACGCAGGCGCTGAAGGAGTTCACCGCCTCGATCGCCTTCTACGGGGTGTTCGACGCGGCCGCGCCCCTGGCCAAGAAGGTGACCGCGAACGCGGACGTCCAGAACTTCCTGAACCGCATGGCCGGCGGATCGATCGGATACGGCCCCACGTACGAGGCCCTGAACGGGCAGTCGGGCACGGAACTCATCCCCACCTGGGAGCAGACCCTGGGCCGCGCGCTCCTGTACTTCACCATGGCTCACAAGCCGGCGGGAGGCTGAGGACGACATGGAATTCGACAAACCACAGATCCGCGAGGCGGCGGCCGCGTTCGACCTCGAAAGGGAGAACCTGGCCGCGTTCGTCGCCGACGCCACCGAGGACCTGAACGCCATCGGCGACTTCTGGGGCGGCACCACGGAGGGCGTGACGTTCTTCAAGGGCCAGGGCGGCGCCAACGGCTACGAGGCGGTCACCGGTCAGATCATCGCGGGCATCAAGGTACTCCTCGACACGCACCACGAGATCGCCGAACGACTGCGCGTCATGACCGACAACGTCGAGGTGACCGACTGGAACACGGTGGCCGACGTCCTGTCGACGCTTCCCCCCGCCGATCCCGGCCGGCCGATCTGGGGCACGGACTGACCGCACATCCGACGCGCCGGTTGTGGCGGATCCGGAACCGGACACCGTCTTCACCAGGTGTCCGGAGCCGGGACCGCCGACCGCGAGCGACCGTGTTCCCGCGCTTCACCCAAAGCGCTGATCTGGTGTGACCTACCGCGCTTTCGAGTTCGAGCTTCGACGGAGAGCTCGGGGACACCCGCTTCCATGGCCCTCGTCAATAGAGCCACTTTTCGCAATGGCGATGCCTGGTCGGCTCCGGTTCCTCACCGCGCAGCAATGCGAGTCGCACCCGCTGCCGCGCCTTGCGCTCCGCCAGGTTGGCATCCTCACCGATGCCCGAATAGGACCCGCCCATGTCGTGCCTGTAGCGACGACCATCCTGCTCCTGCAAACGAAGGGGCATCGTGTTGTCCGTCCTGCTCACGTTCTCATGATCCTGCGTCTTGGCAAGATCGTCCAGAACACGAAAAACCTGGGATTCGAAGCAGCGGAGACGTTGCTGTCACCGGAAATTAAAAAGCCCTGAACAATATTCGCTCGGAACGTTTGTGCTGCTCGGCTGCTGCGGTCAGGGGCGGGGTCGAACCACCCACCTTCCGCTTTTCAAGCTGCCCGGTTATCTTGGTGCCGCTGATGCCGACCCAGACCAAAGGCGGCATGAGGCCGCCGTCGTGCGCTCCCGGTGGTCGATGTTGTCGTCAACAAGCCCACCACCTCACCCACGGGCATCCAGCGGAGAACGCGATGGTGTGGCGAGGCCACCGAGGCGATCGTGAGTGTTTTTTCGCGGTGAGCAAGCCGTTTCTCAACGGCGCTGCCGAAGCGTGCCCCTGTGGGTGTCATCGACCCCTTGTCGGCCCTGGCGGGATTTATTGTTTTTCGGGGCTTGTCGTCATCGACCGCTACGCTGCCCCACATGAACCAAACGGCCGCGGTCGAGACTTGGCGTCGTCTACTGGACCCTGCCAAGTCCTGGGTCCTGTTCGCCCACGGGACCTGTGTGATCTTGATGGAACCGGCCGAGGATCTCGCACAGCAGGCGACTTCTCTCCTGAGGCAGTACGGCCCCGTTCGTGTGGGCACACCGGCTGGAGACTTCAACACCATCGACCTGGACGACGCACCCGGCTGGGCCGTAACCGGCCATCACCCCGACATCCTCACCTACGTCGATCCTGGTGAACTGGAGAACCACGACAACCTCACGGTCGGCCTCTTCGGCCGCGGCAAGCGCGACCAAGACGGCCACGATCTGACCGTCGTCCACATCGAGGACAAACGCGCCTTCTGAGTCAGGGCCAGTTCGACATCGTCCGCTGTGTCCACAGCCATGGGACGCGCATCGGCCTAGAACGCAGGCCTGCGTACGAACACCGGATCCGGCTTTTCCTGGACTGCCCACCCGATCAGGGTCACACCGCCGTGCCCTGCCGCAGATCCTTCACGACCGAGCCGACCAAGGGATGTCCTGCACACCACTCGCCGTGCAGGTCCAAATCCTCAAGCGAGACAGCGATCGCCGCGCCCGAAACGAGATACGAGGGGTCGAGCTCATACGTCACCAGCGTTCCGTCTCTTACGGGAGCGACGATCGCCTGTGGGGGAGCCAAGGGCTGCGTGCCGACCAACTCCTGACGGTAGCCGCGCCCCTCCGCCCACACCTCGATGATCGTACGTGCGCTCAGCGCTGTCGCGGCGGCCTGATGGCATCGTCGCCGATCGAGGAGTGACCCCACATGGTCCAGCCTGGGCACGCCTTGCTCGTCTGTTTCGCGGATCTGATCGTCGACAACGGTGAATCGCAGGTCACCGATGATCTCGACGTTCGTCCTCCGGTGTTCGCCGTCCTGGAGATGGAGTGCGTCCGTCATCAGAGCAGCCAAGATTCTGGTTGGTAGATCCGGATGCCGCTGACCAACTCCGAAATACATGGCCGGGCGTTTACGAACGACCTCATCCCAGCTCAGCACCGTGATATCCGCGGCGGAGTAGCGCCGTCGCCCCATGGTGTTCACCTCCGCCGACGTGAGAACCAACCAAGCAGACCTCACCGAAGCCAAGAAACATCAAAGCCGCCGGCAATCCCGGCGCTGTCAGGTCTCATGATCTGCGTGACAGATCGTCTCAGGACCTGGGTGACACTTTGCCAAGGGCTAGCGGAGTTGAGCGTGGTCGAGCAGCGGTACCCGATCACATTGAGCTGGCAGTCACACCCCTTGTCGTTATCGCGGTATTGCAGGCAGATCCCACACCCGCATCCGGTAGTCGTCATCGACCGTGACCGCGACCTGCCGACCATCCACCTGAGTGACAGCTATTGTCTTGACGGCATCGGTGTGGCCGGTCGCCGGCTTGCCCAGCAGGCGAAGCGTGGTCAAATCCCATAACCGCACCGTGCCCTTCAGATCGCCGGTGACGGCGATCGGCCGACCGTCCACCTGAGCGATAGCCACCGCGTAGACAGCGTCAGCGTGGCCGGGCAGTTGTCCCAGCAGGTGATGGGTGGTCAGGTCCCACAGCCGCACGCTGTCGTCCGAGCCTCCGGTGACAATGACCCGCCGGCCGCCCACCTGGCCGAGCGCTATTGCTTCCAGGGAGTTGGTGTGGCCGATCATCGGCTTGCCCACCAGCCGACGCGTGGCCAGGTCCCACACCCGCACCGTTTCGTTCCGGCCGCCGGTGATGACAACCGCCCTCCCCTTCACCTGGGTGACCGCCACCGCACTGACACTCTCAACGGTGTCACCGGTTATCGGCTCACCCACCGGTCGACGCGTGGCCAGGTCCCACACCCGCACCGCGCCATCCGCGCCGCCGGTGACGATGACCGTCCGTCCCTTCAACTGACCGACCGCCGCCATGTTGCCGTTGTGGCCGTTCATCGGCTCACCCACCTGTTGATGCGTGGCCAGGTCCCACACCCGCATCGTGCCGTCCACGCTGAGCGTGACGGCGATCGATCGGCCGTCCACCTGAGCGACCGTCACCGACGAGACGATGCTGGTGTGGCCGGTCATCGGCTTGCCCACCAATTGACGCGTGGCCAGGTCCCACACTCGCACCATGCCGTCCAGGTCGCCGGTGACGACGACCGGCCGTCCCTCCACCTGACCGACCGCGGCTGATGCGACGGGGTCGCGATCCCACGTCAGTTCTGACTCTTCCACCGTCGGACTCTTGGCGATCGGCCGGAAGATCACGGCGAGTGTGATGGCAGCCGCACAGGCGATGATCACTGTGATCCATATGGCGCCGAGACGTCGACGGGGATGCTTCGGTGAAGACGGCGAGTGGGACGTGGACGAAGGAGGCGGTTGATCTAGAGGAGTCACCACCGCTACATGATCGCCGACAAAGGGTAGATTCAGCTGGTTATCGGCTTATCAGTCGATAACCAGAGCCGAAGAGCTGCTCGCCTCGACCGAGGTCGGCTGGCTGTCCCTCCAGACCGGTAAGGGAACGGCGGGGTGAGCACCGAGTATCAGAGAGCCCTGGGGCGGCGCATCGCCCAGGAACGCAAGCGGCGCGGCCTGTCACAGCCGGAGCTGGCACGGCTGGTCGATCGGTCGGTGGCGTGGATCTCGCAGGTGGAGCGCGGGGTTCGCAAGGTCGATCGCATGTCGGTCCTGGAGAAGGTCGCCGAGGCGCTCGACATCCCGCTGTCGGAGCTGGCCGCGGAAGCACCGGTGGTCGCCGCCTCCGCCGAGGAGATCCCGGGAACGGCCGGTCTGCGCCTGGTGCTGTCGGGGGCTCACTCCCTGCGGGCCATGCTGCACTCGGCACCGGTCCCAGCGACGTCGGAGATCCAGCCGCGGGTCGATCGGGCCTGGGAGCTGACACACGAAAGCCGGTATGTGGAGCTGGCCGACCTGCTGCGGGGTCTGATACCGGCGCTGGAGACCGCTGCTCGATCGGCTCCCGAGGAGCGGCGGGCGGAGCTGTTCGAACTGCTCGCGGTGACCTACCAGGCGTGCTCGGCCGCGCTCGCCAAGCTCGGTGAGCCCGAGGCCGCGTGGATCGCCGCCGATCGGGCGATCGTCGCCGCGGAGCGGGCGGGCAACCCGCTGATGATGGCGGCCGGCGCTTTCCGGCTCGGCTTCGTCTTCCTGGGCGCGCGCCACTTCGACCAGGCGGAGGAGACGGCTCGCACAGCCGCCGAGGCTCTGTGGTTCATGGTCGACGAGGGCAAGCCCGAGGCCATGTCGCTGTGGGGTGGGCTTACCTTACAGCGGGCCGTGGCCGCTTCCCGGCTGAACGAGGCGGACACCGCGTACCAGCACCTGGCGCGAGCCCGTGAGGTCGCGGAACGGCTGGAAGAGGGGCGCAACGACTACAACACCGAGTTCGGTCCGGCCAACGTCGCGCTTCACGAGGTCACAGTGGCGGTCGAACTGGAAGACGCCGGACACGCGCTCCGGGTCGGGACGGCGGTCGACACGTCGCCGCTTTCGAGTGAGCGGCGCGCTCGGCTCCAGATAGACCTCGCCCGCGCGCACGCCCAGCGTCGACAGGTCGAAGAGGCCGTATCCGCGCTGCTGGAGGCCGAGGCCATCACACCGGAGCAGATAAGGAACCACCGAATCACCTACCAACTTGTGTCCGATTTGCTGACCATGCAGGACCCACCCTCGCCTGAGCTGCGGGAACTCGCAGACCGAGTTGGAGTATAAAAAAGTAGGCGCGCTCTTCGGAAAGGGTTACAGAAACGCCTGGGACTATCCGTCCCGGGTGTTCACTGTTGCATGAGCCGGGCCCTTACGTCCTCTGGGAGGAGAGGAAGGTAGTCATATCCAAGATCATCCAACTCTGTGCGCACCCATTGAGGTGATCTCAGCGACTTTCACGTTGGGTAGCTGTGTTCGAAATGAGTGAGGACGAGTGCGGCTTTGACGATGTCGCCGATTCTGCTGGGGCT